>DHHG01000101.1:0-2183 GCA_002403175.1 Syntrophaceae bacterium UBA4778 | reverse complement strand
TGAGTGATTTAACGGAAGATGCTTCATTTTATGTCCGAAAGCAGGAAGGGGAAACAACCACGAGCAGCATCACCGTTTCGTTGGCGCGTGATACAACCGATGATTATATGTTTCCCACGAGAGGTTCCAAAAACAGTGTGAATATTGAATATACGGGAGGACCTCTGGGAGGTACTACTGCGTATGCAAAATATACGGCCAGCTCCGCCTGGTTCTATGCGCTTCCTCTGGAGAGTGTATTTGGAATTCGGGGGCGGATAGGCTATTTGCAGGAATTCGAAGGCAAAGATGTGCCTGTCTGGACAAGATTTTACCTTGGTGGCATCAATTCCTTGAGGGGGTTGCGTGAGGTCGGCCCGATCGATCCGGCTACCGGGGATACCATAGGCGGGTTGACGATGCTTAATTTTAACGCTGAAGTGGTTTTCCCTCTCATCAAAAATGCCGGAATGAAAGGAGTAATTTTTTTCGATACAGGAAATGCCTGGAACCATGGTTATTATCTGAATGATATGCGCAAAACCGCTGGAGTAGGCATCCGCTGGTATTCTCCAATCGGTCCCTTGAGGCTTGAATGGGGTTATGTCCTTGATCGGAAAAACGACGAACCGGCAACCAGGTGGGAGTTTACAATGGGTTACTTTATGTAAGGTGCGCAAGGGATATCTTAGTCTGATCCGGCTGAGGGCGTCTGAAGCTTATATTTGAAAGATATGTACCGCCCTTCCTTGAGATTAGGCCGGGTTCTTTTTTATTAGAGGCAGGTGAGAGAACCTGCCTGTATTTTCGAAAATCAAAATTCTTAAACAGGAGGGTCTATACCATGAAAAAGAGTTTGGGGATCATGGTGATTATTCTGGGTCTAACCGTTCTTTTGTCCGTGTCACAAGCATCGGCACAAGGTTCCGCGAAGATCGGTTTTATCGATTTGAGAGAGATCATATCGACATCGGATGCAGGAAAACAGGCTGCAGCGGAATTCAAAAAAACCTTTGAAAAAAGGAAGGCCTCCATTCAGCAGACGGAAGCGGAGTTGAAGAAAATGAAAGAGGCTATTGAAAAACAACGCTCCGTCCTGAAACCGGATGCCATTAAGGAAAAGGAATTGGATTATCAAAAACATTTCCGGGATTATCAGCGGCTGGTAGCCGATTCCAATGAGGAGCTTTCCGCGCGCGATCAGCAACTTTCTCAGAAGCTCATTCCTGAAGTTATGAAAATTGTCAATTCTTTCGGCGACAAGGAAGGCTATACCCTGATACTGGATATCAATAATCCGGTTGTTGTCTACCATTCCAAAAGCAACAATTTGACAAAGAGAATTGTTGCCGAAATGAATAGAAGGAAAAAATAATCAAATAAATCATTAGACAGGCTGTGCAAAGAGTTCGATTTCATAGCGAATGCGCTCACCCAGAAATGGACGCAAGCTGTTAGAACATTTCCATCAGCGCTGTATTACTCAATCTCAGGACGTGAACAGTGGCGACAAAAACATTGCAGGAAATTGCGGATTTTCTTGAAGCAAATCTGGTCGGCGATGGAACAGTTATCATTCAAGGGATCAAGAGCCTTGATGACGCCAGCACCGGTGATCTGACCTTTATTGCCAATCCGAAATACAGAAGCAAATTGGAGACGACCCAGGCTTCAGCCATTCTGGTTGATTCTGCAGAGGGTGTTGAAGGAAAAAATCTACTGGTTGTAAAAGATCCTTATGCTTCTCTGGCGCGGGTTCTGGAATTGCTTTATCCTCGAAAGCAGACCAGGTCCGGAGTCAGTCCGCATGCTCACATCGAGGCGGATGCGGAGATTGCAGAGTCGGCTGTGATCTATCCCAATGTGTATATTGGACACGGCGCCAAAATCAAGGATGGAGTCGTTTTGTATCCAGGCGTCTATATAGGAGATGAAGCCGTTATCGGGGAGAATTCTATTCTGTACCCGAACGTTGTCATTTACAATCGATGTCTGATCGGCAAAAAGGTTATTTTGAATGCCGGGGTCGTTATCGGCGGCGATGGATTTGGGTTCGCAAATCCCGGGGTCGAGAATTTAAAAATCCCGCAAATTGGAATTGTTCAAATCGACGATGACGTTGAAATAGGTGCAAATACGACAGTCGATCGGGGTGCCTTGGGAAAAACATGGATCCAAAAAGGAGTCAAAATAGATAATCTGGT
>DHHG01000072.1 GCA_002403175.1 Syntrophaceae bacterium UBA4778 | reverse complement strand
TGGGGATTGAAAATTTTTTGGCGGATTGGAAGAAAGTACCTAAAAAATAGGTGAATCGTGTTAGAAGGGACGAAAGAGACCATTTTGAATCCGGAATTAAATGATCAACGAAATGAAATGATCAATTTACCTAATTTGATCACTTTGTTGAGAATTACCGTGATTCCTTTTCTCTTTCTGTTGCTTCTTGAGCCGGGAAGAATTCTCAGCCTCGTAATCGCCGTCTTTTTTATAATTGCAGCAATAACGGATCTGCTCGACGGGTATATCGCCAGAAAATATCAGATTGTAACAAAAGCCGGGAAAATTCTGGACCCGGTTGCCGATAAGCTTATCGTCAGTACAGCAATGATTCTGATGATTCCCCTCGGCCGCATTCCGGCATGGATCGTGGCCCTGATAATCCTGCGGGATTTTGCAATGGATGGCATCCGTCATATTTCCACAGCAGGAGGTGCAATCATCTCCGCTAGTAAACTGGGAAAACAGAAAACACTGGCGCAGGTAATGGCGATAACCGCCTTGCTGGTCCACTATCCCTTGTTCGGTATCGATACCCATCAGGTCGGAACGGTAATCCTTTATGTTGCTTTGGCTCTGACAATTTTATCCGGATTTGATTATGGACTGAAGTTTTACAGATGGGCCCTGACCAGGTATTAGAATATCGAAGCAGCTACAAGTTTCTCAATTTTGTAAGCAGTTTTTTATTGACATTAGAAGCCAATTCGAATAATTTTACCAATCGTTGAGCGGGCGTAACTCAGCGGTAGAGTGCCACCTTGCCAAGGTGGACGTCGACGGTTCGAATCCGTTCGCCCGCTCCAATTTTTTTTTGGCGGCATAGCCAAGTGGTAAGGCAGCGGTCTGCAAAACCGTTATTCTCCGGTTCAAATCCGGATGCCGCCTCCATGAAATTTAAAAGGCAGGACCGAAATATTCGGGCTGCCTTTTTTGTTTTATACTGATTTAAATAAATAAGGGTACATGGTGGAATGATTGCACATCAAAAAGTCCCATATCCGTTATCTTCAATTCCGGAATGACCGGCAATGCCAGGAAAGACAGAGCCATAAACGGTTCCTTCAGTTGGCATCCGAGTTCATGGGCTGCTTGCCGCAGCGATTCAGAAATTTCCGCAACTTCAGCCAGAGGTAAGTCGGATAAAAGTCCGGCCAGAGGCAAAGCTAATTTCGCTAAAACTCTTCCGTCAGCAACAACTGCAAGCCCTCCACCCATATCCTCTATGCATTTTACCGCCGTATACATATCGTCATCCGTGCAACCGACACAAATTACATTATGAGAATCGTGAGCAACGGATGTGGCCAACGCACCTTTTCTCATTCCGAAGCCCTGTACCATGCCGATTCCGATGTTGCCGGATTCTCTGTGGCGCTCCAGCACGGCTAGCTTAAGTAGATCGAGATCGGGATCAGAAATGACGTTACCTTCATGAACGGGTGTGCGCAAATGCTCCTGAATGGTTAATAATTGGTCGGGAACAACCCTGATGGTCCGTATGAAATCTCCTTGGCTCTGAATACGAAATGAACCGGTATCATACGATTTTATGTGCATTGTATTCTCAAACAGGATTGGGGAGGGCAATGACATTCGTTGATCGCGCAATTCCCCATCGGAGTATACAACCACGCCTTTTTTTATCACAGTTTCGATACAAACAGGATCGAGAGATGAAAGCACGACAATATCGCCAATATAGCCTGGGGAAATTGCCCCGACATTCCGAAGACCGAAATATCGAGCGGTACTGAGCGTCGCCATGACAATAGCCGAAATCGAATCGATGCCTTCAGAAACAGCTCTGTTGATCAGGTAGTTCATATGTCCCTTGATCAGGAGGTCGTGCGGATGGAGATCGTCCGTTACGAGAGAGCATTGCATAGCAGTCGAGGAATTTCCAACAGGCGCAAGCGTTTTTAGATTTTTTGCCTGAGTTCCTTCGCGGATCATCAGATGCATTCCCAACCGTAATTTTTCCAGAGCTTCGGAGGTTTGCGTACATTCATGATCGGAACGGATTCCGCAGCTCACATATGCATTCAGATCTTTTCCGGAAAGAGAAGGGGCGTGGCCATCCAGGACGGTGTCCTTGAAGAGGAGAATTTTTGAGATAATATCCTGATCGGCAGATAAGACCCCTGCGCTATTCATCATCTCGGCCAATCCAAGTACCCTTGGGTGGCTTTTGAATTTCAAAAGATCGGCAGCAGTAAGTTTTGCACCGGCTGTTTCCATGCAAGTTGCAGGAACACAGGATGGCAGCATGAAATAAAAATCAACGGGAAGTCCTTCGGTTTGTTCCAGATAAAAGCGAATCCCATCCTCTCCGAGAACATTGGCTATTTCGTGGGGGTCCGCTATAACGGTTGTGGTACCATTTTTTATCAAAGCTTTTGACAATTCGTAAGGAGCAAGCATTGTGCTCTCAAGATGAATATGGCCATCTATAAATCCGGGCAAAACGTATTTATTTGTTACATCGAGAATGGCTTTGCCCTCATACGAACCTAAACCTGCAATGTATTCACCTGAGAGCGCGATATCGGCATTTTGAATTTCGCGAGTAAATACATTAATAATTCTTCCGCCTTTTAGTACAATATCGGCGGGAATTTCACCTGTAGCGACTTTGATTTTTTTTTCAAAGTGACCCATTTGATCACCATTATTTAAAAGTAGGACGAAGAAAGTAGCTGGGCAAATTAATTTTATGCTTAAGGAAAATATCGTCTCGGGTTTCATCGAAAAAAACGTCCATGGAGGGATTTTGCTGGATTTCAGCCGGAACCTTTCTGATTTCATTCCAAATCGTCGAGAATTCCCGAGCCATATTTCTGGCTTCGAGTTCGATATCGGCGAGCAGATTCACGAGTGTTTCAAGGTAGGGTGCCTCCTTATCCCATATCGGTTCAAAGTAAAAATCTTTTTCTCCATTTATCAAGAACCTTAGCCACAATTGATAATAATCCTGATTTTTTCGGTGCAGGGCAACAGCCTGTCCCAGAATATTTTCGTCTTCTTTGTCCTCATCAGGGACAATCGGATATATCGGATACCTAAGGGTCTCGCGGAACTCGTCAGTTGAGTGAGCCAAAGCCGGAGACAATTGATCCAGATAACGATCCATATACAGTATGATCATGGAAACCCATCTCATCGAAAGAAAATGCGAAACTCTATTCTCTTTGGGCAAATCGGACCATCTGATTGTCTCGGACCACGGCAGGCTTATTTCCCTTTCCCCTTTGGAAAGATACTGAAAAAGCGCATAGCGCAGAATAATGTAATTGGTAAGGCAAAGGGCAAGATCCTCTATTTTGATCGATTTGCTGTCAATCGTGGGGGAAGTAGCCAAGAGCAGGAAATGGTTCAATCGATTGGCGGCATCGGCCAGTAAATTCAGATTATTATTGCTTTCGGCCAGCCATATTTTTTTTGCAATTTCGGCGACTTGTAATCCGCCGGTAAGCGACGCAAGTTCAAAAGATATCACCAAAGGAAGGTCGAGTAACTGGTAAGTGTGCTCTGGCCGCAGGTTATTATAAATCAAAGCAGCACCATATTCCGGATGCTCTTTGGCAATTCCATCGAGCATTCGATCCACAATAAGGCTGTCCTTCTCGAGATTTAAGATTGTATAAAACATATAAGCTGTCCTGAGAAGTATTTCGAATATTATACGGCAATCCTATTTATAAGGATATGAAAAAGCGATAATCTCCTGTGAACAAATTTGATTTCTTGACAAAACCATTGGCCAGGAGTAAGGGGTGGAATATTTTTTTTAAGATAAGCGCAAATGGGAAAGAGTTCATGAAAAGAGAAATCCTAATTTTGTTATGCCTAATTTGCCTGTTTCTTCCCCTAAGCGCATCGGCACAGAATTCATCCAGAGTAGAATCGGGTTTTCAGTTTTATTATTTTGATTACAAAGAGGATTTACCGGATCCTTTGAAAAGTACGGAAAGAGGGTGGTTGCCCGGTATTTACGTTAATTTCGAACATCGATATCCTTCCAATGTTTGTATCCAAATTGGAGGAAGTTATGCTGGGGGAGAAATTAAGTATGATGGGACATCTCAAACCGGGATACCCGTTGTAGATAATGACAGCAGACAGGATTTTTTCAGATTTAATGCAGATATAGGATATGCATTCCCATCCAGAGGCAAAATTTCGTTTCAACCTTTTATCGGATACGGATATCGGTTCTGGAAGCGAAGCGATGCTAAAATGGTCTCCAATGTGATTTTTTACAGGGAAGATTATGTCTGGCATTATCTTCGGGAGGGGCTCAAGATCAATTATCGTTTGAATAAAAATTGGACCTTTGGAAACATCTTTACATTGAATCACATGTTATACGGGGAGATGAAGGCATACCTATCTGAAGTACAAGCCGGAAGCAATGATCTGGAATTCGAACTCGGCAACAAGTTGGGGATTATGATTGAATTCCCCGCAACCTATCAAATTCAACCCAAATGGTCTGTAGTGATTTCGCCATGGTATGAATACAGCGCATTTGGGCAAAGTAATACGACGGCTCAAACTGTCAACGGTGTTCGAACCGGCGATCTTTTTTATGAACCCAGCAGCAGGACTCATCAAATCGGGGTGAACACCGCCATAACCTATTCATTTTAACCGGTTAGACCCATTCGTAAAAACAGATGTAAGCTCAGAAGGCTACCCGGTCCTCTTTGCCCGAAGAGGAAGAGGCGTCTGGATATCTATCGAAGATCTTTTCCATTCCCCGCTCGATAATAGACCGGATCTCTCTGAGGCGTTCGGCTGTTTCCGCTTCAAAGCGAAGCACCAGAACAGGCTGTGTATTGGAGGCACGAATTAAGCCCCAGCCATCGTCGAATCGAATCCTGACGCCGTCTATATCGATTATGTCGTAATCCCTTCTGAAGAATTCTTTTAAATCATCGACGACCTGAAATTTGATGCTGTCTGGACAATCGATTCTGATTTCCGGTGTATTAAATACTTTAGGAACATCAGAGAGAATCTCCGTTATTTTTTTACCTGTTCGGGAGAGAATTTCCAAAAGACGCATTGCTGAATAAATTGCATCATCATAACCAAAGTAACGGTCTGCAAAGAAAACATGACCGCTCATTTCTCCAGCCATCAAGGCTTTCTCTTCCTTCATTTTGCCTTTAATCAGACTATGGCCCGCCTTCCACATGATGCCTCTGCCCCCATGCGCGGCTATATCCGTGTAGAGACGGTGAGAGCATTTGACTTCACCGATAACAGTTGCACCGGGATGATCTTCAAGTACAAAACGGGAAAAGAGCAGAAGGAGTTCGTCTCCCCAGAGAATTTCGCCAGTTTCTAAAACAACTCCAATGCGATCGGCATCACCATCAAATGCAATTCCAATATCCGCTTTTTCCCTCTTGACTGCGGCTATCATATCGACCAGATTTTCCGGGACAGTCGGGTCGGGAAAATGATTCGGAAAACGGCCGTCCACATCGCAATGTATCGACGTTATCCGGCATCCGAATTTCTCGAAAAGGGGAAGAGAGAAAAGGCCGCCAACCCCGTTTCCGGCATCAATCACGACGTGAATTCCTTTTTTGATAAAAACGTTGTTGTAGATATAATCCTGGTAGGCTTGGGTAATATCCGCAGTGCTTTCCGATCCGGCACCGGTAAGGTATGATTTGTTTTCTATAATGCTTTTCAGCTCCTGGATTTCATCTCCATAAATCGTATCAGGGCCGATGCAAATTTTGAATCCATTGAATTCAGGAGGATTATGACTTCCGGTGACCATAACGCCTCCACCGATCTGAAGATGTCTGATAGAGAAATAAAGAATAGGAGTCGCGCACAACCCGATATCAACGACATGAATACCCGATAACATTAATCCTTTTTTGAGAGTCGAACTGTAGGACTCAGAACTCAAGCGGCAGTCTCTTCCCAATGCCATGGTACGGACGCCTTGTCGGATTGCATACGTTCCGATAGCCCTACCCAGGTCAAAAACAAAATCTTCATTGAGATCCTTATCAACGATACCCCGGACATCATATTCTCTGAATACCTTTGGGTTCATGGTCAGCTCCTGATTAGGATATTTATAACACTTTAACATACCATCCATATCTGCACAAGATGGGTTTGGCAGAACCGATGGCAACCTCCTGAGATTACCTTTAAATCAGTGCCTCTTCTCCTTCTCCGGTGCCCAGGAATGACGTAAAAAGGGATCCAGGGGTCAAGGGTTCGAGGAGGAAAATAAATTAAGAAATGAAGAAACTGTTTTTCATGGTTTGGCCTCTTTTGGCTTTCCTGTTTATGTTGGAGTATCTTGATCATCCTGCTTTCGCCCAGGACTTTGAGGGAATGATCGAGCCCTTTGAGATTGTAAAGGTCAGCAGCCAGGTTCCGGGAATTATCGAGGAAATTCCTGTCGAGCGGGGAGACACGGTCAAAAAGGGACAGGTCGTCGCCAGGTTGAAGGCAGGCATTGAAAAAGCAAATGTCAGTCAGGTACGAGCCCAGGCCGAATTCCTAAGACGCAAGCTGGCCAGGAACAAGGATCTGATTGAGACCAAGCACGTTTCCGAACACGAGAAGGATGAACTTGAAACAGAGTTGGCCAAAAACGAGGCCCTGCTTCAGGATGCATTGGAAAAGCTGGAGCTGCGAACTATACGAAGCACGGTAGATGGTGTTGTGGTGAAGCGGGAGCTATCTGCAGGGGAGTATGTATCAGACAAACCAATTCTCGTTATTGCCCAGATCAATCCTTTGAATGTGGAGGTGGTTATTCCTGCACGGCGTTACGGATCCGTTGTGAAGGGAATGTCCGCGGAGGTACGTCCTGAAGCCCCGGTTGGAGGGGTCTATCACGGGAAGGTTGTAATTGTGGACAGGGTTATTGATGCTGCCAGCGGTTCTTATGCGGTCAGGGTGGAATTGCCCAATCACGGGATGAAATTGCCCGCCGGTCTCAAATGCCGTGTACGTTTTCTAAAAAAATAGCTATCGAAAGTTTTCGGGGAAAAGGGAAAATGTATAGGCTCGGGCAAGCGAGGATCAGCACATTTTTCTTGACAATACGGTTCTTTCGTTCTAAGAACGAGCGATAAATATAAAGGAATCGCAGATGTATTTCATTTCCAGCGGCGCAGATATCAGGATTAACTTTTTTAGCTTTTACTTTAGCTTTAGCAGGGAGGTCTGCCCGCCGCACTCGTAACCTTCAGGTAAACGTTAAGGCCGTGGGCGGATCAGAAAACCGCTCACGGCTTTTTTTTTAAATTGTTCTTATTCAGTTCAGTAAAATCTATTCAGGGGGGATCCGATGATGAAAAAGTTGTTCACGATACTCATGGTCATCTTGATTGGAGTCTGTTTGGGATTTTCAATTGAGGCAGCGGAAAGCATCAAGGTCGGCGCAGCAATCAATCTGACCGGACCTGCTTCGAGCTGGGGACAGTTTCACGCCAAAGGTCAGCAGGATTATTTCCGTTATGTTAACGAAGTAAAGGGCGGCGTGGCCGGAAGAAAGATAGAGATCATTCTTGTTGACACGGGCTACAAAGTTCCCGAGGCCGTAGCTGCGGTGAGGAAGTTTGCGGACCAGAATAAGGTCGATATGATTGCGACCTGGGGAGCGGGAGAAGGATTGGCCGCAAAACCGATTATTCAAAATTATAGAATTCCGACAATCAATTATTCAACCAGCTGGGAAATCCTGGAGGCCCCGATCGGCTATATGTATCTCCCGTTCGGAAGCTATCGTCTCGATTGCTACGCCATCCTGGATTACATAAAAACCATTCATAAGGGAAAAGGCAAACCGAAAGTTGCCCTCCTGACCTACAACAACGCCTATGGCCGCTCCATTCACAAACCGAGTAAGGAATATGCGGCAAAGAACAATATCGAGATCGTATCTATTGAAGAATTTCCCCCCAAAACAGTCGACCTCTCCACGGAATTGCTGAAGCTGAAAAAAAGCGGGGCGGAATATGTGTTCATGCAAATGCTTCCTGCTACTATCGTAACAGCTCTGAAGGGGGCCGATCGTATTCAGTATAATCCCGTCTTCCTGGGGACATGGACATCGACCGATCCCGATTTCTTCAAACTCGGCAAAGGGGTGATTCGTGATCGGCTGAGAATTCAATTCCCCGGCGGACTGCCTTCCGACAATTCCAAAGGTATGCATGTCATGCAGCAATTGTGGAAACGTTACAAAACCGTCAATAACTTTGATGCATCTTACTGGGAAGGGGTTGTCGTTGGAATGATCATGGAAAGGGCCTTTGAGAGGGCTCAGCAGAAATTCGGAAAGATCAACAGCGATACGATTAACAGGGCTATGGAATCCTTTTCCAATGAGGATTTCGGCGGGCTCGTTCCGAAAGTAAGTTATTCGAAAACCAATCATGAGGGGTCTTTCAAAGCTCGTATCGTTCAGGTTCATGAAAACGGAACCTATTCACCTTTAACAAACTTCTTCACCCCGGGTACTGAGAAAATTAAACTCCTGGGTAGCAGAGCAAAGTAGGAATTCAGTATCAATGAAGTCATTTCGGGGAAAGCCCGGGATTTACCAGGCTGCCAATCCGCAAACGATGAAAGCGGAATTAAGGGTTCAGGATCTGACCCTTTCTTTCGGTGGAATTACGGCAGTGCGGGATGTCAATCTGGTTGTTAATACGGGCGAACTGCTTGCCGTGATCGGTCCCAATGGAGCGGGGAAGACGAGCCTGCTCAATTGTATTACCGGGTTTTACAAACCTCAAAAAGGCAAGATCGTGTTCAATGATCAGGAGATTACGGGCAAGTCGTCGCACGAGCTCACGGATCTCGGCATCGGAAGAACCTTTCAGAACATCGAGCTATTCCCCGGAATGACGGTTCTTTCGAATATGCTCCTGGCGCGACATGTTCATTGTAACTACGGACTGGGAAAGGCTTTATTGTTTTCGCCGGATGTGCGCCGTGAGGAAATTCGCCATCGCATCGTTCTGGAGGAAATCATCGATTTCCTCGAAATCCAATCCATCAGAAAGAAACTGGTCGGGTCTCTCCCGTACGGACTCAGAAAAAGAGTGGAACTGGGGAGAGCCCTCGCGTTGGAGCCTAAGTTGCTAGTCCTTGATGAGCCGTTTGCAGGAATGAACCTGGAAGAAAAAGAAGACATGGTCCGTTTCCTGATCGAACTGAACCAGGCTTGGGGACAGACGATGATTTTGGTCGAGCATGATATGTCGATCGTTATGAGCATATCGGGAAGAGTGATTGTCTTGAATTACGGAGAGAAGCTTGCAGAAGGCTCTCCTGAGGAAATTCAGCGGAATCCCGAGGTTATTGCAGCCTATCTGGGAGGAAATTATGAAATCAAGAAATAATATCCGAACGGCCGGGAAGGCAAGATTGCAGGCATGATAGGGTGTTTATTTTGAATCAAGGTAAAAAGGCTTTGAACAGGTGCTTGGAACGGCTGGATGATAGCATAATTCAGAGCATGAAAAATTTTACATTGCCTCAAATCCTGGTCGCTCAAGCAGCGCGCTTCGGCGACAGTGAGATTGCCATACGTGAGAAGGCCTATGGATTATGGCAATGTTATACCTGGAAAGATTATCATCGTAATGTGATGCTGACATGCCTGGGATTGATGTCCCTGAATTTAGAACGAAAAGACCATGTTGGCATCATCATGAATAATCATTCCGAATGGCTTTTCAGTGAGCTCGGGGCCCAGGCTGCGGGTGCGGTTACGTTGAACCTGTTTACTTCCTCTATTGCGGAAGAACTGGCGTCTGCGCTCATAAGAGCAAAGGCCTCTTTCGCCATTGTTCAGGATCAGGAGCAAGTAGATAAGCTTCTGGAAAAACGCCAGCAGCTTTCCTTCCTGAAAAAGGTTATTTATATCGATCCAACCGGAATGAGGACCTATGAAGACAACCCCTGGCTGTTAAGCTTCAAGGACCTCCTGAAATTGGGAGAGGATGCAGCTTCTTCAGATCCGGAGCGATTCCCGGGTGAGCTTGCGAAAGGTAAATCGAATGAGACGGCCCTGATGATCCAGACCTCAGGGACAACCGGTATACCGAAGCTCGCGATGTTGACGCATCGTAATTTTTTTGCCATGGCAAAAAACTGGCTGGAGGCAGCTCCTGTCGGAATCGGTTCTAATTGGCTTTCCATGACGCCTCCAGCCTGGATCGTCGACCAGATGCTCGGCATGGGGGTGACCCTGCTCGGCGGGATGACGATTAATTTTCCGGAAACGCCGGATACGGTCATGGAGGATTTCAGAGAGATAGGGCCTGAGATTCTCATTACGTCCTCGCGATTCTGGGAAGATCTTGCTTCCCAAATCAGAGTGAAGATGAGCGATGCCGGATATGTGAGACGTAAACTGTTTTCTATTG
>DHHG01000119.1 GCA_002403175.1 Syntrophaceae bacterium UBA4778 | reverse complement strand
TGTAAAGGCGAACAAATCGCCTATCCGTGAATAGATGGTTGTAATTTTCATAAACCGGAAGGTTCCATTTAGACCCGTTTTCTGAAATAAAGGCGTTTCTGCTACGATCTTTCCGGTAGGTCCGATAATAGCGCTGATGCCTGTATTTGCCGCCCTCACAACATAGCGCCTTGTCTCAACAGCTCGAAAAGCGGTCATGCTCAAATGCTGATAAGGCGCAGATGTGTTCCCGAACCAAGCATCATTCGTAAGATTCACGAGAAGGTCGGCTCCTTTTTGGAGATACGCTCGGCTGATTTCCGGGAAAATAGCCTCATAGCAGATCAGAATTCCTATCCTATGTCCGTTCAGCATCAGAGGATTGATTTCATCTCCTTGCCGAAAATCTCCTACTCCCGCGACGAAACAGCTCATGAAAGGAAGAATATTCCGCAAGGGGACATATTCGCCAAAGGGGACCAAATGAACTTTATTATACTGCCCGATTATTTTCCCCTCTGATGAGATCAGAAAAGCACTGTTCATAGACTCTTCCGGTCCCTTTTTCGGATTATAGCTCGGGCTCCCGAATAGAATAGGCGATTGTAATTCCCTGGCTAAACTCAGAATCTTCCGATGCCGGTCATCCTGGTTCTGGAAATAAAACGGCGCGGACGTCTCGGGCCATACAATGAGTTCGGGCTTATCTACCGCTGATAACAACGTCAGGTTCTTGTATAATTCCAGAGTCCTATCCTGAAATTCCGGTTTCCATTTGACATTCTGTTCGATATTCCCTTGTATCAGGGAAACCTGCTGTGTTTTTAAATTCGTAGAAATCTCATTGATCGTATCGATTCTATACAGCCCGTAAACCAACGTCATGGAAAATAAAATGAATCCCGCAGTTATTTCCATGGCTATCCATTTCGGTTTTTTTTGCAAGCAAATATCGCTGATCACTACGTTCACGAATACAATCAGGAAAGATAATCCATAAACTCCCGTCACATCACAGATTTGAATAACAGCCGGAAAAGAATATTGGGAATACGCGAGATTTTCCCATGGTAAACCGGTTAATACGTGGGACTTTACAAATTCCAGGCACGTCCAGACTATGGGTGCCGAAATTACTTCCGGAATTCCTCGATTCCTGAAATAAATAACGAGAGATGCGAATAGAGAAACGAATAAGCTCAGAAGTGCCGCAAGGCAGAGCATGGTTACAACACCGAAGAAAGCGGGAGCATTCCCGTAAGTCTCAACTACGTAAGAAATCCAATAGAGAATTCCAACGTTGTACATGAGACCTGACAGGAATCCGATGCGGAATCCTTCGACCTCTTTCAAACCTCTTAGAGCAAGCAGCAATGGAACAAAGGCAATCCAGGCGATTGCTGCGAAGCCGAATTTAGGAAAAGAAAAAAACAAGAGGAGGCCCGAAAGGAGAGCAAGCCTGCATTCCTTCTTATTTATCAGAGGCATCGGGATTTTCCTGCTTCTTGATTCTGATCTTTTTGATAACTCGCTCATCCGCCGATTCGATCATCATTTCGAGACCGTTATACTGGATCCTTTCTCCCGGACCCGGTATCTTCTTCATTAGATGAAGGATAAATCCCGCCAGCGTCTCATATTTTCCTTCGGGTATTTCGATTTTAAAGTATTCCTCAATTTCCTCAATTTCCGTGCGGCCCTCCGCCAGCATAGATCCATCAGGAAGGTTGATTATCGATTTTCCCTGTATATCATGTTCATCTGAAATTTCTCCGACAATCTCTTCCAGGAGATCCTCAAGGGTTACAAGGCCGGAGGTCCCACCGTATTCGTCTATCACTATTGCCATGTGATATTTGTTATGTTTGAATTCGGTAAGCAGCAAATGAATGTTTTTGGTTTCAGGTATGTAATAAGGTGTGCTCAGATTAGCGATCAGATCCTCTTCTGAGATTGGATGCGACCAGAAACGAAGGAGGTCTTTCACGTTGAGAATTCCCACTATATTGTCCAGATTGTTCCGGTACACAGGCATTCTGGTATGACCGTATGCCGTAATCTGCTCAATTATCTCCTGAATTTCCGCATCGCTCGGAACAGCTATCATCTCGGTCCTGGGAACCATTATCTCACGAACTACTGTTTCTCTGAAATCGAGAATACTCTGGATCATATCGCCAGAATTCTGGTCGATCAGGCCATTCTCCTCACCTTCATCGATAATGGATTGAATCTCACGCTCCAGACGAATTTTATCTTGCTCTTTGTCTGAACCGAATAGCTCTTTAATTTTTCTAACTAACGTCCTTTGGATGTTCATTGCTCCGTTTTACAAACCACGCATATATTCAGGCCGTAATCGGCGTGTGTCTCCCGACTTGATTATGTTTTGAATAATCTCCAGAGTTCGTTCTTTTTCTTCAGGCATCCTTGCACGGACCGGAAGATAATTGGATGCGTGATTCGACGTGAAAAAACAATTCGTAAACTTGGAATGCGCAATGATGATTCCGAGTTCCTGGAGGAATCCAAAAGTATCGGGCAATTCAAATTGTTCATTTTTGAACCGCTCATGCAAGGGTGTTCCCGGAACAAGCATCACGGTCAAGGCTCCTACGTAATCGGGATCAATCTCGCTCAGCACCTTTGCGGTATCCATGGCGTGTGCGTTACTGTTATCTCTTCCGCCTACACCCAGAAGAACCGTTACAGACAGCTCTATACCGGATTCCTTTACCCGCCTTCCCGCTGCAACCATCTTTTCAGGGCCGACACCTTTTTCAATGGTCTTCAGCAATTCTTCATTTCCTGTTTCGACCCCGAGATAAATGATGCCCAACCCGAGATCCTTCAGCTCCCTTAAATCCTCAGGAGTCTTTTTCAGAATGCTTTTCGCATTTGCATATGTGCCGATTCTCGTTACCCAGGGCAGATGAAGATTTATTGATTCAAGAATTCTCTTCAATCTCTCTTGTGGCACAATCAAAGCGTCTCCATCGCAGAGAAATACCCTTTCAAATCTCCCTCGGTATCGTTTGGCCTCCAGGACATCCTCTTCGATTTCCTCAAAAGTTTTTATTCTGAAACGTTTGCTCTTGTATGCGCCGCAGAACGTACATTTGTTATGTGAGCACCCCACTGTGACCTGCAGGAGAAGACTTACCGCTTCGCTCGGAGGTCTTATGATGCTGCCTTCATATTTCATTGATTTCTCCAAAAAAGAGGATAGTATTGCACTGTTTATGGAACGCTTATTGATTGATTATTGCAATAACAGTTTTGACTGTCTGACGGAATGAACTATCGATAACATACCATAAAGAAGAAAAAGGGATTGACCCGAGCTTCAGGCCAATCCCTTTTAAACTGGCGGGGCCGATGGGACTTGAACCCACGCCCTCCGACGTGACAGGCCGGCGTTATAACCAACTTAACTACGACCCCCAGTATCTATCTATATTCTTCTAACTAAATCATAGAAGCGATCTATGGTAGGCGGAACAGGACTTGAACCTGTAACATCCACGGTGTAAACGTGGCGCTCTCCCAACTGAGCTACCCGCCCACGCAGCAATCAGAGTTGCGCTCATTAACAATAATAAATCCCATTGTCAAGTATTAAATAAGCTATC
>DHHG01000148.1 GCA_002403175.1 Syntrophaceae bacterium UBA4778 | reverse complement strand
TACGGCAGCGAATCGCGCCTGCCCTGATGAACCTTGTTACGGCATCTTCGCCGTTCTTCGCCTCAACCCTTATTTCATAGTTACAAGGGACGGGACATGCAAATGAATAGATCATGGTCTCACGCTCCTTTCTATGGGGTAATATTGTGCAGCTTCGGAACTCGATACTGACAATGTTGGAAGGCAAAAGATATGCCAGAGGAAGGTTTGATCTTATTAGTAATTCGATATTTAAGAGAAAATGTAGGGAGGCTCGGACGAATGCCTTTTCAAAGAAATAGCTTTTTATATGCTTTACCGGACAGAAAAGGCGTTCCGGGAGGTATGGATTATTGTACAGATAGCTTTTGGATTACTTATCCTCATCCGGATTCTTAAAATCCTCCGGTTTGAGGTTGTGCTTTTTGATGAGATTGTAAAGGTCGGCACGATATTTTCCCGCCAGTTCTGCCGCCTTGCTCACGTTACCTTTGGTGAACGCAAGGAGGCGAACCAGGTAGCCCCTTTTAAATTCTTCGACCGCTTCTTTAAAAGGTTTTAACGGCTCGACAGGAAGGTCTTTTGTGGGGAGAACAATCTCTTCACTTATGACGTCATGTTGGGTTATGACGACTGCATGCTCGATCGCATTCTCCAATTCCCGCACGTTCCCTGGCCAATCGTAGAGCATGAGTTTTTGCATGGCCATGGCCGAAATGTTTTTTATATCTTTTTTCATCCTCTGGCTAAACTCTTTCAGAAAATGCTCCGCCAGAGGGGGTATGTCCTCTTTCCGCTCCCGTAACGGCGGAAGATGTATTGGTACGATGTGGATCCTGTAGAAGAGGTCTTCACGGAAAGAACCGTTTTTTACCTCAGCCGCCAAATCTTTATTGGTGGCCACGATCACCCTCACGTCCACGTCCACCGGTTTCCCACTGCCCAACGGGTAAAATTGTTTCTCCTGTAAGACCCTCAGGAGTTTTGCCTGAACAGCAAGGGACATATCCCCGATCTCATCCAGAAAGATCGTTCCCTGGTGGGACTGGGCAAAAAGTCCTTCATAGCTCCTCTTGGCGTCTGTAAATGCCCCTTTTTCATGGCCGAAGAGTTCACTTTCGAGGAGAGTTTCAGGGATAGCTGCACAGTTGATCGCTACTAAAGGCTTATCTCTTCTTCCACTGGCAAAATGGATGGCCTTCGCGATCACCTCCTTGCCCGTACCGGTCTCTCCAAAAATGTAAATGGTGGAATCGGTCCCGGCAACACGGGATACCAGCTCCAACACCTCCTGCATCTTTTTACTTCTTACCACAATGTTCTGAAAATCATATCTCCCTTTCAGAAGTCCCTCAAGCCTTCTCACTTCGGAGACAAGCCTCTGATTCTCTATTGCCTTTTCTATCTGTAATAAAAGCTCGTCAGGGTCAAAGGGTTTGGTAAGGTAGTTAAAAGCCCCCTTCTTTACTGCCTCCACCCCGCTTTCAATACTACCGTGAGCAGTAAGGATGATAATCGACATGTAGGGGTTGATCGTGTGCATTTCCTCCATCAAAGAGATGCCGTCCTTGTGGACAAGCTTGAGGTCAACGATGGAAAGGGCGAATGTCTCCTCTCTCATATTCGTTATTGCTTCGTCTTCGTTCAATGCCGTGACTACGGCATAGTCTGCCAGCTCGAGCCTCATCCTTATTATCTTCAGGAAATTACTGTCGTCATCCACCACTAATATCCTCTTTCGAGATGGGGTGGTCATTTTGAAATCTCCTTCTTTTTTTCGTCTATCTCTATGTCTACTTGCTTCGATTTCCTGATAGTTTTGTTTAACTCCTCAATTTCTTTCATTAATCGCTCATTCTCCTCCCGTGATTTTCTTAGCGATTTGTTTACTTCTTCAATTTCTTCGTTCATCCTCTGGATGTCGTGAATCAGTCCACTCCATATTTTAGCCTGAGGAGCAAAGGGGCTCTGGGGAAAGAGCTTAACCAGCCCTTCGAAGTGATCGAGTGATTTTCGTAAGTCTCTTCCTCGGTATCCATGATGAGCGTAAATGAGAGCCATGTTGAAGAGGGCTTCGTCACCAGGAGGGATGTTGTCGCACAATGATAAGACCGCCTGGTTTTCCTTAAGAGACCCCTCATAATCCCCCTGTTCAAAAAGATCCTGGGCCGCTAACAGGTGTTCGCGGCCTTTCATTCTTGTTTCCAACTCTATGAGAGTGGCACAACCGGTGAAAGACAGGAAGGTCACGCAGGCAATAAAAAGATAAAGGTACTCCCATGTCCTACTTCGCTTTCTACCCAAACCTTACCTCCATGAGCAATTATGATATGTTTAACGATGGCCAACCCTAGGCCCGTTCCCTTAATCTTATTGTAGCTCGTAATGTTGGCCTGCTTGAATTTATCGAAGATTCCGCTGAGGTCTTCTCTTGGAATGCCGGGCCCTGTGTCTGCCACAGAGACCCTAACCCCTCCGCCAATGGATTGGGCGGTTATCGTCACATAACCGCCTACCGGTGAAAATTTAACGGCATTCCCGGTCAAATTCCTGAGGGCCTGAAGAATCCTTTCCTTATCCATTCTGACATAAGGTAAATCCAGGGGGGCTTCCACATTGACTGTCACGTTCTTAGCCATCGCCAGGGGTTCCATGCCGGAAGCAACTTTTTGTATAAGGGGCTTGATATCCGATGTTTCAAAGTTAAAGGTCATCATTCCCGCTTCCATTTTCGAGACGTCCAGCAGGGAGTTAACCAGATCCACCAGACGGTTGCTCTCCTCAGCTAAGATTGTGAGAAGTTCTTTCCGCTTTTCTTCAAACCCAGCTCCTACGCCTTTCAACAGAAGGTCGATTCCTTCTTTGATCGAGGTAAGGGGCATGCGTAATTCATGGGCCATCAATGAGAAGAAGTCGGACTTTATCTTGTCCATCTCCCTCAGCTTGCTGCACATAAGGTTGAAATCTTGGGCCATGTCTTGTATCTCGGGCGGAGAGGAGAGGTCCAGGTTGCACTCGAAATCCCCTCCGGCAACTTGCCTCGTTTTTTTTCTCATCAAGGAAAGAGGCTTGGTAATTCCTCTGGTGATGAAAATCGAAATGACAATTCCCAGAAGGATAAAGCCTGCGCTCATGATTATTGCGACCTTACTTGCCTTCGCTCCGGACTCTCCGAGCTGTTTTATCTTTTCGTAGGTATCCTGCTCTGTGTAAATCTTCAAATTCCTCAGTTCCCGCAATATCTCGTCAATCGCCTTGTTCTTTTTCTCACGGAATCTGTTTTGAGGATAGAGTTGATTTTTGTGTATAAATTTCAATTCCTTATTGAACGCGGATTTATAACGTTCATGGCAACCTTTTATCCTGATCAGCGCCTCCCTTTTACGGGCAGTATCAGCCACAGACAGCGCCTCATCGATAAGTTTACTTACCTCCCCGTCGGCAAGCATATACTGACTGTAGAGTTCTTTATCCTTTGTGAGTATGTATTTCTTTTCATAACGTGCTTGCGTAAGGACGGAATCGACGAGCTTTTGCTGGAGATCCTTCATCCGGTTGTCGACCTGCAAGATACCGTCTGTCACTTTACGGAAAAGGGAAAGCTGCGAAATTGCATAGGCACTGACTGCTGCCACGGGAATGAATATGGCGAGGTAGCCGATAACCATGCGGACAAGAATTGTCGACCTCATTTTTCTACTCCAGAAATATCCGGCAATGAATTTTCCGAGTCCCTTGATTCTTCATTTTCCGAATTCTGCAACGAGCACGGTGTGGTCCGAGGTCTTTTCTGCCCGCCTCGCCTCCATGTCGATATAAGCATTCACTGCCTTTTCCGCCAGAACCGGCGTGGCCAGAATATGGTCGACCCTCCAGCCAAGGCCTCTCTCCACCGACCCGGGTACGCGGTAATCGAAGAAGGTATACTGTCCGGGCTCTCGGGCATGAAACTTTCTGAAGACGTCTACGAACCCCCAGGCCTTCAGACGGTCGAAGGCCTCCCATACCTCGGGATTAAAGTCCACGTGCCCGAGAAGCCTTTTCGGGTTATGGACATCTATCTCCTCCCGCGCTACGTTGAGATCCCCGCAGCAGATCAGAGGCTGGTCATTGGAGTAAAACATGTCGAGCAGCTCGAGCAGGCGTCGGAACCATTCGAGTTTGTACTGAAAACGCGGACTCTCCCTGTTCGTCCCTTGGGGCACATAGGCGTTCAGGATCGGTATTCCCGAAAAGACTCCCCGGATTAGCCTGTCCCTGTCCGGAGGTCCCCCGTCTTCGAAACCGAAACGGACATCCCGGGGCTCCTCGAGCGAAGCCACCGCGACCCCGTTGTAACGGCTGCTGCCGCTGAAAACCACATGATATCCGGCTTCACGAAATTCCTTGACGGGAAATCTGTCGTTTTCCACCTTTGTTTCCTGCATACAAAGAACGGCCGGCCGGTTTTTCTTCAACCATG
>DHHG01000338.1 GCA_002403175.1 Syntrophaceae bacterium UBA4778 | reverse complement strand
GCAATGGATGTACCGCATGCAGCAAACTTTGCCCGGTAGAGGCCATAAGTGGGGAACGGAAACAGCAGCATGAGATTAATGCAGGGCAATGTATAGAATGCGGCGTATGCGGGAAAGTGTGCGCGCAGGGTGCAATCCTGAATGGCTGCGGAGTTGTGAGTGCTTTTGAGAAACGGACCCAGTGGTCGAAGCCCTCGTTCGAACATAAGAAGTGCATGTCCTGCACAATATGCGTGGATACATGCCCTGTAAGCTGTATCGGGATGTCGGCTCCGCAAAATGGGAAAAAGGGGCAACACGAATTTCCATTTCTCAAGAACGATAAGGACTGCCTTGGGTGCGGTTTTTGCTCAGGTGAGTGCCCGGTAGATGCGGTCGCTATGCATAGGCCTGTTTCCTAGTGGGGGACAAGCGTTACTTAAAACTACTTGGATGAGTATAGGTTTTTAATAACTCGCTCAGAAGTTATAGGGGTACGTTTGTTCTTAAGAGAGGATCTTTTATGAGTATCTATGATGAAAAGATCTGGCTCAAGAATTATGACAAAAATGTTCCCCCCAATTTGTCATATGAAGATATAACGTTAACCGAAAAGTTCCAGGAGGCAGTTGAGCAATTTCCTGATAAGCCCGCCCTCTATTTTATGGGGAATCAGATTACTTTTCGTGAACTCGATGAGGCGGCCAATCAGTTGGCGAACTATTTACAAAAATCTGGACTGAAACCAGATGATGTAATCGGTCTCAATATGCCGAATATTCCCGCTCATTACATCGGCGTTATAGCGGCGCAGAAAGCGGGATGCATATCTACCGGGATCAGCTTACTGCTTTCTGCGCACGAACTGGAGTACCAGATCAATGATTCTCAGGCAAAGGCGATTATTACGGTAGATGCCTTTTTCGATAAAATAGCTGAAATTGCAGACAGGACAAATTTTAAAACACTGATCGTTTCAGGTTTTTCGGATTTCACCCCGGCTTCTCTTGAAGCCGGGGAATTTAAGCAGCTCGCGAGTAAGAAGGTAGCCAGTATACGGGAGATTATGCAGACCATGCCGAAAGATCCGGTAGCGGTTCCAAGGGGCATGGATGATCTGATCTTTTTGATGTACACCGGTGGAACAACAGGCCCTTCAAAAGGCGCAATGCTTTCTCAACGCAACTACATGTGTAATCGACTCCAGTTATTTGCGTGGCTGGATGTAACTCCCGAAGACACGCTTATGTCGGCTTTCCCTCTCTTTCATATTGCCGGACTCACAGTAGCGGTGTGTTCTCTCACGGCAGGGGTATCTCAGGTATGTATCCCGGATCCCCGCGATTCGAATTTCATGCTGCAGGCCATACAAAATTATAATCCGGCCGGAATTTTGAACGTACCTACTGTTTATTTCGAGTTGATGAAGAAACCTGAGTTTAGGGCCATTGATTTCAGCCCTCTCAAATGGTGCCTCAGTGCAGCAGCTCCTTTTCCACCGGACCTTATCCCAGAGCTGGAAGCTGTTATTGGAGAAGGGAAATTTATTGAACTCTATGGCATGACGGAAATGTCTCCAGTCACATGCTGTAATCCGCGCTATGGAAAAAAAAAGCCTACTTCCGTTGGCATTCCTATTCCGGATACGGAAGTGAAGATTCTAGTTCCCGAAACGGGAGAACCGGCGGAGATTGGAGAGCCTGGAGAGATGGTCGTCCGGGGGCCGCAGCTGATGAGAGGATATTATAAGAAACCGGAAGAAACAGCCCATGCGATAAGAGATGGATGGATGTACACTGGAGATATCGCAAAAATTGATGAGGATGGCTACTTCTATATTATCGATCGGCTGAAAGATGTGGTTATCGTTTCGGGATATAAGGTTTTCACACGTGAGCTTGATGACGTTTTGATGAAACATCCGGATATTAAATTGGCAGCATCCTTTGGTATTCCAGATCCGAATCGACCGGGGTCGGAGCGTGTGGCTGCAGTTATTTTGCTGAAACCGGGTATTGAAAAGAACGGTGCTGAAAAAGACGAGATTCTTAAATATTTGAAGGCAAATGTGGCGCCCTATGAAGTGCCGAAAGTGATCGAGTTCATGGATCAGTTTCCAACGAGTGGTGTGGGTAAAATTCTGAAACGTGAACTTAAAGAAAAAGTAGCTGCAATGGTTTTGGAAAAATGAGCTGAAGTATTTCATCCTTCGGGCAGTTGTGACTCTTTCATATAAGCAGTAGAAGCAAATCGGAACTACCATGAATCTTTCAATTCTATTCGTATATAAGAATTGAGTAAATAACTTCCTCAGGTTGTGCTGAATTTAGAATGATTATGATTCATCCGATTCTACTTATAATTATTTAAGAGGAGCAGGCCAAATGAATGATTTATTTCCGCTAAGGTTGGATAAAATACCTTTCGAGGCTAGCTCTATGATCTTATCAACCATTAGAATGAAAATAGCTCAGGAAAAACATGATGATGTTTTGAACATATTAGGTTCCATTGCTGAGAGGACAAAGAATGAAACAGGCTGCAGCAGTTGTACTGTAAGTCTGGATGCGAAGGATGACTCTACCATAGTATTTGAGGAACTCTGGAAAA
>DHHG01000268.1 GCA_002403175.1 Syntrophaceae bacterium UBA4778 | reverse complement strand
TTTTCCAGAGTTCCTCAAATACTATTGTAGAGTCATCCTTCGCATCCAGACTTACAGTACAACTGCTGCAGCCTGTTTCATTCTTTGTCCTCTCAGCAATGGAACCTAATATATTCAAAACATCATCATGTTTTTCCTGAGCTATTTTCATTCTAATGGTTGATAAGATCATAGAGCTAGCCTCGAAAGGTATTTTATCCAACCTTAGCGGAAATAAATCATTCATTTGGCCTGCTCCTCTTAAATAATTATAAGTAGAATCGGATGAATCATAATCGTTCTAAATTCAGCACAAGCTGAGGAATTTATTTTCTCAATTCTTATATACAATAGAATTGAAAGATTCATGGTAGTTCCGATTTGTCCTACTGCTTATATGAAAGAGTCACAAATGCCGAAGGATGAAATACTTCAGCTCATTTTTCCAAAACAATTGCAGCTACTTTTTGTTTCAGTTCACGTTTCAGAATTTTGCCCACACCACTCGTTGGAAAGTGATCCATGAACTCGATCACTTTCGGTACCTCATAGGGCGCCACATTTGCCTTCAAATATTTAAGAATCTCGTCTTTTTCAGCTCCGTTCTTTTCGATACCTGGTTTCAGCGAAATAACTGCAGCCACACGCTCCGACCCCGGTCGATTCGGATCTGGAATACCAAAGGATGCTGCCAATTTAACATCCGGATGGTTCATCAAAACATCATCAAGCTCACGTGTAAAAACCTTATATCCCGAAACGATAACCACATCTTTCAGCCGATCGATAATATAGAAGTAGCCATCCTCATCAATTTTTGCGATATCTCCAGTGTACATCCATCCATCTTTTATCACGTGGGCTGTTTCTTCCGGTTTATTATAATATCCTCTCATCAACTGCAGCCCCCGGACAACCATTTCTCCAGGCTCTCCAATTGCCGCCAGCTCTCCAGTCTCGGGAACTACAATCTTTACTTCCGTATCCGGAATAGGAATTCCAACTGAAGCAGGCTTTTTTCCCATATCGCGGATTACAGCATGTGACCGGAGACATTTCCGTCATACCATAGAGTTCAATAAATTTTCCTTCCCTACAACACTTTCCAGCTCTGCGATAAGGTCCGGTGGAAAAGGAGCTGCTGCACTCAGACACCATTTTAGAAAACTGAAATCAATGGTTTTAAACTCAGGTTTCTTCATCAACTCGAAATAAACAGTAGGTACATTCAAGGTTCCGGCCGTTTTATAATTCTGTATGGCCTGCAGCATGAAATTAGAATCTCGTGGATCCGGGATGCATACCTGAGAAATGCCTGTCGTGAGAGAACACGCAGCTACTGTAAGTCCGGCAATATGAAAGAGAGGGAAAGCCGACATAAGCGTGTCTTCGGGAGTTACATCCAGCCAATTAAATAACTGGAGCCGATTGCACATGTAGTTGCGTTGAGAAAGCATTGCGCCTTTTGAAGGGCCGGTTGTTCCACCGGTGTACATCAAAAAGATCTGATCATCCATGCCCCTTGGAACCGTTAACGGATCTTTCGGCATGGTCTGCATAATCTCCCGTATGCTGGTTACCTTCTTATTCGCGAGCTGCTTCAATTCCCCGGCTTCTCTAGAAGCCGGGGTGAAATCCGAAAAACTTGAAACGATCAGCGTTTTAAAATTTGCCCTGTCTGCAATTTCAGCTATTTTATCGAAAGAGACATCTACCGTAATAATAGCCTTTGCCTGAGAATCATTGATCTGATACTCCAGTTCGTGCGCAGAAAGCAGTAAGCTGATCCCGGTAGATATGCATCCAGCTTTCTGCACTGCTATAACGCCGATGTAATGAGCAGGAATATTCGGCATATTGAGACCGATTACGTCATCCGGTTTCAGTCCAGACTTTAGTAAATAGCTCGCCAACTGATTGGCCGCCTCATCGAGTTCACGGAAAGTAATCTGATTCCCCATAAAATAGAGGGCGGGCTTATCCGGAAATTGCTCAACTGCCTCCTGGAACTTTTCGGTTAACGTTTTATGTTCATATGACAAATTAGGGGGAACATTTTTGCCATAATTCTTGAGCCAGATCTTTTCATCATAGATGCTCATAAAAGATCCTCTCTTAAGACAAACATATCCCTATAACTTCTGAGCGAGTTATTGAACCTATACCCATCCAAGTAGTTTTAAGTAACGCTTGCCCCCTAGGAAACAGGCCTATGCATAGCAACCGCATCTACCGGGCACTCACTTGAGCAAAAACGGCACCCGATACAGTCCTTGTCGTTCTTGAGAAACGGAAATTCGTGCTGACCTTTTTTCCCATTTTGCGGAACCGACATCCCGATACAGCTTACAGGGCATCCTTCCGAGCATATTGCACAGGACATGCACTTCTTATGATCGAAAGAGGGCTTCGGCCACTGGGTCCGTTTCTCAAAAGCACTCACAACGCCACAGCCGTTCAGGATTGCACCTTGTGCACAAACCTTACCGCATACGCCGCATTCGATACATTGCCCTGCATTAATATCATGTTTCTGTTTCCGTTCCCCACTGATCGCTTCTACCGGACAAAGCTTGCTGCATGCGGTACATCCATTGC
>DHHG01000239.1 GCA_002403175.1 Syntrophaceae bacterium UBA4778 | reverse complement strand
ATGACTATTTAATTCTTGCGCGTTGATGAAACAGTTGTTACGCTTTTAATAAAGTGGATCCAAAGGAGTATGGCTATGAGCATCAGGATTTTATTGGCCGATGATCATCGGATCGTAAGAGACGGTCTAAAAACCCTTTTGGAAAAACAATCTGATATGGAAGTGGTGGCCGAAGCAGAGGACGGGCGCACTACGGTCAATCTGGCAAAAAAATTGCTGCCCGACATTGTGATAATGGACATCACAATGCCTGATCTAAACGGAATTGATGCAACTCGCAAGATCGTGACGGAGCTGCCGAACTCGAAGGTAATTGCTCTTTCCATGCATTCAGATAGGCGTTTTGTTTCCGGATCTCTGGAAGCAGGCGCTTCAGGGTACCTGATGAAAGATTGTGCCTTTGAGGAACTTGTTAGTGCCATTCGCTCAGTCATGTCTTCCAATCGGACGTACCTGAGCCCAAAAGTAGCGGATATTGTCGTTAAGAACTACGTAAATAAATTCTCAAAGACAAGGACACCGTCTCCTCCTACTTTGACCAATAGAGAGCGGGAAATGCTGCAACTGCTCGCTGAGGGCAAAACAACTAAGGAAATCGCTTCAGGCCTCCATGTCAGTATTAAAACTGTCGAGACACATCGTCGCAATATCATGTCCAAATTGAACAGTCATAGTGTAGCAGATCTGATCAAGTATGCCCTTCGGGAAGGATTAATCTCGTTAGAGAGCTGATTCCTCTTAGAGAATTTCCCCCTTTGATATAACTCTCGGGTTTTTCGATGTGATAAATCAGGAATCCATCTATAGCATATAATCTGGTGATTATAGAGAATAGCACAGGAGCTAATTGCTTTAGCCTTATTGTATTTGCCGGAAGCAAATAGTTGCTCAGCAGATAGTATTTATGTCTGTAAATCTCAACTTTTTCATCCAAAAAAAGTTAGCTTGTACCCTTGCAGGATCGAGCAAAAGGAGAAAAATTGTGCTGATATCCGGAATGCTAAACCTGATCAAGAAAAATCTTTCTCTGCCGGGAATTCAATCCACCGCTGAGATTAATCAAAGTGACTCACATCTCAAATCTTTGGCGGTTATACACGAGCTTTTCTATAAATCCAAAGATTTGACCAGAATCAATTTTTCGGACTACATTGGTGATCTCATCAATATGGTAATCCTACCACTCCTTACCGAACGCAAGGATATTACCATCAGGGTTCAAGCAGTTGATATTTTTATGGACATCGATTCTGCTATCCTTTGCAGCTCTCTTGTGAACGAATTGGTCCTCAATTCCCTGAGTCATGCATTTCCACCCGGCCATGGCGGAGAGATTCTAATCGAGCTCGGAACAGACGATCTCGGTAGATACAGGTTGGTCGTTCAGGATAACGGAATTGGGCTTCCATTCGATATTATCTCTGGAGAAAAGAGTACGCCCGGTCTTAATCTGGTACAAATGCTTGTTCATCAGTTAAGAGGCAGTATGAATATTACACAGGATAGGGGAACAGCGTTCAATATCATATTTGTAGCGCCTCAATGACAAGGTTCCAAAACGCAACTATTTTGTATTGATAAAGATTCCTGCGAAGAAGGTCCCATGATGTGCTTGCCGACCATTGAAATACGGGACCTTTTAAAATCCCCCTCTTCTCCATAACGAGATTTGGGGGGCGGAGAGAAATCAAGAAGGTACCAGAGTACCCTCTTGTGATTTATTAATCATTACCCCGTTATAAGCTGTCCAATGGTATTGTTAACATGTGGCAGCATTCAGATCCAGCCAGAGGGTTACTCCTCCTGCCTTTCCACCCCGGTATCTTCGCGTTTCTAATCAAAAAGAAACCAATTTCGCCCGAACATAACACATCAAACGAAAGAGCATGTAATCTGCTGTTGGAAGCACGTAAACTGTCCGGAGTTGTAGCACATAAACTGTCCAGTTAGTATGGCCACCATTGGAGGTGGCTGATGAGGCGGACAGAGTTGCTACAGGAGATCCGGAAAATGAGATTTGAAGAGATTTACTCGAGCTGGACAGAGAATCGATTGAGTCAAGAAGAGGCGGCCCGGATTTTAGGAGTGTGTTCACGGACATTTCGGCGGTACATTGATCGATACGAAGATAGCGGATTAAAAGGATTGTCCGATAAACGACTGAGCCAGATCTCACATCGCCGTGCCCCTGTGGATGAAGCGATGACCCTCGTGGAACGATACGGGAGCCGCTACCGGGGCTGGAACGTGAAGCACTTTTATTCGTGGTATAAGCGCGATGGCGGACAACGCAGTTACACCTGGGTGAAGAACACTTTGCAGTCCAAGGGGATAGTCTCCAAGGCCCCCAAACGCGGTGTCCACCGCAAGCGCAGAGACAGGGCAGCACTTCCAGGCATGATGCTGCACCAGGATGGCAGTACTCACGAGTGGGTGGCCGGGAAGATGTGGGATTTGATCGTAACCATGGATGATTCAACAATTGAACATTATTCCATGTTTTTTGTTGAAGAAGAAGGGACAAACAGCAGTTTTCAAGGTGTTCGTGACGTTATTGCTGAGCGAGGCCTTTTCTGTTCCCTCTATACCGACCGTGGAAGCCACTATTGGTTTACACCTAAAGAGGGAGGAAAAGTGAGCAAAACGCAGTTAACCCAGTTCGGACGAGCTATGCAGCAGTTGGGGATTGAAATGATTGCGGCTTACTCCCCAGAAGCACGAGGCAGGTCAGAGCGTGCCTTCGGAACGCATCAGGGGCGACTCCCTCAGGAACTGGCTTTTCATGGCATCACAACCTTGGATGCCGCCAACCGTTATCTGGCGAAGGGATATCAACCTTCCTTCAATGCCGAGTTCATGCAGCCGGCTACTGAAAAAGGCTCGGCTTTCGTTCCATGGATAGGAGCAAACCTTGACGATATTTTATGCGAATATCATGAGCGGACCGTGACTGCCGACAACTGCGTATGTTTTGAAGATCTCACGCTTCAAATTCCTGCCGATAGGTACCGATGTCATTACGTCAGGGTTAAAGTGAGCATTCATAAGTACGCGGACTGTTCCCTTGCCGTTTTTCACGGCCCTCGAAAGCTGGCCGACTATGATCAACAAGGAAACCTCAAAAAATCAAAAATGGCCGTGACAGCGTAACTCCGCCGCTCGTCATCGGAAAAACTATGCCCCTTTTCCTAGAATGTAAAAGCGGACAAATCATTTGCTACAAAACCGGACAAATCTATTTGTTGCTAACAAGAGCATGTAATCTGCTTGCAAAACATCCCTCAAGGGGATAAAAAGTATAATCATCATTTCTTTGGTTCGTTAATCCATAAAGAAGCGCAAGCAATCTATTGAGTCGGATGGTGCAAACAAGTCATTTTCATGTATTCGGAATAGGGCAATGTTCCCTTGATTACATCGGAGCTGTTGATCAATATCCGTTACCTGATACCAAATGCGAATTCGACAATTTGAAGATTGAAGGAGGCGGCCCGGTTGCGACAGCTCTTGTTGCGCTATCGCGGTGGGGTTTCAATTGTGCGTTTGCGGGAATCACAGGAGATGATGATTTCAGCAATATGATCCGATACTCACTGGATATCGAAGGTATAGATCTATCCGGACTTCTAGTCAGGATAGGAACCCTGTCTCAATTTGCATTTATCACAGCAGAAAGAAAAAGCGGAGCGAGGACCATCTTCTGGCAACGTCCGACAGGCACCGCTCTTTTACCCGAAGAAATAGATATGAATACTTTGAAAAGGTGCCGGATCCTTCATACGGACGGCCTGTTTCCGGATGCATCGCTGGCAGCCTGCATCGAAGCAAAGCGATCAGGTATACCCGTTGTGGTGGATGCAGGTACCTGGCGGGAAGGAATGTCCGAGATAGCCAGATTTAGCGACTACTTCATCGCATCAGAACGATGCGGAATCGCATTGGCCGGCAGCGATGAACCGCTGGACGCTTGCAAACGAATTTTGGAATTCGGCCCCCGTCTCGCTGTGGTGACAATCGGCTCCAGAGGATACGTCGCTGCTCATGAAGGCAAGCTGATCCGGAAGCCGGCATATCCGGTTAAGGCCATAGATACGACCGGCTGTGGCGACATATTTCATGCGGGGTTCATTTACGGCCTACTGCAGCAATGGGCTATTGAAGAAGGACTTGATCTGGGTGCGTGGGGCGCATCCCGGGTGAGTCTTAAATCTGGAGGACGAGCCGGCATACCATCGCTTATGGAAATCCGTAATAGATTCCTGGATCGAAATCATCATACTGATATTGGGGATCAATGAGAGCTGATAAACTGAGAATGGAAGCTGTGATTTTTGACCTCGGAGGCGTTCTGATCGAAAATCCCGTACATTCAATTATTCGATACTGTTCCGACTACTTGATCGCAGATCCGGAAAAACTGATGCAAGCCCACCAGAGACATGCCCCCGCATTTCAGAGAGGGATCATATCGGAAAGCCATTACTGGAAAAGAATCTGTTCGGATATAGATGCCCTGGAACCTGATTTGCTTTCGCTCTGGGGAGAAGCATTTCGCTTTTCCTACCGCGAACGTGCGGAAATTTTTCTCGTGGCTTCAGAATTACGCAAGGCCGGATATAAAATCGGCCTTCTCTCAGATACGGAAATCC
>DHHG01000159.1 GCA_002403175.1 Syntrophaceae bacterium UBA4778 | reverse complement strand
GTTGTTGGAATTTAAAGAACCGAATCCTAGAAACCCTTTTCAGGTTTTTAGAGCATAGAGATAAAATTGCTCTTTTAATACGAAATACTATTTTCTGTCAATCCTAAAATGATGATTTTCGATCAAAAAATTTTATTCAGGTCGGAATACTTGGAGGGCAATCTCGGGGGAATTTAGACCGAAAAAATGAAACTTATTCTAACAAATTTTTATATAATATCAAGGTCTTTCCAGAATACATTCCATTGCCGGGAGTTTTCGGGATTGGCCTTTTCTGGGGAAAAAGAGTATGAAGCGGCAGGAGGAATTATGAGCTTAGTGATCGGTTTCATTGCCGGAAACATGGGCGCTTTTTTGGGGATTGGCGGCGGGGTAATCATGATCCCGCTCTTGTCCCATTTTTATAAGCTGATGCAGCGGGAATCGCATGGCACCAGCCTGCTTGCACTGACCCTGACCGGAATTATTGGCGCAACTGTATATGCGTTGAACAACAAGGTTGATTACTTGGCCTCTTTCATTCTCGCCATCTCCGCTATTGGAACAGCCAGGTTCGGCGCTCTCTGCTGTTATCGAATGAAAGAATGGCAACTCCGGAGAATCTTCGGTTCTTTTCTCATTATCGTCCCGATCCTGATTTTCACCAATTTTTATTTTGCATGGGCCGCAGTACCAGCGTCAGGCTGGGCTAATGTAGCCATCCTGCTTGCAATTGGGGGAGTCACCGGATTCTTGTCCGGATTGCTTGGGATCGGAGGGGGGCCGATCATGATTGCAGGAATGGTCCTATTTGCGGGTATGGGCCAGATTGAAGCCCAAGGCAGCTCCCTTCTTTGCATGATACCGATCGGAGCAGCAGGGGCGACTACACACTGGCAGCTTGGAAATATAAGAAAGGATGTCCTTCCCGGACTACTCTCGGGAATTTTGGTTGGAGCGCTTACGGGAGGAATACTTGCTCAATATATGCCGGAGACTTTACTGAAAATCATCTTTTCGGTTCTTCTTCTCTGGACCGGCCTCCGGTATTTAAGGTCCAAGCCGGAAGGACCGATATGCGAGCCGGATTCGGAATCCTTTTAACTTCTCCCCTTACATACCTCGTCGAAATTCCATAGCCTTCGCCAATGTCATCTTGTCGGTATACTTCAGGTCGCCGCCAACCGGAATTCCGAGCGCAATACGGGTAACCGCGATTTCTTTTTCTTTCAGGAGCCGGGTGATAAGCAGAGCGGTAGATTCTCCCTGAATGCTTGGATTGGTGGCTATAATGATCTCCCTAATGCCGCTACCAGCTATCCTGTCCAGAAGCTCCTTCAATCTCAATTGTTCCGGGCCGATTCCATCCAGTGGGGCAAGCGTACCGTGCAGCACATGATAGGTTCCCTTAAAGCTTCCGCTTTCCTCTACAGCTATCAGGGAGTCCGGATCCTCGACAACGCAAATAAGATCCTTCTCTCGGCTCGGGTCCCGACAGATTTCACAGGGCTCTATTTCCGTCAGATTGAAACATACCGGGCAAAAGCGGATTTTCTGTTTGACCTCCAGAATACTTTCCGCCAATCTCGCGGCATCCTCATCTGTGGATCTGAGGATGAAATTAGCCAAACGATGGGCCGTTTTCTCTCCAATTCCCGGAAATCTCCCTAATTCCTGTATAAGACGCCTGATCGGGGGTGCATAACCTGACATCGAAATCAGCCTCAAAACATACCGGGAACATTCAGCCCGCCCGTTATCTTGGACATCTCGGCCGACGCCATCTCCTGAGCTTTGCGCACTCCTTCATTAACGGCTGCAACGATCAGATCCTGCAACATTTCGATATCTTCCGGATTCACGACCTCCTTATCTATTTTGATAGATACGAGTTCGTGTTTACCATTCACGACAACCGCAATCATTCCGCCACCGGCTGTCGATTCCACCGTCTTTGTTGCAAGCTCTTCCTGAAGCTGCATCATCTTTTTCTGCATCTGCTGCGCTTGCTTGATAATGGTGCTGAAATTCTGTGCCAAAATGGGCCTCCTCCATGGTATTTTAAATTATTTTCTGGGAATTATTTCCTTTACTTCCGCCCCCTCGAAAATATCCATGATTTTCTGTACAAGGGGGTGATTCAGCGCTTCCCGCCTGATCTGATTCACCGTTTTATTCTGACTTATTCCATTTTGCACTGCAAGTTCATTCAGGCCATTGGACGGCTCCATAACTTCAACAGCAATGGCAACTGCCGTCCCGAAAAACTCGCCGGCTATTTCCGACAGCTTTTCCCGATTGATCATTTCCGACAAAACCGCGCATTGTCTTGGAAAGCTGATCTTCAACTCTCCTTCTTCAAAGCCTCCCCATTCAGCCTGGACTATTTTGGACCACAGGGGCGGATCCTTCTTTTTCACAAAATCCTTGAATTTTATCCAGAGGTCCGGGGCTTCTGCTTTTTCCTGTCCGTTTCCAGCAACGGAGGCGGAAATATGGTCCTGATTCTCAGCGGCACAATAAGCCTCATTTCCGCCCTGAACCTTCTCAGGATTATCTCTCTTTTCAGAAACCTGAAGGAAGGACGAACTCCGGTATGCTTCGGGATCTGCCAATATCAGTCTTTTTTCTAGGCCCTCCATCCGGGAAATCATTTCATTGATCGGAATCATCGGGTCGAGGTAAGTCATTTTAATAAGAGCAAATTCCAGAGTAAGCTTCGGGTCGGTACTCCTTCTGACCTCCTCTTCTTCCGCCATCAGTATATCCAGCAAGCGTTGCAGGGTTTCTCGCGAAACGTTCGCCGTCTGCGTTTCAATTTGCGCTGCTTCCGCTTCAGAAAAATCGGCAGGGTCTTCCCCTTTCCCTGCAATTTTAAATACCAGCAAATTAAGAAAATGGCGAACCAACTTTTGATAAAAATATTTCATATCGATGCCGGCAAAATAAGCATCACCGACGACCTTCAGACATTTCTTGCCGTTCCGTTCCAGAACAGCGGTTGAGAGGTCAAATAAAATCTTGCGATCCGAAAGACCGAGAATGCCTTCCACATCGGAATCTTTTATATCGGTTCCCGCATAAGAAATGACCTGGTCGAAAATACTTTCCGCATCTCGCATGCTTCCTTCGCCCGCTTCCGCTATCCAGTCGAGACCGGAATCGCTGATCCGGATTCCTTCTGCATCGGCTATCCGCCTCAGATGATCCCGGAGCTGTTTTAATGATACCCTTCTGAAATCGTGGCGCTGGCACCGGGAGAGAATGGTTGCGGGTACTTTGTGGATCTCTGTTGTGGCAAAGATAAAGACGACATGGGGCGGCGGCTCTTCAATGGTTTTTAAAAGGGCATTGAAGGCCTCCTTGGTAAGCATATGGATTTCATCGATAATATAAATCTTGTAACGCGAAGAGACAGGAGAGAATTTAATGTTCTCCCGCAACTCTCGGATTTCATC
>DHHG01000082.1 GCA_002403175.1 Syntrophaceae bacterium UBA4778 | reverse complement strand
GCCAAAGCAACTGCGGAACTCCTGAATCGGGCAGGGGTGAGCTGGGGCATTCCGGGTACAAATGTAAACTGTTGCGGTGAAAGCATCGGAAAAGTCGGTGACCAGAACCTTTTCGAGCGGCTGAAAGAGAAGAACCGTTCTGTTTTTCGGGATCTCAAGGTAAAAAAAGTTATTGTTATATCACCCCATTGCTATTCCACCTTTGTAAAGGAATATGGGGATGATTACGAAGTCGTGCATTTTACAGAAATACTGTCCGGACTGATCAAGGAAGGAAAACTCACGCCTAAAAGGGATATGGGTGGCACAAAGGTGACTTACCATGATCCCTGTTATCTTGGGCGGCACAGCGGAATCTATGATGCGCCCCGCGATATCTTAAAGGTCATCCCCGGTCTGGAATTCGTTGAAATGGATCGCACCCGGGAACAGAGCATGTGCTGCGGTGGCGGAGGAGGCGGGCTCTGGATCGAAAGGGCTAAGGGGGAACGGCTCAGTGATCTGAGAGTTGCAGAGGCAATGGAGAAAGAAGCCTCGATCCTTTCCACGGCATGTCCTTACTGCATTGCCATGTTGGAGGACAGCATCCGAACCATGAACGCTGATGAGCGTATCAAGGTAAAGGACATATCGGAACTGGTTTTTGATAGTTTGGAGTAACCAGAATAAAGAACCTTCTTCCAGTTTGTTCAAAAAGGTTGATCCGAACTTGTGTGAATAAAGCAGGGCAACGGAATAGGCCTCGGCAAGTCTGGAGTAAATAGGGCATGAAGGAGTAACTTATGAGCAGAATCGGTGTTTTTGTCTGCCACTGCGGTCTGAATATTGCCAAAACGGTGCGGGTGAATGAGGTGGTCGAATTTGCCCAGACCTTGCCGAATGTGGTAGTGGCGCAGGATTATAAGTTCATGTGTTCCACACCTGGCCAGGAACTCATTCAGAACGAAATAAAAAAAATGAAACTGGATCGGGTAATCGTTGCCGCCTGCTCGCCCCTAATGCATGAAAGAACGTTCCGGAAAGTAATCGAAAATGCCGGACTGAACCAATACCTGCTCACGATTGTGAATCTTCGGGAGCAAACCTCGTGGGTTACCGATGATGCGGATGTGGCGACAGAAAAAGCGAAAGCCCTGATCAACGGTGCGGTTTATCGCGCGCGGCTCCTTGCACCGCTGACCTCGCGGTTCATCGATGTCAATCCCGACGTGATGGTTGTCGGTGGCGGAATCGCCGGAATCCAGGCTGCGCTTGAACTGGCCGAAACAGGTAAAAAAGTTTACCTGGTCGAAAAAAGTCCGACGATCGGCGGGCATATGGCTCAATTCGATAAGACTTTCCCCACGCTTGATTGTTCGGCCTGTATTTTGACGCCGAAAATGGATGCCGTCCTTCAGAATCCCCGGATCGAGCTGATGACCTATTGTGAGGTTTCAGAAGTGAAGGGTTACGTCGGGAACTTCGACATAACCGTTAAACAGAAAGCCCGCTATGTCGATCACAATAAGTGCAATGCCTGCCTGGCCTGCACTGAGAAATGTCCCGGTAAGGGCGTTTCGGAATTCGATGAGGGCCTGGTCAAAAGGAAAGCCATTTATATTCCCTTCCCCCAGTCTGTTCCGCAAAAGCCGACTATCGATGCGAAGGCATGCACCTTCTTTTTGAAGGGCAAATGCAAACTCTGCCAAAAGATTTGCGAGCAGAATGCAATCGATTTTGAGCAGAAGGATGAATACAAGCAGGTCAAGGTGGGAGCTGTAGTTCTTGCCACCGGTTACGATTTGATGGAAACCAGTTCTCTGGTTCAGTACGGCTACGGAAAGCTTCCGGGTGTCTATCATGCGTTGGAAATCGAGCGGCTCTTCAACTCGGCGGGGCCGACCGGCGGAAAAGTCGTCATGAGGGACGGCAAGGAGCCGAAAAGTGTTGCCATTCTTCACTGTATCGGAAGCCGAGACAAGAATAATTACGAATATTGCAGCCGGGTCTGCTGCATGTACTCTCTGAAGTTTGCGCACCTTCTGAAAGAGAAAACCGGAGCGGATGTATATCAGCTGTACATCGATATGCGGTCGCCCGGTAAAGCATACGAGGAGTTTTATGCGAGGCTCTGTGAGGAAGATGTCAAATTTCTACGCGGCAAGGCAGCCCGCGTAACGGATAAGACAAACGATTCGGAAGAACCCGGAAAATTGGTTGTGGAAGTTGAAGATACGCTGACCAGTACGTTTATGCGTATTCCCGTCGATATGGTGGTCCTGTCTCCGGCGATGAAGCCGAGGGCGGATTCAAAAGATATGGCCCGCCTCTTCAATCTCAGTACGGATAAGTACGGTTTCTTTATGGAGCGACATCCCAAACTGGCACCGCTTTCGACGATGACGGAAGGGGTGTTCATTGCAGGTACCTGCCAGGGACCGAAAGATATTCCCGATACCGTATCACAGGGAACGGGCGCGGCAGCAGAGGCTCTGACCATTGTTGTGAAAGATAAAATGGAGCTTGAGGCGGCAACAGCGTTTGTGAATGCGAGCGTATGCTGCGGATGCCAGAATTGTGTCAAGATATGTCCATACGGCGCACCTTTCTTTAAGCAAGACAAGGGCGTTTCCGAAATCAACGAGGCTCTCTGTAAAGGCTGCGGATTGTGCGCGGCAGGTTGTCCGGCCTCGGCGATCATAGCACGGCATTTCGCCAATGAACAGATTATGGCGGAAATGGAAGGACTGATGGAATTCTAATGATGCCGTGCCACGGTTTTTAACCGGGTTTATGAACGGCATGCAATAACGACGAGGTGGAAAAATGGAATTCGAACCACGGATTTTAGGAATCGCCTGTAACTGGTGCACATACACGGGGGCTGATCTGGCCGGTACAACCAGGCTCAAATATCCCCAGAATCTGAGGCTGGTGCGGGTTATGTGTTCAAGCCGCATAAACCCTTCATTCATATTCAGGGCGTTTCAGCTGGGTGCAGATGGTGTGCTGGTCGGTGGGTGCCATCCGGGGGATTGTCATTACGGTACGGGAAATCTATATGCCCGCAGAAGGCTGGCCGCGACCAAAAAGGTTCTGGAGTTTGCAGGAATGGAACCGGGCCGATTCAGAGTCGAGTGGATTTCTGCTTCGGAGGGTAACAGGTTTGCGGAGGTCGTAAAGGAATTTACACAACAGATTAAGGCCCTCGGACCACAGGAGAAGTTCAAAACGGACAGAGTAAGGAGTTCAGCGGCAGAGAAGGCAATCTGAACACTGCATTGAGCTGATGAGGACATTATGACCGAGATAAAAGAAATTGAGAAGAAATTGAAAGAGGAAGCCGGAAGGCTCCTGGAGAGCGGTGAGGTAGCCGTGGTACTTGCTTATGGCCGGGGCTATGATGAGAAGCATCCGATTCCGATTGCTGCAACCAAGGTTTCCGAGGTCGATGAGATTGTCTTTAACGAATACTGTACGCATAATCTGGCGCGATATCTGACCAGGTATCCTACCGGAACCAAAATGGCCGTCGCGGTCAAGGGATGTGACAGCCGGGCAGTTGTGGTTTTGATTCAGGAAGGGAAACTCAAGAGAGAGGATCTGGTTATTCTGGGTATTCCGGTTACCGGTATGAAAGAGCAGTCCGGGAAGGAGGTCGATTCAAC
>DHHG01000100.1 GCA_002403175.1 Syntrophaceae bacterium UBA4778 | reverse complement strand
CCCAGTTGGGATGAATACTTTATGGACATCGTCGCACTTGTTGCAAGGCGGTCCACCTGCCTTCGGCGGAGTGTTGGAGCCATTCTTGTCAAGGATAAGAGAATTTTGGCGACAGGGTATAATGGCGCCCCGAGTGGCGTTAGCCATTGTTTTGATGTAGGATGCCTCCGCGAACAGCTCGGTATCCGATCGGGAGAGCGGCACGAGCTTTGCCGCGGTCTCCATGCAGAGCAGAATGCAATTATTCAGTCTGCACTCCATGGAATCAGTTTGCGCGATTCTACTCTTTATTGTACGAATCATCCTTGCATTATTTGCGCAAAAATGGTCATTAATGCCGGGATTGCGCGTGTGTTGTACCGCGACGGGTACCGTGATAAAATGGCTCAAGATATGTTGAAAGAAGCTGGGATCGAGACGATCATCATATGAAATGCCCATTTTGCGCCAATATGGAAAATAAAGTTATTGATTCTAGGATCAGCAAGGACGGATATGCGATCCGAAGGCGGCGGGAATGCCTTTCCTGTACGAAGCGATTCACGACTTATGAGTCGATCGAAGAGATTCTCCCCGTTATCGTTAAAAAGGATGGACGCCGGGAATTTTTTGATCGCTCGAAAATTCTGAGTGGAATCAAAAAAGCTTGTGAAAAGCGGCCCGTCAGCACCGAGATAATCGAAAGCGTGGTTGACAAAATCGAACAGGCTTGTCAGGAACTTCAGGTAAGGGAAATTCCGTCCTCCATCATTGGCGAGAAGGTGATGGCTGAACTGCATGATTTGGATGAAGTCGCATATGTTCGTTTTGCTTCAGTCTATCGTCAGTTCCGGGATGTAAATGAGTTTCTCGAAGAGCTGGAAGATCTAAAAAAGAAAAGAGTCCAAAAGTAACTGACGGAAGTCATTCTACTGAAAAGCAACTGTGCACCGAGTTGAAAATGTTCACAGGAATTATTGAATCTGTCGGAATCGTTCGGAAGATAGCATATAAAGGGGCGGATGCCGTACTGGAAATCGAGTCTGGGCTTAATCTGGATGAAGTTCAGATTGGAGATAGCATCGCTGTAAATGGTGCATGCCTTACTGTCGTGACCAGAATGGCCGGAAAATTCAGTGCAGATGTTTCTGCAGAGACGCTGTCCAAAACGAATCTGAAAATCCTTAAACCGGGCGACCGTGTAAATCTTGAGAAATCATTGCGTCTGCAAAGCTTTCTAGGAGGACACCTCGTACTTGGACACGTGGACGGCATCGGGAAGATTGTCAGAAAAGAGGTTAGGTCCGGCTCCATCGTCTTTGGGATCGAAACAGATAAAGAACTGAAAAAGTATATAGTGGAAAAAGGATCCGTTGCGGTGGACGGCGTCAGTCTGACTGTGAACAGCCTGGAAGGCAACCGTTTCTTTGTGAACATAATCCCGCATACAGCAAATGCGACTACACTCGAAGCCCGGAAACTGAATGATAGTGTCAATATTGAAACGGACATCATCGGAAAATATGTGGATAGTCTTCTGAATGGCGGTAGGAAGCTCGACAAAAATTTTTTGGCCGAACATGGGTTTTTAACGGGCCAATCTGAGTAACTGAAAAAAATAGAAAAAAGCAGGTAACGTAAAATGGTTAGTTCAATTCAAGAAGCAATCGAGGATATCAGAAACGGAAAAATGATTATCCTTGTGGATGATGAGGACAGAGAGAACGAAGGCGATCTTTGCATGGCAGCGGAGTTCATAACCCCTGATGCCATCAATTTCATGGCCAAGTACGGTCGAGGGCTTGTCTGTCTCTCACTGAGCAATGAAATGGCAGATAAGCTGGAATTGCCGTTGATGGTCCGAGAAAGAGAAAACAATTCCCGATTCGGGACGGCTTTTACCATTTCCATCGAGGCAAGAAGAGGAGTTACAACCGGTATCTCGGCGGCAGACCGTGCAACTACGATACGAACTGCCGTTGCGGATGAGACAACCGCGGAAGATATTGTAAGTCCGGGACATATCTTTCCGATCCGAGCCCGTAAAGGGGGAGTCCTGGTGAGAACGGGGCAGACGGAGGGATCGGTTGATATCTCGCGCTTAGCCGGATTGAAGCCTGCGGGTGTTATCTGTGAAATCATGAAAGACGACGGAACCATGGCAAGAATGCCTGATCTGGAAGTCTTTGCGAAAAACCATCAGCTAAAAATAGCTACCATTGCGGATCTGATCAATTTCAGAATGAAAACGGAATGTCTGGTCAGAAGGGCCGCGTCTGCTATTATCCCGAGTCGGTATGGCGGAGATTTCCGCATGATCGTTTACGAAAACGACGTGGACGATGCGAAGCACGTAGCCCTTGTAAAAGGGGATATTGGCCCTGACGACAATGTATTGGTCAGGGTGCATTCCGAGTGCCTGACGGGCGATGTCTTTGGTTCTGAACGTTGCGATTGTGGTGACCAGCTTCATACGGCCATGGATATGGTGGAAAAGGAAGGGAAGGGGGTTATCGTTTACATGCACCAGGAGGGCCGGGGAATCGGTCTGGTAAACAAAATTAAGGCTTATGAACTTCAGGAGAAAGGCCGGGATACCGTCGAAGCGAACCTCGAACTTGGTTTTAAAGCCGATTTGCGTGATTACGGAATTGGGGCGCAGATTCTTGCTGATATCGGAGTAAAGAAGATGCGTCTTTTGACAAATAATCCGAAAAAAATAGTCGGGCTGGAAGGATACGGAATCGCAGTTACAAGTCGTGTTCCGATCGTAATTGAACCGACAGAGAACAATATCCGCTATCTCAGAACCAAAAAGAAAAAAATGGGCCACTTGTTAGAATTGTAAACAGGAGAGCGAAATGCCGAAAATAATTGAAGGAAAAATTAGTGCCAAGGGGATGAAGTTTGGTATCGTCGCCAGCCGCTTTAATGATTTCATTTGCAGTCGCTTAATTGATGGGGCGGTGGATGCCTTATCTAGATCGGGCGCGGATTCAAAGGACATTGAAATTGTAAAGGTACCCGGCGCATTTGAAATACCCCTGGCAGCGAAAAAACTCGCCAAGAGCGGAAAGTATGATGCTGTAATCTGTTTGGGCGCTGTTATCCGGGGTGCAACTCCCCATTTTGAATACATTAGCGCCGAGGTATCCAAGGGCATAGCGCTTGTTGGCCTGGAAACCGAAATCCCGGTTATTTTCGGTGTGGTGACAACAGACAGCCTGGAACAGGCTATCGAGAGGGCCGGTTCAAAGTCGGGCAACAAGGGCTGGGATGCGGCGCTTTCCGCAATCGAAATGGTTGATCTCTTTAAAAAAATGTAAGTTGATGCTGAAACTGATTGATCCCAACTGGGGATTGAGTCTGTCGCAGATCTGCTGAAGCCTTCTTAAGGTATGAGGATTCATGGGTCGCAGGAGAAAGGCACGAGAAGTTGCCCTACAGGTTCTTTTTGAAATAGATGTGCTGGAAATTGATTCCAAGGAGGCGATCGATCTCTTCTGGGATAATTTTGAGGCACCGAAGGAAGCAAGAGGATTTTCATCTCGATTGATTCAGGGCGTGAAGGAACGTCAAAAAGAGATCGACAGCCTGATCGAGACCTGTTCAGATAATTGGGCTCTAAGCAGAATGTCCCGGGTGGATCGGAATATTCTCCGTATTGCAGTTTACGAATTTCTTTATTGTGAAGATGTGCCTCCAAAAGTCACATTAAATGAAGCCATTGATTTGGGGAAGGAATTCGGGACGGAAAATTCCGGCTCCTTCATAAACGGTATTCTCGACGCCCTCAATGCCAAATTGCAGAAGGACAATGGCGATAAGAATTGAAGCGAAATCGATAGATGATCTGAATTGTGAGGGCTTAGCGCTTGGTTTTTTTTCGGATGAGAAGCCCCCTCGGGGTTACAGTGGTTTTGTCGATTGGCGCTTAAATGGGATCATATCCCGATATATGGCAGAAGGCCGACTCGAAGGTAGTTACCTTGAAAAAGTGCTCATTGCCTCCAACCGGAGGATTCCTCCCTCCAAAGTGCTCCT
>DHHG01000070.1 GCA_002403175.1 Syntrophaceae bacterium UBA4778 | reverse complement strand
GATCAGCAGAATCAAAGGGGATGGCCTAAAAGTCATCCCCTTTTTTCCATATTTTTTGCATCTTATTCCCATCTTGATTTTTACATATTGCCCTTATAAGCTGATACTTATTGTAGTTGTCAGCTCTGTACGAAAATGTGTCTGAAGCAAGCTTTTTAATCCAGATGAATCCTGGAGGACACCGGTATGGAGAACATTGAAGATCCACCGAAGCAAGCTCCGGCGAATCTCCGATCCGTTCGGCACGCGTTTGGTAAATGGATCGGGGTCGAACAGAATCCCTGCACATGCTGTGGAGCCTGCTGCATCGCCTTCCGGGTATCCTTTTACTGGGCCGAGGGAGATGATGCTTCCGCAGGAGGCGTACCTGTTTGCCTGACGGAAAAGGTGACTGCGTTTCGCAGGGCCATGCGGCGAACCGGCCCACCGGAACGGCATTGCGTCGCGCTGGAGGGAATACCGGGTCATAAGGTACGCTGCACGATTTACAATCACCGTCCCTCTGTTTGCCGCCAATTTGCTCCCTCCTGGCAGGAAGGAGTGCGAAATGCCCGATGTGACCAAGCCAGGGCCGAAATTGGGCTTGAGGCTCTGCACCCGGATTCATGGAAAGATATTGGGGCACACGAAAGTCGTATTGAAGCCGGGAATGGAAATCCACTGATCAGCCCGAATCAAATAGATCCGAGCAAAGGGGGGAGTCGCGCTCCTTTTTGTTCGGATCACGTCAAACCGGGTCATCATCCATCAGGGTCTCCGCCAGTTCGATAATACCGGCCCCGTTCGGTTCCGAAAGAATCAAATCCACACGCATCTTCACCTGGGCAATGGCATTGGCGACAGCTACAGAATATCCACATCCGGAGAGGAAGCTAATGTCATTTTCAGCATCTCCCACTCCGATAACGCTTTCCGGATTCAACCCGAATTCATCAAGTGCAGCTAAGAGCCCTGTGAATTTATCGATCCCGGCAGGAAGTATCATTACGGAATCCTTATTGTAAATGATTTCCAGGTCGAGACCCTGTTCCTGTATTACATTCTGGACGACGATATCGTGAGGAATTCGTGTTGAGACAATCACCCTTCCGATCGATAAAGGATCGATCTTCAGATCCTTTAGAGCCGCCGCGAATTCTTCCGAAGGGGGACTAGCCAGCAATTTTACCGTGCCCGCTCCGGGAGTGTACAGGACGCCTCCGTTTTCGACCACAATCCTGTCGAAAATATCCACCCTGCTAAAATCATCCAGAAGGCTATCCAGTTCCCTTCCCGTTACCAGAATCAGCTTTCTTCCTGCCTTTTTCAACCGGCTGAGGGCTTTTTGCACTTCATTACTGATCAGTCTACCCGATACCAGGGTTCCATCATAGTCGCAGGCCAGAACCGGATATTTCATCGCCTCGATCCCTTTCTGCCTAATGGTTCAGATCATTTGGTAATAAATCCATTCCATATTAATTTAACATTTTCGATTCCGTTTTGCTCCTTTTTTCAGAAGAGTGCCATCCTGTTTCTGATTAAGAGCGGAACCTTCTCTCATTCATTACAGGACATTCCGGAAATGCCCCCTTCCACTTCCCTGCAACAGCCGGTCTGATGATTATTCAGTTGAAAACCTTAATCACCTTATGGTAGTCATCCTGACGGTCAGCAACTTTTCTGAATTTTTTTCGCTTATTATACTCACAAAGGATAACCGGATCGGAAATCATGAAGAGATTTTTCAAGACAAAAACGCATACGCAAATCATTAACGAAATGGAAAAAAGCGAACATCAGATGCACCGGATTCTTGGGCCATGGCATCTTACGATGCTCGGTATCGGCTGCGTTGTGGGGGCGGGCATTTTTGTTTTGACGGGTCAGGCAGCAGCAAGCTACGCGGGACCTGCGATTACATTATCTTTTATCCTGTCCGGTCTGGCCTGTGTTTTTGCGGGATTGTGCTATGCAGAATTTGCATCGATGATTCCCGTTGCTGGAAGCGCTTACACATATTCCTATGCGACCCTGGGTGAGCTGTTCGCCTGGATTATCGGATGGGATCTGATTCTCGAATACCTGTTCGGTGCCTCTACTGTAGCTGCCGGTTGGTCCGGTTATGTTGTAAGTTTCCTGAATGACTTTGGAATCCATCTGCCGGCAGTCTTATGCGCGGCGCCCATGGACTATACGCCCCATGTTGGTCTGCACGCTACGCATGCTGTTTTCAATCTGCCTGCGGCTCTGATCGTCGCAGTGATTACGGTACTCCTTGTCCTGGGGATACGGGAATCGGCCAACTTCAACAACCTGATCGTCTTTATCAAAGTGGCAGTCATCCTCTTATTCATTGGTTTTGGCATGTGGTTTATCAGGCCCGAAAACTGGCACCCCTTCCTGCCGGATAACACGGGGACTTTCGGACAATTCGGCTGGAGCGGAGTCATGCGGGGCGCGGCAGTCGTGTTCTTCGCGTATATCGGGTTCGATGCTGTTTCTACTGCGGCGCAGGAGGCGCGAGATCCTCAGCGGGATATGCCCTTCGGTATTTTAATGTCCCTGGCCATCTGCACAGCCCTCTATATTGCCGTATCTTTGGTCCTCACCGGAATCGTCAACTACAAGGAATTGAATGTGGCATCCCCCATAGCTGTCGGTATCGATGCGGCCGGGCCCGCTCTTTATTGGCTGAGGCCTTTAATCAAATTGGGAGCTATTGCCGGGCTCAGTTCTGTCATCCTAGTCCTGCTCATGGGGCAGTCGAGGATTTTCTATTCCATGTCCAAGGATTGGTTACTGCCGGAGGGATTTTCCGCTATCCATCCGCGATTCAAAACGCCTTACCTGACCACTATCATTACAGGAACAGTCTCCATGTTCATCGCAGCGCTTTTCCCGATCGGTTTTCTTGGAGAACTGGTGTCTATCGGAGCCCTCCTTGCGTTTACCATGGTGTGTGCGGGTGTTATTGTAATGCGTTACACGAAGCCGGATGTCGTGCGCCCCTTTCGCGTCCCGTTCGTCCCCTGGATACCCGCTCTGGGCATAATCCTTTCCATGGTCCAGATGCTGTCATTGCCTCACGAGACATGGATTCGACTCATCAGTTGGATGGCAATCGGCTTTGTTATCTATTTCGGGTACAGCCACAAAAACAGCCGTCTGCATAATGCCAATAAAAAATAGAACGGCGCATTTGTCCGAACGTCCGTGTCTATTTCCATGCACGGCTGCAATACCCCCCCGTTTAAATCGAATCCCCAATAGCCCTTTTATGAGCCATCCTTTTACGGTTACGTACTTTCGAAATCCATAATCAGAATTTCCCCGATGGCAATACATCCATATTCAATGCATATTCTATGAGGGGAAAGCCCGTTCGAATGAATCATCCACACCGGATGGCGTTTGTCATTGACACTGACCGCGTCTTCACGGGTTTGTTGGCACGAGAGCGTATATAGCCCGCAGTTGGATCGATTAAAGGATATTCCATATGTAAAGGGGGAAAACATGACCGAGGAACCCATAAAACGCATCCTGGTTGTGAGCAGGATGAGGACCTTTAGCCGTGCAGCGATTCATTTCGGAGTATCCTTGAGCAGGAAATATGATGCAGACCTAGTAATCCTCCATGCGATGCACAATCCTTTCACACAAGGTTGGAGCCTTCCCATGATTTTCATGGAAGATGAATATAAAAAAGAGCTGGCAGAGGAAAAAAAGAAGCTGGATGCCATACTCTGGGAGGAAAAAGCAAGGGGATTGCGGGTCACAGAATACGTAAAATATGGTGAACCGATCGACGAAGTTGCGAACATTGTGAATAAAGAAAAAATTGACATCGTGATTGCGACCGCCCACAAAAGTCGTCTGGAGCATATTGTATACGGTTACAGTTACGAAGAAGTCATCCGCAAAATACACTGTTCCATTTTACTGGTCAGAGGTCCTGATATACAGTCCCCTTAAGGTTTTGTAACTTCTGGTCGGGAAGATCTCAACCCCCGATGAGGCCCTAAATGAAAACGAGAATCGTTTTCGCGTAATGCCGATGGCACACCTGTAAATGATCTGGTCTAATGATGCTTCCGTCGCTTTGATTTCGTCACTCGCCCCCAATCCTAATTATCACTTTTTCCTTTTCGCAACAGATATGAATCCTTTTTAGCCTCGCTAAAAAAATGCAAACAGATCTTTCAAGTGTACTGCAAAGGACAAGAAACTCACTCCGAGCCAACGGATTTTTAAAGACTCTGCTCAAATTATATCCGATCCTGGTGGACCGCTGTTTTGATATCAGGCACGGCGTAGATACCTGTGCTTGGGCTTTCCTATCCGAACTAACGATTCAGAGCGCAAACAGGGAAAGGGGCACCCGATATCAACCGTCCAGACTGGTTCCTTTAAGGAAATTGTTCAAAATAGTTAAACACAAAATTCCACCTGACAGTGTCTTCGTTGACCTCGGATGCGGTAAGGGCAGAGTTTTATTAGCTGCTTCTGAACTCGGTTTTTTGGAAGTCAGGGGTGTCGAGTTTGCCCACGAACTGTGCGAGATCGCAAAGAAGAACTGCGCTATTTATAAAACAAAAAAATTGAATTTCGAATACCGGATTTTTGAATGTGACGTCACAGATTACGCGATCAAAACAGACGAGAATGTCTTTTTCATGTATAACCCTTTCGACGAAACGATTTTAGCCAAAGTTCTTTCCCGAATCGCAGCTTCTCTTCAGATCAAGTCAAGACGTATTCTGGTTATCTATTACAATCCTGTTCATGCGCACATTCTTGACGACAGGAGGGATTTTTCCAGATTGATGGACTTTGCTTGGCAGAACCATAAATTCGCTGTGCATTCAAACAATATTTAAGTTCTGAAAACCATCAACTTCCCTCCCCTGATTTCATTTGAGTTTCCGATCGCCACCGAAAATTTTACATGGCAAATCGAAATGAATCGGATATAAAGGGCATAAAAACAGGTCAGAGGAAAACCTTATGCAGCCTAAATTCAGGTTTGGCATGTTCCAAAAATGCATTCTGATAAGCTTATTCGCTCTACCCTTTCTATATCCTGATTCGGTCTGCGCTCTGAATCGCAAAGTAAAAGAAACACCCATTGTACAGGTGACCTTTTCTGCATTGATTCGGGAATCCTTCACGGTAAGTCCCGACAGTCGGAGCATAGCCTTTATAGATCAGTCCAAAGATAAGCAACGTGCAGTTATAGGCAGTGCGGTTCAAAGAAAATTTGATGAAGTAATTGATAGACCGGTATTCAGTCCAAATAGCCGAAAGGTAGCCTACATTGCCCGTGAACAGGACAAAAAATTTGCAGTGATCGAAGGGGAAAAAGGAAAACAATATGAAGATATTCCCAGTAACATCATTTTCAGCCCCGATAGTAATCGCGTTGCCTATACGGCCAAAGTGGGCAAAAAGGAAGTTGTTGTCGTGGATGGAAGAGAAAGCGAGCAGTACGATGAAATATGCCGATTGAAAAGAGAGGCGAATTTCGTTTTCAGTCCGGACAGCAAGAGAGGCGTGGTGAAAGCTCGATTCGGCATCGCTGAAATCGGTATGGAAGATACACCATACGAAAAGACAGGGTATCCCGTCTTTAGTCCCGATAGTCAAACCTTATCCTATATGGCTGGATTTTCGGATAAGCAATTCCTGGTCATAAACGGGAAAAAGGGGGAAACGTATGATTCCCTCGGATCTAAATTCTATTTCGGCAATCCCGTCTTTAGTCCCGACAGTAAACGGATAGCCTATCCGGTGCGAAAAGGGAAAAAGTGGAGTATCGTCATAGATGCAATCGAAGGACAATTCTATGATGAAATCCTCGTCTTTCCCGGAGGTGAAAGGGTTTTCGAATCCTTGGATAACTACCCCGTTTATGATTTCATTGCACGAAAGCTGGAATCAGAACTGGCGATCAGGGGTCGGCTCGTGTTCGACAACCCTGATAGGATTCATTATCTCGCACTCAAAGGTAATACGATTTATCTGGTTGAAGAAACATTCGAATAAAACAGCGAAGCCCGTTGGTACTCGCCCTCTAGCTGATTCCGATCTGGGCCTCGACCAGGCTGCCGCCGCAATACTTTTCGCGGAGCTTCGGTTTTTCAATCTTTCCTGTTGGATTGCGCGGCACATTTTCAAAAAATATCTTTCGCGGACGCTTGTACCGCGGCAGCGCAGTACAGAACTGATTAATTTCGGCTTCGGAACAGGATGCGCCGGGTTTTAATTCAATTACCGCCGCAAGGATTTCGCCCAAGCGCTGGTCGGGAAGGCCGATTACGGCCACATCCTTGATGGCTTTATGCGCTCTCAAAAAATCTTCAATCTGCACCGGATAGATATTCTCGCCTCCACTGATGACAACATCTTTTTTACGATCGACCAGATAGATAAAACCGTCTTCATCCATCCGCGCCATATCGCCCGTGTATAGCCAGCCATCTTTTAGTATTTCCGCAGTGGCTTCCGGATTTCTATAGTAGCATTTCATCACGCCCGGCCCTTTGACGCAAAGCTCACCCACCCCGCCCTGCTCCACAATGCGGCCGTTTTCATCCACAATCTGCAATTCCCATTTGTATCCGGCCTTTCCAATGGCTCCTACTTTGTGGATGTTTTCCATGCCGAGATGGACACAGCCGGGTCCAATGGATTCAGACAGGCCGTAATTCGTATCGTAATCGTGGTTCGGAAAATAGGTTTTCCAACGTTTGATCAGACTGGGGGGAACCGGTTGCGCGCCGATGTGCATCAGCCGCCACTGATCGAGCTTGTACTCATTCAGCTTTATATCTCCGCGTTCAATGGCGTCCAGAATGTCCTGCGCCCACGGCACCAGAAGCCAGACGATCGTGATCTGCTCATCCGATACCGCCTTTATGATCCATTCCGGCTTTACACCTCGCAGCAGAACAGCTTTGCTGCCGGCGAGGAAACTGCCGAACCAGTGCATTTTTGCGCCCGTGTGGTAAAGGGGAGGAATACATAGAAAATTGTCTTCGCGAGTCTGCTTGTGGTGGTCCATTTCAACCTCGCAGGATGTCATCAGGGCGAGGTGAGAATGGAGAATTGCCTTCGGAAAACCGGTAGTGCCGGAGGAAAAGTAGATGGCTGCATCATCGTCATCGGAAAGGGTGATTTTCGGAGCCACCGAGGAACAGCACGCAGTGAGAGCATAATAACTTTCGGCGTATGCGGGGCAATCCATTCCAAGAAACAGCCGTATCTTTATATTCGGGATCTGATCCCGGATCGCATCGATTCTCTCGGTAAACTCCGGCCCGAAGATCAGGACATCGCACTCGGCCAGATCCAGGCAGTATTTGATTTCATCTGCCGTATAACGGTAATTCAGAGGCACTGCAATTGCGCCGGTTTTCAGGATACCGAAATGAACCGGCAGCCACTCCAGACAGTTCATAAGCAAAATGGCAACCTTGTGTCCTTTCTGCAATCCTCTCTCCAGCAGCAAATTGGCGAAACGGTTGGACTTGTCGTCAAACTCACGCCAGGTCATCTCTCGCCGGTATTTTTTTTCCGGATCGGTTTCGACCAGTTCGTACTCCTTCCAGCTTGCCTTCATTTCTTTGATTTCGGGATTGAGTTCAATCAGGCTTATCTCTTCACCGTACATGGCGGCATTGCGGGCAAGAATTTCTGTAATGGGCATTGTCATTCCTTCTTTGTATCTCTACTGCAGTAAGCAGTAATCGGTTCATTAAAAATGCTTACACTAACTCCTTTGGCGAAGGGAAGAATAGGAAACACCGTCGCGCATGTCAAGAAAATCTTGGCTGCAGCTGGCATCGTCCATCAGCCAAAGACCGGCAATGCGGGTTTTTCATGGCTGAATGGAGAAGTTCGTTACAGATTTTGAAAAGTTTCCTCTCAGCTTCATCCAAAAGTGCATTCAGTTCAGGAATTTGAAAGAATGTTTCAAGGACGGTGCTCATAGCATTGTTGAAACACTATCAGTTAAGATGAACATAAGATTTCCAGAGTTTTCCTATTTTGGCGGAGAACAATAATGATTAGGAGGGTAAACCACCATGAAAAAAGTACTATCGGTCATCCCCATTGCGTTGATCATCCTGGCACTTGCCGGCATTTCATTTGCCCAGCAATCAGGTGCTAATGTCAATCCCCAGGACAGCAACTTCGTCAAGAATGCATCGATGGACAATCAGATGCAAATCAAAATGGGACAGTTGGCATCACAAAAGGGCGCCAGCAAGGAGGTCAAGGATTTCGGCCAGCGGCTGGCAAGCGATACCACCAAGCACAATCAGAACTTAAAGGAAATTGCGCAAAACAAGGGCATTCCCTTCTCAAACGATATTGACACGGAAAGGCAGATGAAGATCGACAACATCGCTAAGAAAAGCGGTGAGGACTTTGATCGCGCCTTCGTCAGCATGTTGGCCCAGGATAACAGAAATCATATTGATCAATTTGAAAAAGAAGCCAGGGACGGCAAAGATGCGGAAATAAAATCATTCGCTTCAAAAGAACTTCCCGTTTTGAGACAGCACCAAAATGAGCTTTATAAGCTGGAGCCGCACGTAGCAAAAAAATAGGGAAATGCCAGACATCCTGATGGATTCGTTTTAGGTCATATCCGGCCGCCTTGTATCCAAAAGAAAAGGGAATTCGACCATGATACCCTTGATGGATACCGTCCCGAGGAAAGAATTCCCTTGGATGACATGGATCATCATCCTTGTATGTTCGACCGTTTTTTTGATTGAAATGTCGCTTCCGGAACAGCAATTGAAAGCTGCTGTTGAGATGTTCGGTATTGTGCCGGCCCATTTTGATGGCAGCAAAGTTTTATCTTTTCCTGCCATCGATTATCTGAGTCTCTTTACGAGTATTTTAATTCATGGAGGCTGGCTCCACATAATCGGGAACATGTGGTTTTTATATCTCTTCGGGGGTAGCCTGGAAGAGCATATAGGACATTTCAAATTTCTTATCTTTTATTTGTTCTGCGGGATTTTATCCGGGGTGACTTACATCTATTTAAACCTGCATTCATCCGAACCTTCCATCGGCGCTTCCGGAGCAGTGGCGGGAATTATGGGTGCTTACATTTTGATGTTCCCCAGAGCCCGTGTCCTTACTTTGGTCCCAGTCATCTTCATCCCTTTTTTCTTCTATCTGCCCGCCTACTTTTTCCTGGGTGTCTGGTTTTTGATTCAGCTGATTTCAGAAACCTACGCCTTCCTTTCAGTTGGATACGGAACAAGCGCAGGCGGTGTAGCCTGGAGCGCTCATGTCGGCGGATTCCTTTCCGGAATGGTTCTCATTTTTGTATTCAGAAAAAAGGAGCGCAGGCCCGTTCAGCCGGACGAATTGCATCAT
>DHHG01000057.1 GCA_002403175.1 Syntrophaceae bacterium UBA4778 | reverse complement strand
ATTGGTGCGTTGAAAAATAAACAATACGGTTGTCCTCGTAAAAGGAATGTTGTGTTCCGTTGCCGTGATGCAAATCCCAATCTACAATCAATATCCTTTTCATGCCATGCGACCTGATCGCGTGCATGGCCCCGATCGCCACGTTGTTAAATAGGCAGAAACCGGCTGCCTGATCGGACTCTGCATGATGTCCGGGGGGTCTGATCAAAGCGAAAGCATTGCGTACCTCATTATTTACAATGCTGTCAATGGCGCTGCAAAAGCCCCCAGCAGCTAATTTAGCCGCACGGTATGATTCCGGTGATGTTTCAGTATCGGGATCCAGATAGCTGTGGGGCATTTCAGCTGTTTTTTTGACCGTTTCGATGTATCCTGGTTTGTGAATCGCGCTGATTTCTTCGGCGGTTGCGTATCGAGGCTTGACTTCCGTAAATTTCCCCTGCATGTCAGGGGACTCGAGCATCTTGTAAATAGCCTCTAACCTTTTTGGGGATTCCGGATGAAAAGGACTCGTCTCGTGCCTAAGATAAAAGCGATCTTTTACAATTCCTGTTTGCGAGGACACGTATCCTCCCGCCCTGCAGGTAAATATCTGTTTAAATTAAAATTCTTCTATCATATAATCACCTGGATGGCAATGAGATTAACCCTTTTTCCGGTATAAGCGTTCCATTTGCAGTCTGCAGAAGATCTACGGAAATAGGTTGACAATAAGTTAAAACCATATATATTTTTGCATGCTTTCATATGGGAAACTTGACACTCTGGCTCAGCTCTGATCACGCTGAGCCTTTTCCAATTCAGAAGTGGAATATCACAATTTAAAAAGATAAGTTTTCTGAATAACTCCTTTGTAAGGGGATGAAGGGCTGCTACAGCCTGATTAAAAGGATTTTATATGTTCGATATCGGCTTGTCCGAAATCATGGTTATCATGATCATAGCCCTTCTGGTAATCGGTCCCAAACGATTACCGGATGTTGCACGGGCGATCGGGAAGGGAATGGCCGAGTTCAAGCGTACCCTGAACAATGTCAAAGATGAATTGAATGTCGAACAGTTTAAATCGGAAGCCAATGAGATGAAAGATTCTCTTTTATTTGGAAAAGATGAGGTTTCCCAGAAGAGACCTGATTCGGATAAATCCCATTCTGAAGAGGAACCATCGAAAGAGAAGAAACCAGGCGAAAACGAAAATCACTAGAAATAATGAAGAATTCAGAGCAGGAAAAGAAAGAACAAGAGAAAATGCCCCTCACTTCCCATCTGGAGGAATTGAGGACCAGACTTGTCCGCTCCCTGATTGCGGTAGCAATTGCCTTTGCCGGTACCTACAATTTTAAGGAACGGCTGCTTGAAATTCTTACGGCTCCTCTTGTTAGTGCGCTCCCCAAGGGAAGTCACCTGATATATACGGGATTGCCGGAAGCTTTTTTTAATTATCTGAAAATCTCTTTTTTTGCAGCCATCATTGTTGCTTTTCCTTATATTCTCTATCAGATATGGAAATTTATTTCTCCGGGATTATACCGCACAGAACGAAAGCATGTGATCCCTTTCGTGGTTTCTTCCACTTTCTTGTTTGTAGGCGGGGTTCTATTCGCTTATTTTATTGTGCTTCCCCCGGCATTCAAATTCTTCGTCGAATTCTCAACGGATTTCCTCAAACCGATGCTCTCCCTAAGGGAGTATTTATCTTTAGCAACGAAGCTTCTTTTGGCTTTCGGTCTGGTATTTGAAATCCCGGTTTTCATTTTTTTCCTTTCCAGGCTCGGTCTGGTCAATGCCAAAATGCTGGCTGCCAAACGTAAATACGCGGTCTTGATAATTTTTATCGTTGCCGCTATACTCACCCCCACGCCGGACGCCTTTACCCAGTGCCTGATGGCAGTTCCGATGATGATTCTTTATGAAGTCGGAATCATTGTTTCCAAATGGGGATACAAGGCGCGCTCCAAATCCAGAGAAGATTCGGATGTGGATGAGGGTCATGAAGCTGAAGCAGGTCTCGATCAAGAAGATTAAAAGAAAGGCTGGGGAGAGTCGTATTTTTAAAAAGTTCTGTGCCGCTATTTTGATTGTTTTCCCTATCTTTGTTCTTTCCGGGGTAATCTCTCTTTATTTTATGCTCAGGGATCTTCCGGACATTTATAATCTGAAGGACTATCGTCCGAGTATCTCCACACGTATTTACGCCGATAACAATCAACTCATACAGGAATTTTATCTCGAAGACAGGCGGGTCCTCCATATTTCCAAGGTCCCGAAATACCTGATCAACGCCTTTGTGGCAGCGGAGGATAACCGATTCTTTGAGCACAAGGGAATAGACCTGTACGGAATAGCCAGGGCAATATTGAAAAATATTGAACACGGTGCAATCGTTCAAGGGGGAAGCACAATCACACAGCAGGTTGCCAAATCATTTTACCTGTCCTCCGAGAAAACCTATGGGCGCAAAATCAAAGAAGCCGTTCTGGCCTATAAAATAGACAAATACCTGAAAAAGTATGAAATACTGAATCTCTATATAAACCAGATTTATCTGGGTCACGGCACCTATGGAATAGAAGCCGCTTCGCAGTGCTATTTCGGAAAGAGTGCTGTAGATCTCAATCTTGCGGAGGCAGCTCTCATCGCGGGACTGCCGAAGGCCCCCAGCAAATTCTCTCCATTTGTAAGTATGGAAAAAGCCCGGCAACGCCAGGAATATGTTCTGTCCCGAATGGTTGAAGAAGGCTACATAACAGAAAAGGAAAAAGACTCGGCATTAAGATCCAGGATTCGCCTCAATACGCTCACTCCCCGGGGGAAAATCGGTCCTTACTTTACGGAGAACGTGCGCAGATATATTCTGACCAATTACGGAAATGATGTCCTCTATAAAGAGGGTCTGGATATCTATACAACTTTGGATGTTGAAATGCAGCGGGCCGCCGAAGCTGCTGTAGAACGGGGCCTTCAGGAGTTGGAAAGCAGGGAGGGATACCGATCATCTGTCAAAAAAATACCGAAGGCGAATTATGCTTCTTTCTTACAATCGATTGACAGGGTCCTGGGTGCCAGGCCTCTCGTGAGAGGCATGGCGATCAAGGGATTGGTGGAAGGGATTGACGAAAAGAATCGCGTTTTTAATATAAGAGTAGGGATACATCAAGGTGTTGCATCCTTTGACGATATCTCCGGGTACAGCGCAATGGGTGCGGAAAAGGGCGAAGCCAAACCGGTTTCTCAGATCCTCCATCCGGGAGACGTATTGAACGTGCGTGTTATTGAAACGGGTGATCCCCTGAGGTTGGCAATCGAGTTGAAGCAGTCGGTGCAGGGTGCCCTATTGTGCATAGAAGCCAAAACGGGCGAGATAAAGGCCATGGTTGGGGGAAGAGATTTCAGTCTAAGCGAGTTCAACCGTGCCACTCAGGCAAAGCGGCAACCCGGATCTGCATTCAAACCCATTATATTCACTGCTGCGTTCGACAAAGGGATTACGGCTGCCAAGGTTTATATGGATGAACCCATTTCCTTCAAAGGAGCTATGCCCGGTGGCGAAGAATGGAATCCCCAAAATTATGATCATGAATACCATGGCCCGACTACGCTGAGAACGGCGCTCGTACAATCAAGGAATATCGTTACGATCAAGCTTCTTCAGGATATCGGGATCGATTATGCAGCCGACTATGCTGCCAATATGGGAATTACGTCGGTAATGTCCAGAAATCTTTCCATGGCGCTCGGCACGTCTGCGGTAACACTGCAGGAATTAGTCAGGGCGTTTGGCGTCCTTGCCAATGACGGCAAGCGGGTTGAACCCTTCTTCATAAAGAAGATCGTGGACAGAACGGGAAATGTTTTCGAAGAACACGGCCCTGTGGTCGAACAGGTCATTGATCCCAAGGTTGCTTTTATTACGACCTCCATATTGCAGGATGCCGTTCAGCGGGGTACCGGTACCCGCGCCAGATTGAATGACAGGCCGGTTGCAGGAAAGACAGGTACTACCGATGATCTGAAAGATGCCTGGTTCATCGGATACACGCCCGCTTACGTTGCTGGCGTTTGGGTTGGATTCGATGACGGCAAACCGCTCGGGAGCAAAGAGGCGGGTGGTGTTGCAGCCGCTCCAATCTGGTCCTATTTTATGGAAAGAGCGATGCAGGGGAAACCTGTCGAGGGCTTTCCCGTTCCCGAAGGAATTCTGGCCGTAAAGGTGGATGCCAAAACGGGGCTTCTTGCCAAACCCCTTTCAACGGAAGCGGTCACCGAGTATTTTCTGGACGGAACGGCACCGGCTGATTACTCTACAAATGCTTTAGAAAATAAGGTCTTGAAACTGTTCATGGGGACACCGGAACAAAAGAAGGTTCAGGAATAATCGATCGGGATTGCAAACTGCTGAAAGTGCATTAGCAGGTATTTCGATATAAAGATATTCACAACCGAGAATCCAATTCTGGAAAAACAAATTCACCTTGACAATTAGAATCTTAATTGATATGTGATTTGAAAAAAGCGGAATGATTTAAATGATCAGAACCATCATCCTCATCGTCGTAGTACTC
>DHHG01000332.1 GCA_002403175.1 Syntrophaceae bacterium UBA4778 | reverse complement strand
CCTTTCCCGGCATGAAGGCTGTTTGTCTTTTGCGAGGAGAGGAAAGGGTCTTCAATATAGATAGGATTCTCAGGATAACGGAGCTATAGCGTTTATATTGGGAATTTCCGCACGGCGGGAATTCTATTTTTCTGTTTTCAACCTTTATAGGAGAAGGATATGTCGCAGTTCAAAAATAAAGTTATCGTAATAACGGGAGCATCGGAAGGAATCGGTCGAGCTTTATGTCTCGCCCTTGCCCCCCAGAAGCCGAAGCTGGCGCTTGCCGCCAGGAATGGGGCGCGTCTGAACGAGTTGAAAATGCAGGTGGAGAAGTTGGGAGGCCAGGCCCTGGTAGTTCCGACCGATGTGACTCAGGAAGAGTCCTGCAGGGAGCTGATCAATGCAACGATTAAGGAATGGCAGGCAATCGATGTTCTGGTCAATAATGCAGGAGGTACCATGTGGACGCGCTTTGACAAAATAACGGACATGTCCATCTTCGAGAGACTCATGCGCCTGAATTATCTTGGTACCGTGTACTGTACATATTATGCATTGCCGCACCTGAAAAAAAACAAAGGCCTGATTGTAGGCGTTTCCAGTGCGGCTGGAATCACAGGCGTACCGGAGAGAACCGCATATGCCGCAACAAAGCATGCCATGTTCGGATTCTTCGATTCCCTTCGAATCGAACTGGACGGAACTGGTGTTGGCGTGACCATGGTGGCGCCGGATTTCGTTGTGTCCGAGATTCATCGTCGCGCCCTGGGATTTGATGGAAAACCGCTGGGCACAAGTCCGATGCAGGAGAGCAAGACAATGAGCGCCGCAACCTGTGCCTCCATTATCGTCAGAGGAATGGAAAAAAGGGACCGCCTTATTTTAACTTCGAAGCGGGTAAAACTGATCCGATTGCTTCGCATATTTGCACCAAAATTGATTGACGCGATTGCGAAAAAAGGTATCCGGGACGGAAAATAGCTGACCATCTCTTCCTGATCAAAAGAAGAATCTATCTAGGTATTCGTAATGGCTTTCGGCCAACCGTAAGGGCATACCTGTAAGTAATACTTTTTAGCTAAAGATCATCCTTTAAATGCCGATTTAAAGTAGGGCAGCAGAACGATATCAATTACGAATTGAGCCTTGCTGTCTGTCTGTTTTATCCATCTTGTCTGGATTACATTTTGAGCAATTCAGGTATAGGCTGAAGAGGAGCTCCACTTGGGTAGAAGGTCGGTTGATAAAAGAATTGTTTTTGATCAGGTACAACGGTTAGCCAGTCAGACATTTTTAGGGATCCTGGCTACCATTTTGAACTCTACCCTTCTCGGTCTAATATTGCTCGGAACCGGAGAAACGACGAGCGTTCTTATGTGGCTATCCGCCTCTTTGGCGATCAGCGCCGCTCGAATTGTTATTCTCCGTTACTATCAAAAAAAGGAACTTTCAGAAGACAATTTTGCGGGGGAAAAGTGCTTTCTGCTTTTTTCCCTCTTCGTATCCGGCTCTGTCTGGGGTGCAACCAGCTTTTTTCTTTTTCCAGATACATCTTTGCCGTACGAGGTTATGACCATCTTTTGCGCAGGTGGTATGGTGGCCGGTTCAGTGGGCACATTTGCTTCCCTGAAGAGAGCTTTCTTCTCGTTCAGCATTCCGGCACTGTTTCCACTTATTATCACTTTATTTCTAAAAAATGACATCATCCATTGCGCGATGGGCATTATGCTGGGGCTCTTCTGGTTTTTTATGATGATGGCTTCTATGCGTATGAATCGGGACATTGAACAGTTTTTGGTACTTAAATATGAAAAGCTCGAATGGATCGCCGATCTGGAGAAGGAGATCAGAGACCGGAAATTTGCTGAAGAAAAATTGCTGATAAAAAATCAACAGATCGAATCAATTATTGAAGCGCGAACAACCGAGCTGCTCCAAGTCAATGCCAAGCTTTTAAAGGAAATAGACGACCGGATAGAGATAGAAAAGGCGTTGAGAGAGAGCGAGAGGAATTATAAAGAGCTTGCGAATTCCCTTCCCCAGATCGTATTTGAAACCGATAACGAAGGAAAACTCACCTTTGCAAATCGTAATGCGTTTAGCATGTTCGGTTACACGAAAAACGACTTTGAAAAAGGCATTAATATTTTTGAATTGGTTGACACTGAAGATCACGAGTACGCGTGCAGCCAATTTCAGAAGGTTTTAATGGGACAGAAAATGGAACCCACTGAATATAAAGCTCGGAGAAAGGATGGAAGCTTATTTCCTATTGCCATCCATTCAGAATCGGTAATCCGGGACGGGAAGCCTGAAGGAATGAGGGGCATTGCCATTGACCTTACAGAAAATAAGAGGGTCGAACAGGAACAAAAGAATCTAATGGATCAACTGAATCGGGCGCAAAAGATGGAAATTATCGGCACGGTCGCAGGGGGAGTTGCCCATGATCTGAATAATATTCTTTCCGGAATCGTAAGTTATCCCGATCTCTTACTTATGCAGATACCGGAGGGAAACGCGCTGAGGAAGCCTATTCTGACAATGCAGAAATCAGGAATCAAAGCGGCCGCGATCGTTCAGGATCTCCTGACGCTCACACGCAGGGGCGTCATCTTTGAAGATATTCTGAATCTGAATCAAATTGTCTCGGAATACCTCAGAAGTCCTGAACATGAAAAAATCATGTCTTTTCACCCTGAAGTCCGAGTGGAAGTGGATTTGGACGATGACCTTTTGAATATTGTAGGTTCACGTGTACATCTGACCAAAACGATCATGAATCTGGTATCCAATGCGGCGGAATCCATGCCGGATGGAGGGCGGCTCCGTATCTCAACCAGCAGCCGTTATCTGGATAAGCCTGTCAAGGGCTATGATTCTATTAAAGAGGGAGATTACAGCGTATTGACGGTTTCAGATTTCGGGATCGGCATTGACCCCAAAGATATCGGTCGCATTTTTGAACCTTTCTTTACAAAGAAGGTCATGGGGAGAAGCGGCACCGGCTTGGGTATGACTGTTGTCTGGGGGACAGTTAAAGATCATAAGGGCTATATTGATGTTGTCAGCCGAGTCGGTAAAGGATCCAGTTTCAGTCTATATTTTCCGGTGACAAGAGAAAAACTGAAGCAAATTGATATCCCTGATCCTCTGTATAGATATCAGGGGGACGGGGAATCCATTCTGATTGTTGATGACATAGGTGAGCAAAGGGTAATTGCTTCTGAAATGCTGTCTAACCTGGGTTATCAGGCAGCATCAGTGCCAAGTGGTGAAGAGGCAATTCAATATTTGCAGAACAACAAGGTCGACCTTGTAATCTTAGATATGATTATGGATCCCGGCATGGATGGCTTGACTGCTTATAAAAGGATTATTGATATCCATCCGGGACAGAATGCAATTATTGCCAGCGGGTATTCAGAAACGGAAAGGGTAAGAGAGGCGCAGAGGCTCGGAGCGGGAAACTACATCAAAAAGCCCTATACCATCATCAATCTGGGGCAGGCGGTTAAAATGGCACTGAACAGACAAGAGCCGTCCGGTATGCAGATTTCCCGAGTCAGTTCCGTGAGCGCTATGGCCGGCGCTTTCTAATTGCGCTGAAGAAAACAGTCCATTATCGTTCTATAATTATCCACATTCGTCAGGCATTCCCGTCTTTCTATTCGAATACGATCGTTTTCGAACCATGAACCAGTATCCGGCGTTCCAGATGTAGTCTGACGGCCTTGGCCAGAACGATTCTCTCGAGATCCTTGCCTTTTCTCCTCATCTCATCGGCGGAATCCCGATGGCTGATTTTGATGACATCTTGAGCGATAATGGGACCCTCATCAAGCTGCTCGGTCACATAATGACTGGTAGCGCCAATAATTTTGACCCCTCTGTCGTATGCCTGCTGGTATGGGTCTGCGCCGGCAAAAGCGGGGAGGAATGAGTGATGAATGTTGATGATTCGGCTCGGATATGCTGCGACAAAGCGATTGGTCAGTACCTGCATGTACCTCGCCAGCACAATAAAATCGATTTTCCGCCTGCGCAATTCTAAAATTTCCGCTTTTTCCTGAGATGCTTTGTTTTCGGACGAGATGGGAAAATGCAGGAACGCTATGCCGTGTTGTTCCGCCACCTGCTTCAGATCCTGATGATTGCTGATGATCGCGGATATGTCCGCCCGGAGCTCTCCCATTTGGTATCGCAGCAGGATATCGTTCAGGCAGTGGACGTGTTTGGAGACAAACAAGGCCATACGCGGGATTTTATCGGTAAAATGCAGTTCCCATTTCATCCCGAACCGTTCTGCCAGTTCGCCGAAGGCAGGCCCGATTTCCTTTCGGGATAGATCGAATCCTTCCAATTCCCATTCGATTCGCATGAAGAAAATCTTCTGGGTCATTGTGGTATGCTGGTCGGCATGAAGGATATTGCCCTTGTGTCCAAATATGAAATTCGAAACGGAGGCTACGATGCCCCGCTGGTCCGGACAGGAAAGCAGCAATATTGCGCGCGCTTTTTCCGTTTTCATGACGTGATATTCTCCTTTGATATGCGTCAATATAAGAGCAACCGATAAACAGAGTCAATTAAAATGAATACGCATGTGCTCTCTAATAAAGGATCTATTCAATTTGTTCCAGACCCTCGAATACCTGAACGGACTCAATCTCGAGATTCAGGAGGATAGGGTCCTGGTTTCCGAAAAAATCCTCCAGATCGGGATGCCTATGAAAAAGCCTTTGGCGGGCCTGCAATTTGAGTACATCGTCGGTGATGATTGCAATCTTGCCGCTTATCGTCAAAGCCCTTATGGCGGAGGACAGGTTCCGGTCCCCAGCCGTTCTGGTATCGATCAATGCACTCACATTCCGGTTCATAGAGAGATTTCTGAATTTCTTTGTATCAGCCCGGGTAATCATGAATAATCTGGAACCATCCTCGCTGGCAGCATACGACATGAGTGAGCAATGGGGTTTGTTATCAGCACAGGTCGCCAGAACGCAGAACGAGTTGTTACGAATCATATCAGCAATCGGCATGGTCTCATCTCTCCTTGGTAATTAGGTGATCGGAATGATATGGTATCCGGAATGTTTCTTCAACAAAAAAGCAGGTTTCCGAATTGCCTCAAAATAAATGTT
>DHHG01000333.1 GCA_002403175.1 Syntrophaceae bacterium UBA4778 | reverse complement strand
CATTATGTGACCGAGCAGCTTGATGAGGGTCCCATTATCGCTCAAGATGTCATCAAAATCAGCCATCGGGATTCCGCCGATGAGATGAGGAGAAAAGGCAAGGATCTCGAGAGAATCGTTCTGGCCAAGGCCGTCAGACTACATCTGGAACGCCGGATACTGGTTCATGGTTCGAAAACGATCGTATTCGAATAGAAAGACGGGAATGCCTGACGAATGTGGATTATAGAACGATAATGGGTTGTTTTCTTCAGCGCGATTAGAAAGCGCCGGCCATAGCGCTCACGGAACTGACTCGGGAAATCCGCATACCGGACGGTTCTTGTCTGTCCAGTGCTATTTTAACCGCCTGCCCCAGATTGATGATGGTATAGGGCTTTTTGATGTAGTTTCCCGCTCCGAGCCTCTGTGCCTCTCTTACCCTTTCCGTTTCTGAATACCCGCTGGCAATAATTGCATTCTGTCCCGGATGAATATCAATAATCCTTTTATAAGTAGTCAAGCCATCCATGCCGGGATCCATGATCATATCTAGGATTACAAGGTCGACCTTGTTCTTCTGCAAATATTGAATTGCCTCTTCACCACTTGGCACTGATGCTGCCTGATAACCCAGGTTAGACAGCATTTCAGAAGCAATTACCCTTTGCTCGCCTATATCATCAACAATCAGAATGGATTCCCCGTCTCCCTGATATTTATATAGAGGATCAGGGATATCAATTTTTTTCATTTTTTCCCTTGTCACCGGAAAATATAGGCTGAAGCTGGATCCTTTACCGACTCTGCTGACCACATCAATATAACCCTTATGATCCTTAACTGTCCCCCAGACCACAGCCATGCCCAAACCGGTGCCGCTCCTCCCCATGACCTTCTTTGTAAAGAAAGGTTCAAAAATGCGTCCGATATCTTCGGGGGCAATACCGATCCCGAAATCTGAAACCGTCAATACACTGTAATCTCCCTCTTCAATAGAATCATAGCCTTTGACAGGCTTATCCAGATAACGGCTGCTGGTTGAGATCCGGAGCCATCCTCCGTCCGGCATGGATTCCGCCGCATTGGATATCAGATTCATGATCGTTTTGGTCAGATGTACACGTGAACCTACAATATTCAAAAGGTCATCGTCCAAATCCACATCCAACTGGACTTCAGGGTGAAAAGACATGATTTTTTCATGTTCAGGACTTCTGAGATATTCCGAGACAATTTGATTCAGATTCAGAATATCTTCAAAGATGACGCCCCTACGTGTGAGAGTCAGGAGATCCTGAACGATGGCGGCCGCTTTGAGTCCTGATTTCTGCATAGTCAGAATAGGATTCCTCAGCGCGTTTCCCTCTGGAATCTGCATAAGCAAGAGATCGGGATAACTTACGATTCCGGAAAGAATATTATTCAGATCGTGGGCAACTCCTCCTGCGACCGTGCCGAGAATTTCCATCTTTTGCGCCCGATTCAGTTGGTCCATTAGTTTCTTCTGTTCCTGCTCGACCCTCTTATTTTCTGTAAGGTCAATGGCAACGCCCCTCATTCCTTCAGGCTTCCCGTCCCGGATTACCGATTCTGAATGGATCGCGATAGGAAATAAGCTCCCATCCTTTCTCCGAGCTTTAAATTCAGAAGGCTCCATTTTCTGTCCGATTAAAACCTTCTGAAATTGGCTGCACGCGTACTCGTGATCTTCAGTGTCAACCAACTGAAAGATAGTGATACCTTTTTCAAAGTCGTTTTTCGTGTAACCGAACATGCTAAACGCATTACGATTTGCAAAGGTGAGCTTTCCCTCGTTATCGGTTTCAAATACGATCTGGGGGAGGGAATTCGCAAGTTCTTTATAATTCCTCTCGCTCTCTCTCAACGCCTTTTCTATTTCTATCCGGTCGTCTATTTCCTTTAAAAGCTTGGCATTGACTTGGAGCAGCTCGGTTGTCCGCGCTTCAATAATTGATTCGATCTGTTGATTTTTTATCAGCAATTTTTCTTCAGCAAATTTCCGATCTCTGATCTCCTTCTCCAGATCGGCGATCCATTCGAGCTTTTCATATTTAAGTACCAAAAACTGTTCAATGTCCCGATTCATACGCATAGAAGCCATCATCATAAAAAACCAGAAGAGCCCCAGCATAATGCCCATCGCGCAATGGATGACGTCATTTTTTAGGAATAAAGTGATAATAAGGGGAAACAGTGCCGGAATGCTGAACGAGAAGAAAGCTCTCTTCAGGGAAGCAAATGTGCCCACCGAACCGGCCACCATACCACCTGCGCAAAAGATGGTCATAACCTCGTACGGCAAAGATGTATCTGGAAAAAGAAAAAAGCTGGTTGCACCCCAGACAGAGCCGGATACGAAGAGGGCAAAAAGCAGAAAGCACTTTTCCCCCGCAAAATTGTCTGCTGAAAGTTCTTTTTTTTGATAGTAACGGAGAATAACAATTCGAGCGGCGCTGATCGCCAAAGAGGCGGATAGCCACATAAGAACGCTCGTCGTTTCTCCGGTTCCGAGCAATATCAGAGCGAGAAGGGTAGAGTTCAAAATGGTAGCCAGGATCCCTAAAAATGTCTGACTGGCTAACCGTTGTACCTGATCAAAAACAATTCTTTTATCAACCGACCTTCTACCCAAGTGGAGCTCCTCTTCAGCCTATACCTGAATTGCTCAAAATGTAATCCAGACAAGATGGATAAAACAGATAGACAGCAAGGCTTGATCAATTCGTAATTTCTATCGTTCTGCTGTCCTACTTTAAATCGGCATTTAAAGGATGACCTTTAGCTAAAAAGTTTACTTACAGGTATGCTTTTACGATTGGCCGAAAGCCATTTACGAATACCTGGATAACCCCCTTCTTTTGGTCGGAAACAGATGGTTCGTTATTTTCCTTCCCGGATACCTTTTTTCGCAATCGCGTCAATCAATTTTGGTGCAAATATGCGAAGCAATCGGACCAGTTTTACCCGCTTCGATGTCAAAATGAGGCGATCCCTTTTTTCCATTCCTCTGACGATAATGGACGCACAGGTTGCGGCGCTCATCGTCTTGCTCTCCTGCATCGGGCTTTTGCCAAGCGGTGTTCCATCAAATCCCAGGGCGCGACGGTGAATCTCGGATACAACAAAATCCGGCGCCACCACGCTCACGCCAACACCAGTTCCGTCCAGTTCGATTCGCAGGGAATCGAAGAATCCGAACATGGCATGCTTTGTTGCGGCATATGCGGTTCTCTCCGGTACACCTGTAATTCCCGCTGCACTGGAAACACCTACAATAAGGCCTTTTGTTTTTTTCAGGTGAGGCAACGCATAATAAGTACAGTACACGGTCCCGAGATAATTCAGGCGCATGAGCCTCTCGAAGATGGACATATCCGTTATTTTGTCAAAGCGCGTCCACATTGTACCTCCTGCGTTATTGACCAGTACATCGATTCCCTTCCATTTCTGAATCGTTGTGTTGATCAGCTCCCTGCAGGACTCTTCCAGCATCACATCGGTCGGAACTACCAGAGCCTGGGCTCCCAACTTCTCCACCTGTATTTTCAACTCGTTCAGACGCGCCTCGTTCCTGGCGGCAAGCACCAGCTTCGGCTTCTGGGGGGCAAGGGCGAGACACAAAGCTCGACCGATTCCTTCCGATGCTCCCGTTATTACGATAACCTTATTATTGAACTGCGACATATTTTTCTCCTATAAAGGTTGAGAACAGAAAAATAGAATTACGCCGTGCGGAAATTCCCAATATAACAGCTATAGCTCCGTTATTTTGAGAATCCTATCTATATTGAAGACCCTTTCCTCTCCTCGCAAAAGGCAAACAGCCTTCATGCCGGGAAAGG
>DHHG01000330.1 GCA_002403175.1 Syntrophaceae bacterium UBA4778 | reverse complement strand
CAAACAGCCTTCATGCCGGGAAAGGAGCGGCCTCTATAAATCATATTGCCGACGAAATACGGCCTGATTTCCCGCCGTGATTTTTCATCTTTGGCCTTTAAATAAACAATTTCCAGTCTATGCTTCTCGCGAATCGCCGCTTCGATGAGAGCCAGCTTTTCTTCCCGGGAAAGTGCTTTCTCCGCCAGCCTGTATTGGATCCGCGTCAGATAATTTACAACGTGCCAGTCCATCCGGATATGACTATTCTTAATGCGAGTTATTAAAACGATTCCCTCCAAAGTGGTGCAACGCGAAAGCGCTACATATACCTGCCCGTGGGCAAATGTCCCTTTTCCGACATCGATCAGTACTTTCTTGAATGTTTTACCCTGGCTTTTATGAATCGTTACTGCAAAGGCCAGCCGGACCGGATAATGCGTAAACGACCCGACGATATCTGAGACAAGTTCTCCGTCTTTCAAATGGAACCGGTAAATCTCCCAGGTAAAAGGGGCAATCTCCACTTCTTCACCGGTATCCAAAACCGCCCTGATGACATCCTCTCCTTCCGCATCCTGCCCGAAGCCCTTTACGCGCCCAATCGTACCGTTGATCCAGCGCCCGTACATGTCGTTGTTGAGGAGCATGATCTGGGCGCCCTTTTTCAGTTTCAGTTTCTGAGCAGTAGGAAAGTACTCTTCTCCGAAGCTTCCATTCACAATTCCGTCCGCGGTCCAGAGCTTCCCCCGCAGGCGCGCGAGCCGTTCCTCATTGATTCGATCGGCAAGCTCATTGGTGCTGGTCAGGCCGATACGGTATTCCCGCGGAGATACTTCAAAATCCGGATTAACCCTTTGATTGATTATTTCCAGATCATCATCGGTGACCGTGCGATTCCGGATGGCATTCAGAAGGCGGATGAACTCTCCGTCGCGTTGACGGTAAATCCTCTCCAGCTCGATAAATTCCAAATCCAGATTATCGAAAACCTTGGCGCTGAAAAAATAGGGACTCGTATATTGAGTATAAAATATCTCTTTATCCCGCCCTGTTACCACAGGGGGCAATTGATAAAGGTCACCGATGAAGATCATCTGAATGCCGCCGAACGGTTCTTTTTTATCCGGACCGTTCAGGCGCAAAAACTGATCCACGCAATCAAGGAGATCCGCCCTCATCATGGAAACCTCATCGATCACAATGGCCGTAAGTTTTTTATAGAGGTCCTTACGGTCACCACGGATTTTGGTGCGAATAGCCCCCGGCGTGATATCCGGTCGAAAACCGAAGAAGGAATGGATCGTCTGTCCACCCACATTCACTGCGGCCACACCGGTCGGCGCCAGGAAAACGGCTTTCTTTTTTGTATTTCCTCGAAAATAGGATAAAAGAGTGGATTTGCCGGTTCCGGCCCGTCCTGTGATAAAGACGTGGCGATCGGAATCCTCCATCAATTCCAGCGCCCGCCGGAATTCCGGATTGAAGTCGATTGTTTCTGAGGAAAGCTTTTTCGGCATAAAGGTACTCACGTGCTTGCCTCTATCACGGAATGTTCACGAAGGCAATATTCGAGAGTGGACTGGATATCGTTATCCGGCAGCTGGTACCAGGTGATCAGGAACCTGAACGGCAACCAATTTTCCCCGCGCACAGATCTTCCCGTCCGCGCCCAGAGTGGATTCTACGACCACCTTGCGTCCTTTGATCTCCGCGATACGGCTGCGAATTTCCAAGGGCACTCCCAGGGGGGTCGGTAAGATATAATCTACATGCAGAGAGGCGGTTAAAAAGCGGATCGGAGGCGAATCATCGGGTTGATTTCCAGACCGGCATGTTGCAGCGGCTGCCGCCGCAGTGGAATTGCAATCAATCAACGATGCGATCATTCCCCCGTAAACAACTCCCGGAAAGGCCGTGTGATAAGGCTTCGGCTCGTAAATACAGACGGCTTCTTCTCCTTCCCAGTAGCTTTTTATCTGGAGACCGTGTTCATTCAAGCCGCCACATCCGTAACACTGGTTCAGATTATCGGGATAGTGATCCTGGATGGCCTTTTTCGTCATGTCTCTTCCTCCCCTTGCGTATCGTGGGCTATGCCTGTTCATTCTACGGCCCCAATCCTTTTACATGGGACATATCGGATGTCAAGGTTTTCTATCCAAAAGCAAAACTGTACGGTTTTCCAATAAGAAGTCCATTGATCGGCAATCGCAAGTTTTTTTCGTCAACACAAGATCCGCGGAATATTGGGATTGCATTTATCCGGATTCGACTGTATTTAACCTCCTGAATTTATAAACCCGAGGCGTGATGAAGTTTGAAAAATATCATATTTCAGAAATCATAAAAGAGAATCTGGCCCGGCTCGGTTTTAAAAGGCCAACAGACATCCAATTTAAGGCCATCCCCTCCATCATGAATGGAGAAGATGTTCTTGCCATCGCTCAGACGGGAACGGGCAAAACGGCGGCCTTCGCAATCCCTCTGATCGATAGAATCCACCGGGCCAAAAGCAGTAAGCGCGATACAGGGATTAAATGTATCGTCATGGTCCCGACCCGTGAACTGGCCATGCAGATTGGGGATGTCTTTACGAGCATTGCGAAATGTACCAAGGTGAAGCCCTTTGCCCTGATCGGCGGTGTCGAGCAGGATGCACAGATTAAAAAGCTGCAGGACGGCATCGATATTCTAATTACTACGCCCGGACGCATGTTCGATCTGATCCATCAAGGCTTCATCGGGCTGGAGCGCGTCGATACACTGGTCCTCGATGAAGCCGACCATATGCTGTCTTTGGGATTCATAAAGGATATAAAATATGTGAAAAAAATGCTCACCCGGAAGCATCAGACTCTTTTTTTCTCGGCAACTATCAATCCGGAAATCAAGAAACTGGCTTTCTCTCAGGTGAAGAGCACGGCCATCCGCATTCAGATATCGCCCGATGATCCGGTATCCGCAAATGTCTCGCACGCAGTCATGTTCGTCGAAATGGATGACAAGCGGTTTTTCCTGGAAACATTCATCAGAGAGCATGCCGAAAGCAAGATTATCGTCTTTGTCAGAACCCGTGTCCGTGCCGAGCG
>DHHG01000002.1 GCA_002403175.1 Syntrophaceae bacterium UBA4778 | reverse complement strand
GGACTCCGGGACCGGGAACCTTGTTCAAACCCAAATAATCCGAAGCCTTGCCCTTATTGGATAACAAAACGGAAATCGCTTTGGCTGCGTCCATAGCGCTTCCGCCACCGACTCCGATGACTCCGTCACATTTCTCCTTGGCCGCCAATTTCGCTCCGGTATCGGCCAGCTCCAGTTCCGGCTCTCCATCAATTTCCGCAAACTGAACACTCGGGAGTTTAGCTTTTTTGAGAACGGTCGTGACCTGATCTTTGATCTCCGTTTTGAGGAGATTGCGGTCCATGACCAGTAAAGGACGGGTACATCCAAGCTGCTGAACGGTTTCAGCCAAACGGCTTATAGAGCCGTTTCCAAAGATGATCTGCTTTGCTCCTGTAAACCCGAATATTTTGTTCATTACAAGTTCCCCCCCGATTAGTTTGAAATCTAATAAGTTTCTGAAAAAGGAATGTCAAGTTTTTTTGTTTGAATTATACCAGAGTACTTGTCTGCAGATACCTCGGATTATCTGCACTTCCTTTGAATAAAGGAGAATGCGAGAGAAAAAACGGCGCACATGCGACATCCAGTAGTCGGGATTTTCCGGATTGATGAAATCGATTTTGATAAACATTTCTTTCAATTGACCATACATTCCCTCAATCTCCTCGGAAGTTGCAAGCTTTGGCGTGAAAAAATCCTTCGACTCAGAAGAAGCTGTAAAGATGACGTAACAAATGACCATAACGGCATGGGAGAGGTTGAGAGATTTAAGATCATCCGCCGTCGGAATCGCTACAAATTCATGGCAAAGCTGGAGCTCTTGATTTGTGAGCCCGAAATCTTCAGGACCGAAAACAATCGCCACTTTGTTGTTCTGAGATAGCTCAATCAGTCCTGATGCCATTTCCTCCGGCCCTGTTACCGGCTGGCGCGCAGTTCCGAATCGTGATGTCGTGCCGATAATATAATTCGAATCGCAAACTGCCTGCTCCAGCGTTTCGAAAAACCGGATTCGGTCAACGGTGTCTCCTGCCAGATGGGTTGCCATTTTCCTGATTTCCGGCATGATCTCTTCGATATCGGTCTGACCGCGCATTACAACACTGATGTTAGTAAATCCCATATTTTTGGCGGCACGGGCAACCGATCCGATATTTCCCGGATACTTGGGTTTGTTCAGAACAATGGTGATATTGTCGCGAACAGCTACTGCTCTTTTTTCTTTTGGATTCATTCCTTATTTCCGCTCAATTTTGCTATTTCTTTTTTCCTTCATTCGAGTTAAATCGGTTCAATATCAGAAATTTAAGGAAAAGAATACCCTTTCACCTCAGAGAATCCGTATGGAAATAGAAAAAGAATTTCTCGAATTGCTGGCCAGGGGCGCCGCTGAAATCGGTCTGCCCTTATCAGAAAATCAGTTGGGTCTGTTTCGGGAGTTCCGTCGGGAATTCCTCATCTGGAACAGCAAAATAAACCTCGTTTCCATCAAAACCCCTTTGGACTTGCCTATCAAACACTGTGTTGATTCGCTTTTACCTGTGCAGTATATGGAGCACAGGGCCGGTTCCCTGCTGGATATCGGAACGGGGGCTGGATTCCCAGGTTTGCCCATCAAAATAGCCCTGGAATCCCTATCGGTTCACCTGATTGATTCTTCGAGGAAAAAAACATCCTTTTTGAGGGACATAACAGGAAAGCTGGGATTGGAGGGTATCAGAATCACCCAGGGGAGGATTGAACAGCTGATTGCCGATGCCGATCTACTCGGTTCTTATGATATCGTAATTTCCAGGGCCGCTTTTAAAATGGCCGATCTGATCACAATCGGAACGCCCTTCCTTGCGCCAGAGGGAAAGCTGATTGCCATGAAGTCCAGGGACTTGAAAACGGAATGGGCTCCTGCCCTATCAGCAGCTGAAAAAGCAGGGTTAAAGCTTTCAGCCTGTCATGAACGAAGATTGCCTCTCCTTGGGGATATTCGTAAAATTGTAATATTTTCAAAGTCCTAAACAGGAAAAACCTCTCTAAAATATCCCTTCAAAAAAATTTTTTATTGTGCTAGAGTCCTGCCCAGCTTAACCTCCACAAGAAAATCATGCCTAAAATCATTTGCATAGCCAATCAAAAAGGCGGCGTTGGTAAAACAACTACGGCCATTAATCTATCCGCCTCTCTCGCTGTGGCTGAAAGAAAAACAATCCTGATCGATTGCGATCCCCAGGGGAATGCAGGTAGCGGTCTCGGGATAGATAAGGTTCAGATTCAGAAGAGGAATCTCTATTATGCCCTGATCGGGGAGATACCACTTTCAGAGGTCATTTTCGGAACGCCTTTGCCGAAATTAGACGTCGTACCTTCCAACCAGGACCTGATCGGGGTGGAACTGGAATTTGTATCTCTTCAAAACCGGGAAAAAAAGCTGAAGACCCTTCTAACCGATATCGATCCATCTTACGAATACGTAATTATTGATTGCCCGCCCTCGCTGGGGTTGCTTACAATTAATTCGCTGGTGGCTGCTGACGGAATCATTGTGCCGCTGCAATGCGAATATTTTGCGATGGAAGGACTCGGATATTTGCTGAATACGGTTCGTATGGTCAAAGCGAAGCTCAATCCGAATCTGTCCCTATCCGGAATTCTACTAACCATGTTTGATTCTAGAAACCGCCTATCTCACATGGTTGCTGAAGATGTTAAGAATCATTTTGGAGACAAGGTGTTCAAAACAATAATCCAGCGGAATGTGCGCCTCTCGGAAAGCCCGAGTCACGGCTTACCGATTATTCTTTATGATGTTAAATCGCGGGGGGCTATGGGGTACCTGGAACTCGCAAAAGAAATTTTATCCAACGGGAGATCGTAAATGCCGCCGAAAAGTTCCCTCGGTAAAGGCCTCGGGGCCATATTTCCAGATTTGCTCGATGAATTAAATGAGAAACCCTCCTATTTGATATGCGGGATCGAAGAACTCACGCCGACGAAGTTTCAATCACGAAAGGTTTTTGACCCCGAAGAATTGAAGACGCTGGTATCATCCATTCGCGAAACCGGAATCATCCAGCCGATTGTGGTAAGGAAAACTGAAAAAGGTTTCGAGATTATAGCGGGAGAGCGCCGCTGGCGAGCTGCTCAGGAAGTGGGCCTGAAAACGGTTCCGGTTGTCATTCGCGATGCCAAGGACATAGAGGTTGCGGAAATATCTCTCATTGAAAATATCCAGAGGGCCGAACTGAACCCGATCGAAGAGGCAGAAGCCTATGAGGTGCTGGCAAACAAATTTGACCTTTCTCAGGAAGAGATTTCCGTCCGAGTGGGTAAAGATCGATCCACGGTTGCAAACGCTATCCGGCTTCTGAGGCTGCCCGAAGAAATCAGGAAAGCCCTTGTTAAAAAGATCATCTCTTCCGGACATGCACGCACCCTGCTATCACTCGAGTCCAAAGAGGAGCAACTTTCCACGTTCCGACAGATCGTGAAAAATGGGCTCAATGTCAGGAAAACGGAATCTTTGATAAATGGCTTAAAAAAGAAGAACCGTCCGGAACCAAAGAAAAGGAAGAAAGATATTTATATCGCCGATCTGGAAAAGCGACTTATATCCAGATTAATGACTAAAGTTGAAATTGTACCCTCCGGAAAAGGGGGCTTTATTGAAATAAAGTTTTTCTCCAATGATGATTTAGACCGGGTAATTGGATTAATTCTCGGCGATGATTAATTTATTTTATCCAATCCCTATTCTCCTTTGAGCCATTAAGTCGAATTCTATGGTATTGGCAGCTATTAAAAACAAGCTTTGATATTGCATGAGATTTATATTATGGTGTCGTCGCTTGAGAATCCAACACCGCAGATAAACAGTTAATCTTTTATTTTTTCTATATCTTCACCGGTTTGTCGTGATTATTAATTAATTTTACGAATACTTATCAACATATGT
>DHHG01000003.1 GCA_002403175.1 Syntrophaceae bacterium UBA4778 | reverse complement strand
GGACTCCGGGACCGGGAACCTTGTTTAAACCCAAATAATCCGAAGCCTTGCCCTTATTGGATAACAAAACGGAAATCGCTTTGGCTGCGTCCATAGCGCTTCCGCCACCGACTCCGATGACTCCGTCACATTTCTCCTTGGCCGCCAACTTCGCTCCGGTATCGGCCAGCTCCAGTTCCGGCTCTCCATCAATTTCCGCAAACTGAACACTCGGGAGTTTAGCTTTTTTGAGAACGGTCGTGACCTGATCCTTGATCTCCGTTTTGAGAAGATTGCGGTCCATGACCAGTAAAGGACGGGTACATCCAAGCTGCTGAACGGTTTCAGCCAAACGGCTGATAGAGCCGTTTCCAAAGATGATCTGCTTTGCTCCTGTAAACCCGAATATTTTGTTCATTAAACGTTCCCCCCCCGATTAGTTTGAAATCTAATAAGTTTCTGAAAAAGGAATGTCAAGTTTTTTTGTTTGAATTATACCAGAGCACTTGTCTGCAAATACCTCGGATTATCTGCACTTCCTTTGAATAAAGGAGAATGCGAGAGAAAAAACGGCGCACATGCGACATCCAGTAGTCGGGATTTTCCGGATTGATAAAATCGATTTTGATAAACATTTCTTTCAATTGACCATACATTCCCTCAATCTCCTCGGAAGTTGCAAGCTTTGGCGCAAAAAAATCCTTCGACTCAGAAGAAGCTGTAAAGATGACGTAACAAATGACCATAACGGCATGGGAGAGGTTGAGAGATTTAAGATCATCCGCCGTCGGAATCGCTACAAATTCATGGCAAAGCTGGAGCTCTTGGTTTGTGAGCCCGAAATCTTCAGGACCGAAAACAATCGCCACTTTGTTGTTCTGAGATAGCTCAATCAGTCCTGATGCCATTTCCTCCGGCCCTGTTACAGGCTGGCGCGCAGTTCCGAATCTTGATGTCGTGCCGATAATATAATTCGAATCGCAAACTGCCTGCTCCAGCGTTTCGAAAAACCGGATTCGGTCAACGGTGTCTCCTGCCAGATGGGTTGCCATTTTCCTGATTTCCGGCATGATCTCTTCGATATCGGTCTGACCGCGCTTTACAACACTGATGTTAGTAAATCCCATATTTTTGGCGGCACGGGCAACCGATCCGATATTTCCCGGATACTTGGGTTTGTTCAGAACGATGGTGATATTGTCGCGAACAGCTACTGCTTTTTTTTCTTTTGCATTCATTCCTTATTTCCGCTCAATTTTGCTATTTCTTTTTTCCTTCATTCGCGTTAAATCGTTCAATATCAGAAATTTAAAGAAAAGAATACCCTTTCACCTCAGAGAATCCGTATGGAAATAGAAAAAGAATTTCTCGAATTGCTGGCCAGGGGCGCCTCTGAAATCGGTCTGCCCTTATCAGAAAAACAGTTGGGGCTGTTTCGGGAGTTCCGTCGGGAATTCCTCATCTGGAACAGCAAAATAAACCTCGTTTCCATCAAAACCCCTTTGGATTTGCCGATCAAGCACTTTGTCGATTCGCTCTTACCCGTGCAGTTTATTGAGCACAGGGCCGGCTCCCTGCTGGACATCGGAACGGGAGCCGGATTCCCAGGTTTGCCCATCAAAATAGCCCTGGAATCCCTATCGGTTCACCTGATTGATTCTTCTAGGAAAAAAACATCCTTTTTGAGGGACATAAAAGGAAAGCTGGGATTGGAGGGTATCAGAATCACCCAGGGGAGGATTGAACAGCTGATTGCCGATGCCGATCTGCTCGGCTCTTATGATATCGTAATTTCCAGGGCCGCTTTTAAAATGGCCGAGCTGATCACAATCGGGACCCCCTTCCTTGCGCCAGAGGGAACGCTGATTGCCATGAAGTCCAGGGACGTGAAAACGGAATGGGCCCCTGCCCTATCGGCAGCTGAAAAAGCAGGGTTAAAACTTTCGGCCTGTCATGAACGAAGATTGCCTCTCCTTGGGGATATTCGTAAAATTGTAATATTTTCAAAGTCCTAAACAGGAAAAACCTCTCTAAAATATCCCTTCAAAAAAATTTTTTATTGTGCTAGAGTCCTACCCAGCTTAACCTCCACAAGAAAATCATGCCTAAAATCATTTGCATAGCCAATCAAAAAGGCGGCGTTGGTAAAACAACTACGGCCATTAATCTATCCGCCTCGCTCGCTGTGGCTGAAAGAAAAACAATCCTGATCGATTGCGATCCCCAGGGGAATGCAGGTAGCGGTCTCGGGGTAGATAAGGTTCAGATTCAGAAGAGGAATCTCTATTATGCCCTGATCGGGGAGATACCACTTTCAGAGGTCATTTTCGGAACGCCTTTGCCGAAATTAGACGTCGTACCTTCCAACCAGGACCTGATCGGAGTGGAACTGGAATTTGTATCTCTTCAAAACCGAGAAAAAAAGCTGAAGACCCTTCTAACCGATATCGATCCATCTTACGAATACGTAATTATTGATTGCCCGCCCTCGCTGGGGTTGCTGACCATTAATTCGCTGGTGGCTGCTGACGGAATCATTGTGCCGCTGCAATGCGAATATTTTGCAATGGAAGGACTCGGATATTTGCTGAATACGGTTCGTATGGTCAAAGCGAAGCTCAATCCGAATCTGTCCCTATCCGGAATTCTACTAACCATGTTTGATTCTAGAAACCGCCTATCTCACATGGTTGCTGAAGATGTTAAGAATCATTTCGGAGACAAGGTGTTCAAAACAATAATCCAGCGGAATGTCCGCCTCTCGGAAAGCCCGAGTCACGGCTTACCGATTATTCTTTATGATGTTAAATCGCGGGGGGCTATGGGGTACCTGGAACTCGCAAAAGAAATTTTATCCAACGGGAGATCGTAAATGCCGCCGAAAAGTTCCCTCGGTAAAGGCCTCGGAGCCATATTTCCAGATTTGCTCGTTGAATTAAATGAGAAACCCTCCTATTTGATGTGCGGGATCGAAGAACTCACGCCGACGAAGTTTCAATCACGAAAGGTTTTTGACCCCGAAGAATTGAAGACGCTGGTGTCATCCATTCGCGAAACCGGAATCATCCAGCCGATTGTGGTAAGGAAAACTGAAAAGGGTTTCGAGATTATAGCGGGAGAGCGCCGCTGGCGAGCTGCTCAGGAAGTGGGCCTGAAAACGGTTCCGGTCGTCATTCGCGATGCCAAGGACATAGAGGTTGCGGAAATATCTCTCATTGAAAACATCCAGAGGGCCGAACTGAACCCGATCGAAGAGGCAGAAGCCTATGAGGTGCTGGCAAACAAGTTTGACCTTTCTCAGGAAGAGATTTCCGTCCGAGTGGGTAAAGATCGATCCACGGTTGCAAACGCTATCCGGCTTCTGAGGCTGCCCGAAGAAATCAGGAAAGCCCTTGTTAAAAAGATCATCTCTTCCGGACATGCACGCACCCTTCTATCACTCGAATCCAAAGAGGAGCAACTTTCCACGTTCCGACAGATCGTGAAAAAGGGACTCAACGTCAGGAAAACGGAATCTCTGATAAAGGGCTTAAAAAAGAAGAACCGTCCGGAACCAAAGAAAAGGAAGAAAGATATTTATATCGCCGATCTGGAAAAGCGACTTATATCCAGATTAATGACTAAAGTTGAAATTGTACCCTCTGGAAAAGGGGGCGTTATTGAAATAAAGTTTTTCTCCAATGATGATTTAGACCGGGTAATTGGATTAATTCTCGGCGATGATTAATCTATTTTATCCAATCCCTATTCTCCTTTGAGCCATTAAGTCGAATTCTATGGTATTGGTAGCTATTAAAAACAAGCTTTGATATTGCATGAGATTTATACTATGGTGTCGTCGCTTGAGGATCCAACACCGCAGATAAACAGTTAATCTTTTATTTTTTCTATATCTTCACCGGTTTGTCGTGATTATTAACTAAATTTACGAATACTTATCAACATATGTATTCGTAAATTTAGT
>DHHG01000053.1 GCA_002403175.1 Syntrophaceae bacterium UBA4778 | reverse complement strand
AACAAGGTTCCCGGTCCCGGAGTCCCGAAGATTATGGTTCCTACGACGGCGGGTACCGGCAGTGAGGTGACTTTCACGGCAGTTTTCATAAGAAAAGAACTGAGGAAAAAAGAGGGAATGAACAGTCCTTACCTCTATCCGGAAGTGGCCCTTCTCGATCCCGTGTTGACGCTGAGTTTGCCTCCGGAGCCCACAGCGGCAACGGGAATGGATGCCCTCTGCCATGCGATCGAATCCTTTACTTCAGTAAATGCAAATCCCATGAGTGAACTCTTTTCGCTGGAAGCCATCCGACTTATTTCCGACAACCTCAGGACCTGTGTCCATAACGGTAAAGATCTCGATGCCCGAGAGCAGATGCTTCTAGGGGCTCTCTATGCCGGGCTCGGTCTTGCCAATGCGGGTGTTGGTGCAGCGCATTCGCTCTCTTATCCCCTGGGCGGGCTCTTTGGAATCGGACATGGAATTGCCAATACCTTGATGCTTCCGGGCATTATGGCCTTTAATCTTCCAAGTGCATTGGAAAGATTTGCAATAATCGCGGATGCGATGGGAGAGGTCATCGACGATATGCCGCTACGCGATTCCGCCTATCTTGCGGTCGATGCCGTCGAGAATCTAATTGACGATTGCGGAATTAGAAAAAACCTTAGCCAGTATGGGATTACGGAAGAGCATCTTCCGATGCTGGCCAGAATTGCCATGACAGTCACGAGGCCTCTGGAAAACAATCCCCGCAAGGTAACAGTGGAAGATGCTGTCGAGATCTATAAGGAAATCTTATAATCATACCTCGCAATCAGAATAAAAAGGACGAGGCTTTCAATCCCGTCCGGAAAATGGAGAATTGAAATGGCAGGAGCAGAGCTAATCGGCAAAGAAGAAATCAAGGAAGTTATGGAGGTCCTCGAAACGGGCATTCTGATGCGTTACGGCTTTGATCAACAACGCAAGGGTGTTTTCAAAGTTCGTGAATTCGAGCAGGCTATGGCGAATTACTGTGGCGCAAAGTATGCTCTGGGAGTGACTTCCGGGTCGGCTGCTCTGAAAATCGCCTTAACGGCAATGGATGTAGGTCCCGGAGATGAGGTGATTGTGCCTGCTTTTACTTTCCTCGCCACGTATGAGGCGGTCATGGAAGTCGGCGCTATCCCTGTAATGGGCGATATAGATGACACACTCAATCTGGATCCGGATGATATTGAGCGGAAACTGACCCCACGCACCAAAGCTGTTATCCCGGTCCATATGTGCGGTGCGGCGGCGCGTATCGACCGGATTGTAAAAGTTGCCAAAAAGAACAAACTGCTGGTACTGGAAGACAATGCCCAAGGTTGCGGTGCCAGCTATAAAGGCAAAAAGCTAGGAACTTTCGGGCATATGGGCATTCTGAGTTTTGATTATTACAAAACGATAACCACGGGCGAGGGCGGGATGGTTCTGACGAACAGCAAGGCCCTCTATAACCGTTCCGATTGGTATCACGATCACGGACACGACCACAACCCGAAAGTCAGCCGCGCCCTGGAGGGCAGGACGATTCTCGGATTTAATTACCGTATGAACGAACTGCAAGGGGCGCTGGGGCTTGCGCAGTTACGGAAACTCGATACCGTCATTTCGGAACAGAAAAAGAACAAAGCAGCCCTTAAAGAAGCCCTCTCTTCCATAAAAGGCCTGAAATTCAGGGCGATGCCCGATCCGGCGGGAGATTCCGCCACTTTCCTGGCATTCAATCTGCCCGAACCCGCTGCAGCCAAGGCTTTGCAGAAGGCGCTTGGTGAACAGGGGATCGATGCTATTTATTATAAGAACAACCTCTGGCACTATGTCCCCAACTGGGAACATCTCCTGGCAAAATCGACTGCCAACTCCAAGCAATATCCGTTCAAGGATCCGGGATATAAAGGCAAGGTCGATTACAGCGTCAAGAAAATTCCGCAGGCTGAAGATCTTTTGAGCAGGACCCTGGTGCTGCCGATTGCAGTCAAAATGACGTCGCAAAAGATCAAGCAGATGCAAGCAGGGATTCGCAAAGCGGCGCAATTGATGTAACGAGGTGATCCATGATCGTTGTGACCGGCGGAGCCGGATTTATCGGAAGCGCTTTTGTCTGGAAGCTCAATGAAGAGGGTCTGGATGATATCGTTATTGTGGATCATCTGGGCGAATCGGATAAATGGGAAAATCTGGTAAATCGGCGCTATGTTGATTTTATCCACAAAGATGACTTTCTGGAAGCAGTGATCGCTGACAAGGTTCCCTTTGAAGTGGAAGGAATCATTCATATGGGGGCCTGCTCCTCCACCACGGAGCGCAATGCCGATTATCTGATGCGAAACAATTTTTTTTATACGCGCGAGCTCGCCTTGTGGGCTGTGAAAAAAGGGGTTCGGTTCATCTATGCCAGCAGTGCAGCGACATATGGGGACGGCTCGCTGGGTTTTTCGGATGATAATCAGGTAACCCGTCGCCTCAAGCCGATTAATATGTACGGATATTCCAAGCAACTTTTTGATCTTTTTACATTGAGGCATGGCCTGCAGGCACGGATAGCAGGGGTCAAGTTCTTTAATGTTTTCGGACCGAACGAATACCACAAAGGCGATATGCGGAGTGTTGTGCATAAGGCATTCGGTCAAATCAAAAGTACCGGGAAGATGACGCTTTTTAAATCGCACCGTCCGGACTACACTGATGGCGGTCAGATGCGTGATTTCGTTTATGT
>DHHG01000039.1 GCA_002403175.1 Syntrophaceae bacterium UBA4778 | reverse complement strand
TTTTTCTACCTTTTCTCGCCTGCGCTGCGCTTTCTTATTATGTCCTTGGCTGGAATGCCAGGTCCAGCTTGCTTTCCGGAATTGTTCTTTCCACCACCTCGATGGCGGTTATATATTCGGTTATGCTGGAAACCGGTTTCAATCAGACTGCTTTTGGCAAAGGAATCCTCGGTTCCAGCTTTATAAATGATTTCAGCTCTGTTATTGCCCTCGGCCTAATATTTGCTCCCTTTACATATAAAACCGTTATTTTTATTTTAGCATCTGCTGTTGTCCTTTGGATTCTGCCCCATTTGACAGGCGAGTTGACCCGTCTTTACGCTTTCCGGACAGCGGCGATCCGGACCAAGTGGATACTGCTGGTGCTCTTTAGCCTCGGTGCCCTGGCGTTATGGGCGGAGAGTGAGGCCGTTCTGCCTTCCTATCTCGCCGGAATGGTACTTGCCGGAAATGCCGGTCGGGATTTGCTCTGGATACGACGGCTCCGAACGTTAACAGTGGGGTTCCTTACGCCTTTTTATTTTTTAAGAGCGGGTTCCCTGGTTTCCATATCCGCTCTTTATGCAGCGCCCCTTACGATCATAATCCTGCTGACCTGCAAAATAGCATCCAAAGTGTTCGGGCTCTTTCCTGTTATTTCCTTGTTCAGGCAGGAGCGAAACGAACGCTGGTATTATACGCTGCTGATGTCGACAGGCTTGACCTTCGGTATCATCGCGGCCTTGTATGGTTTTACGCATGGCATCATTACAAAAGAGCAGTACTCTTATCTGATGGCGGCAGTCATTGCCAGTGCCGTCATTCCGACTCTCATTGCGGGTATGGCCTTTCTGCCGAAGCATCTGCTTCCGGCAAAGGAGGGGGCACTATCCGGGGAACCGGATGAGATTGAGTTGGGAGAGGAAGGGTAATCTTTAGCGGCTAAAATCAGTTCAGCTAAACACGCCGTTGCAATTTTTTCTCATGCACGATCGTTGCGGCGATCTCCTCAATCGACATGGTGGTGGTGTTCAGGGAAGGGATGCTTTCGGAATAGAACAGGGATTCCGACCTGAAGATTTCAAGCTGGCATTGCTTGAGTGAGGAATAACGGCTATTCGGTCTTCTTTCAGAACGAATCGCCTGGAGGCGTTCCGGGTTGATCGTCAGGCCGTATAATCGTTTATTGAACGAGGAGACAATGCTCGGAATTCGCATGAAGCGGCTCAGGAGATCATCTTCAGTCAACGGATAGTTGGCTGCATAAATCCCGTACTGGAGGGCAAGGTAGAGGCAGGTAGGAGTTTTGCCCGTTCGCGATACGCCAACCAGAATAACATCGGCCTGGTCGTAATTCTTGGTGGATACTCCATCATCATTGACCAGTGCGTAATTGACCGCATCGATTCTTAATTGGTAAGCTGAATTGTTTACCAGACCGTGAGATCGTCCAACAGCATGAGATGATTCCATATGAACTTCATCCTCGATCAGTTTGATAAAGGAATGAAAGAAATCCAGGAAAAGTCCCTCGCTGCCCATGATCACCGACCGGATATCGGAATTGATCAGCGTACTGAAAATGATAGGCCGGTTCCCATTCCGGCAAGCTTCGTTAATTTTTACGACGGCTCCCTTTGCTTTTTCAACGGTATCGACAAAAGGAAGGGTGATTTGATCGAACTGGATGTGATCGAATTGCGTGAGCACGCTTAACCCGATCGTCTCAGCAGTGATGGCGGTGCGGTCGGAAATAAAAAAAACGGTACGTCTGTTCATGTGGTTCCTTCTCGGGATCTGTTGATGACGGTATATAGAAGACAAAAGGCCGTGGTTGTCAAGAATAAAAACCAAAGAATAAAGCTTCCCCATAGTTCAATGAGCAACAGCCTGATTGAAAGAGCTAAGATGCAGTTTTGTCGTGCATTTCCGTAACGCAACTTGCTAAAAATGGAAATAACTGTTAGAAGGACTGTCCTTTCTCAAGCTTTAGAAAAATAATTCAGATGGGATGGTGCGGAAAATGAATGAAATCCATGCAAAGAAAATTTCGGAAGAACTGGGGATTTCGGTTCAACAAGCGGCAGCTACAGCCGGACTCTTTGAAGAGGGAGCTACCATTCCTTTTATTGCCCGTTATAGAAAAGAGGTAACGGGATCTCTCGATGAGGTGGTCGTAACTGCCATTCGCGATCGGATGGAACAGCTGCTTGAATTGGACAAGAGACGCGAAGCCATTCTTAAGTCTTTATCTGAGCGGGAACTTCTGACGGACGAGTTGAAAGAGAAAATCGCAGCGGCAGAAACGATGGCGGTTCTCGAAGATATTTATTTGCCATACCGTCCGAAACGCCGCACCCGCGCTATGATTGCTCGTGAGAAAGGACTGGAGCCGCTGGCTCAAAAATTGTTCGATCAGGAAGATGGGGAGCCTGAAACCTGGGCCGAACCTTTTATCGACCTCGAAAAAGGAGTGGGTTCCCGGGAAGACGCGCTTTCGGGGGCGCGAGACATCATCGCCGAATGGATCAATGAGGATCAGGCTGCTCGTGCCGAGTTGCGTTCGCTTTTTGCTTCAAAGGGGATTATGAAATCCCGGGTCATTGCCGGAAAAGAAGATGACGGGAAAAAATTCAGGGACTATTTTGAATGGGAAGAATCCGCCAAGGCGTCGCCTTCTCATCGGGTCCTTGCCATCCGGCGTGGAGAAAAAGAGGGATTCTTGTCGCTATCCATACTGCCATCCGAAACTGAAGCTGTTGCCATACTGGAACACCTTTTTGTAAAAAAAGAGAATCCGGCTGCGGAACAGGTGCGAGCTGCTGTTCAGGACAGCTATGCCCGGCTCCTTTCACCTTCGATGGAGACGGAAATCAGGATGAATGTTAAAAAGCGCGCCGATGAACAGGCCATCAGCGTTTTTGCCGATAATCTCCGGGAGCTCCTGCTTGCTGCCCCGCTCGGCCGAAAGAATCTCCTGGCGATTGATCCCGGTATCCGGACGGGATGTAAAACCGTCTGCCTGGATCGCCAAGGCAAGCTTTTGCACAATGAAACCATTTATCCCCTTCTTTCTGATGGAGAGCGGGCAAAGGCATCTGAAAGGATTTCAGAACTCTGCCGGCTGTACTCGGTAGAGGCAATCGCTGTGGGGAATGGTACCGGGGGCAGGGAGACAGAGTCTTTCTTGAAAGGCCTCGGGCTTCCAATAGAAATTCAGATCGTGCTTGTGAATGAAAGCGGGGCTTCCGTTTATTCAGCTTCCAAGATCGCGCGGGATGAATTCCCGGATCATGATGTAACCGTTCGGGGCGCCGTATCGATCGGAAGACGGCTGATGGATCCCCTCGCCGAACTCGTGAAAATTGATCCGAAATCCATCGGAGTCGGCCAGTATCAGCATGATGTGGACCAGACGCTTTTAAAAAGATGTCTTGATGATGTCGTAATGAGTTGCGTCAATGCCGTCGGCGTCGAGGTCAACACAGCAAGCGCCCAGTTATTGACTTACGTTTCCGGATTGGGTCCGCAGCTGGCCAAGAACATCATATCCTTTCGGGATGAGCACGGTCCCTTTCGCTCCCGCGAGGAATTGAAAAGGGTTCCGAGATTGGGTGATAAGGCATTCGAGCAAGCGGCCGGTTTCTTGCGTATACGGGATGGAGAAAATTCTCTTGATGCAAGTGCAGTGCATCCGGAGAGCTATCTTGTGGTCGAAGCTATGGCAGCGGATCTTGGATGTTCCGTAAAGGATCTGATGCGGGATGCCGAGCTGCGAAAGAAAATTGAAATTACCCGTTATCTGAGCGAGAAAACGGGTCTGCCGACACTCAATGATATTCTGAAGGAACTTGCCAAACCGGGGCGTGATCCGCGAGAAGCATTTGAAGCTTTTGCCTTTGCGGAAGGAGTCGAGAAACTGGAAGACCTGAAGCCGGGAATGAAGCTCTCCGGTATCGTAACCAATGTGACCGCCTTCGGAGCATTTGTGGACATAGGCGTCCATCAGGACGGTCTCGTTCATACAAGCGAATTATCCGATCGTTTCATCAGCGATCCGCATCAGGTGGTCAAAGTGCATCAGAGGGTTCAGGTATCTGTTTTGTCCGTGGACCTGGAGAGAAAACGTATTTCATTATCGATGAAACAAAGTCCCGGAAAACCAATTGATAAAAAGCCGCCCGCCGCAGCCAAACAAAATCCTTCCCGAAAAGGATCTGAGGGCAAGAAAAAAGATGCCACCCCCCCGCCTTTCAATAATCCCTTTGCGAAGGCGTTTCAAAAAAAGTGAGGGGTTGGGCTGAGTCAATATGCGATACAAAACTGCCAAATCGTCTATTTTAGCTATATTCTTAAAGGGATATTCGCAGAAATACTGTTAAAAAGTGCTTGACTGTGCAGAAACTACAAAGTAGAATCGCCAAAAATTTATTCTTCCATTGACAGACAGCAGGTGGAAGGGGTTGAAAAGTTGGAAGGACATTTTGAAAGTGCAACGGTAACCGCCAGGCTCATCAGAGTCGTGGTGGTTTTTTTTCTTGCCGTCATGATGCACTCCGACTTTCGGGAAAAATCTAGATGGGGGTTTATCTATGGCGGAAGGCAAAGTAAAATGGTTTAATGAGAAAAAAGGTTTCGGATTCATCGAAAAAGAAGAAGGCGGTGATGTTTTCGTTCATTACAGCGCTATTCAGAATGATGGGTTCAAAACCCTGTATGAAGGGCAGCGTGTCAGCTTTGATATCGAGCAGGGAAAAAAAGGTCCGGCTGCTACCAATGTAAAGTCGATCTAAGTTATTTTCGGATTCATAAATGGCACTTCCGTAATCACTGGTTAAGTGCCATTTTTTTATGCGCTCCAGAAATTCGATAAAAATACGAATTGTGAAAAGCAGTTATTTCTATTCAGCGACTTAAAGCCTTATTGAATGCGAGGCAGTCGCAATAAAAAGTAAAATGTGGAAGACTTTCAGCTCATCTTCACATTTTACTTTTTATTTTTGTAAAGGAGAAAGGAATGAAAATCGGATTAATCGGTTTGCCCGGTTCGGGTAAAACAACCATATTCAACGCGCTTACCGGCGCCAAGGCGGACACAACTTCGTATGGTGCTGGAAAATCGGAACCGAACCTGGCCGTCGTTTCAGTAAAAGACGAACGGATTACGCAATTGGCGACAATGTACCAGCCAAAGAAGACCATCTATGCAAGTATTGAAATCATTGATTTTGCCGGGCTAAGCCAGGACGAATCGAAAAAGGAGCTATTCTCCGGAAAATCCATGGGTTTGATAAAGAATGTGCATGCGCTTGGGGTGATCATCCGAAATTACCCGGATGATATCCATGGAGATCCGAGGCCATTCGAAGATTTGGGGATGATTGAATCGGAGCTTCTGCTGAATGATCTGGTAGTCGCCGAAAACCGTCTCGAGAGAATCAATTGGAGTTACAGCC
>DHHG01000254.1 GCA_002403175.1 Syntrophaceae bacterium UBA4778 | reverse complement strand
CTCTGGGAATTATGACACAGTCTCCCGCCAGCGGGGGACAGCCACCCCCTTTGTCCGCCTCTGTTGAATAGGCATCCCTGACATCAACCAGAGGGGGACAGGCACTCCTGACTTCCAGTAGCTGGGGACCATGAAGCACCTATCAAGTCTCCCTTTCGTAAAGGGAGATTCAGTGGGATTTTGCAGAGGAAATATAACCACCCCCAACCCCCGCCAGCGGGGGACAGCCACCCCAGATTTCATACAAAATGGATCTTTATTCTCATAACTACATACATCAATTCTTAGAGCAGAGCAGCAGCAGATACCCTGATAAGGTTGCCCTGGTCTATCAGAAACAGCGGGTTACCTATAAAGAAATTAACAATCAGGCAAACTGCCTCGCTCGCGCGCTTATCGAATGGGGAATTACCAGAGGTGAACGAGTTGCATTGCTCCTGGAAAACAGCCTTGAATATATCGTAAGTTATTATGGCACATTGAAAGCCGGTGCAGTGCCCGTACCCCTCAGTACCGATATCAAAGAAACCGGGGTAGAGCTTATTGTAACAGAAACGACACCCAAAATTATTATCACTTCGTCGATATTTGAAAAACTTTTAAAAAGAAGCGAAACCCAGAGGCACGGACTTCAAAAAGTGCTCATTAAAAATCCGAAACTAAACTGGTCTGATGCCTCTTTCAGGATAATTTCCTGGGATGAGATTGTGAACAATGAGTGTGTTGAAAACCCCGGTATCCCGGTAGAAGGGGATTCATTAGCAAGTATCATTTATACTTCCGGCTCAATGGGAACACCGAAAGGCGTAATGCTCTCCCATCGAAACATAGTCTCTAACACTCACGCAATATGTCAATACCTTGAACTTTCCAGTAATGATATACAGATGGTCGTGCTTCCATTTTTCTATGTCATGGGAAAATCGCTATTAAACACCCATTTTGCCGTAGGAGGCACGGTAGTGATTAATACTACATTTTTATACCCGGCAACGGTGTTAAAGCAAATGGTGGAGGAAAAAGTAACCGGTTTTTCCGGTGTACCATCAACCTATGCCTATCTATTACACCGTTCACCCCTGTCAAGTTATCGCGACAACCTGTCCCATCTTCGGTATTGTTCACAGGCCGGCGGCCACATGGCAAAGCAGCTTAAAATAGATTTGCGCCAGGCGCTTCCGGAACACACAAAAATCTTTATTATGTATGGAGCAACAGAGGCTTCCGCGAGGCTCACCTACCTGGACCCCCGTTTTTATGAAAGTAAAATGGAATCCGTAGGTATAGCAATCCCCGAGACGACAATTACAATACTGGGTGATCAAGGCACTGAACTGCCCGCGGGATCGGTAGGAGAACTGGTCGCGCGCGGACCAAGCATTATGGCAGGTTACTGGAAAGACCCGGTAGCAACGGCAAAAGTATTGGATGCGGATGGCTACCATACAGGAGATCTGGGATATAAAGATCAGGATGGCTTTATTTTTGTTGCCGGGAGAAAAGATAATCAGCTGAAAGTCAGCGGGCATAGAATTAATACCCAGGAAATTGAAGATATGATTCTGGAAACAGGCCTTGTTGTTGAGGCCTTTGTTGCAGGATACCCGGACAAATTACTCGGGCACAAATTAATTGCCGTTGCCGTTGCCAGGGAGCAACGTATAGACGGGCAGACTATTCTTGCCGCGTGCGCCCAGCGTATGCCGAGATATAAAGTTCCGGCAACAATACTATTGGTGTCTTCGATACCTAAAGTGTCAAGTGGGAAAATCGACAAAGAAAAGATCATGGAGATTGTAAAGAAATCTGTTGTACCTTCCGATTATTAATATCAAAACGAATTCCCGACTGTCGGAAATAAACTGGGTAATTTCCCTTGACACGTAATGGACTCTTTCTTATAGTCGCGCAATAAAAAAACATTTGCTCATCAATAAAGTCAAATGAAACCTTTGCAAGACTACACATCGTGTCATTGTGAGGGTGAGCCACAGCCCTGAACAACGTGACGGGGAAGCGACGTGACAATCTTATGATTTATCAATGGCTTTCAAGATTTCTCCCTGCGGTCGAAATGACAAAACGTACGTTGTGCAAAGGTCGCCAAATCACGTTTAGAGTTATGTAATTACTATGCCTGCAACAAGAACACAAGGATCAAGAATTGCTGCAATCGCAACGTGTACTCCCGGCAGCCGTTTTGACAACCTTACAGACACTTCATCTTTCCCCAAGGATGAGGTGCGCAAGGTTGTTGGAATGGCAGGTGTGTACACTCGCAGGCTCGCTGATGATGAAACCTGCAGCAGTGACTTGTGCATCCCGGCGGCTGACCTTGTTGTCGAAACATTACAATGGGAGCGAGAATCGATAGACGCGCTGATAATGGTAACACAGTCACCGGATTACCTCCTTCCATCGACTTCATGCGTTATTCATAACCATCTTGGACTCTCAAATCATTGCGCGAGCTTTGACGTCGGGTTGGGTTGCTCAGGCTATGTCTACGGGTTATGGCTCGCCTCAATGATGCTCCAAAGCGGCGCTTTTCAGCGCATTCTTCTTCTCCACGGCGAAACAGCCGGCCGATTCGCCGACAAGTCCGACCGATCCACTGCGCTCCTGTTCAGTGATGCCGGTTCTGCAACAGCACTGGAGTCTCTGGATCCGGGCAGTTCCGATGAATTTTTCTTTCTGCTCCATACAGACGGCAAGGGCTACAAGGATATGATTATTGAGGCCGGCGGGTTTCGAAAGCGATTCAGTGATGATCTTCGCCAATATTACTTAAAGATGAATGGAGCCAGTATCTTTACCTTTACCATAGACAAAGTTCCTCCCCTGATTCTGCAAACCATGGAATACTCGGGAGTTGCCGAGAAAGAGATTGATTATTTCGTTTTTCATCAGGCGAATCAGTTTATTATTCGCCACATTATATCCAAGCTTAAAATACCAAGTTCAAAAGTTCCTTTAACCTTGCGTGAATACGGCAATACGGGGGGGCCTTCAATCCCCCTTACCATCACACGGGGGGAGTTGGAGCGACCTCGCGATCATTCGCTGAAAATGATGCTCTTGGCTTATGGAGTGGGACTGTCCTGGGCCTCAGCTCTCGTTACCCTTGACTCCAATGCCGTATTGGACCACATAGATCTGTAAAGGGGAAGTACATCAATGGCTTTTCTTGATTTCCAGGAAAAATGGATTGTCGTCACTGGGGCATCATCAGGTATCGGCCGGGGGATATCGATTGAACTGAGTCGAAATCGGGCCAATCTGATACTCACAGGAAGAGATCATGACCGATTGCTGGAAACGGCTGCGTCTCTGGGACCGTGCTTTCACCACATCCTTCTTTTGGATTTGAATGATCTCAAATCAATCAATGAAAAGGTCATGGAATTGACGAAAGGGATTGGGCGGTTGTACGGATTGTGCCATGCCGCAGGCGTAGTGGAAACACGACCGCTAAGCACTTACAAAATTGATGGATTCCAATCTATGCTAGACCTGAATCTGATTTCCGGCATTGAGATGGCCCGCACGATTACTCACCGTAATGTAATAGAACAGGGAGGCGGGTCTATCCTGTTCATTTCATCTGTCTACAGTCATGTTGGAGCGCCGGGCCAGGTTTGTTACAGCGCAAGCAAGGGAGCGATCTCCGCTGCTGTGCGATCCATGGCGCTGGAGCTTGCACGGAGAAAAATAAGAGTAAACTCCCTTTCACCCGGGTTTGTTCATACACCCATGACTTCAGCGGCTATGGGTCTGTTGTCCGATCAGCAAATCAAAGATATTGAAGATGCTCATCCTTTAGGCACCGGGGCTCCTGAAGATGTTGCAAGGGCAGCCGCATTCCTGCTTGCGCCCCAGAGCGCATGGATCACCGGCATAGATCTCGTTATCGATGGGGGCTACACTGCAAAATAAGGAGAGTACGTTTTGACACAGATGACAATGGCAGAAGCGTTGAAATGGGTTGCCGATCTCTTTGAGGAACCTCTTGATGCTATCAATCCTCTCACAAGCCGAAAAGAAATCGACGCATGGGACTCGTTGGGTATGCTTTCTTTGCTCGCGGGACTTGATGAAAACTTCGATATCCGTTTACCAATCGAACAAAGCAATGCCCTGCGCACAGTGGGAGACATTCTAGAGGTACTTCGGCAACATGGTCAATTGATGAATCAGTGAACATGAGGTCACTATACGGAGGTGCGGATTGAGGTTCATTTTTGTGGATAAAATTCTTGAATTGATCCCTGGGAAAATGATCCGTGCAGTAAAAAGAATCAGCGGGACCGAGGATTTTTTTGCTGATCATTTCCCTGGCTTTCCTATTGTTCCTGGAGTATTGCTCACGGAAATGATGGCACAAACAGCCGGCAAGTGCCTGGACGCAGAAAGAAAATCTCGCGGGAAAGCGATGCTCGCCAAGATTATCTCCGCGAGCTTTCGAGACTGGGTGCATCCCGACCAGGATGCCATGATATTTGCAGATATACGGGCAAATCAGGAAACCTTCGCGACTTTTAATTGTCATATAGAAATAGGAACAAAGAAGGTATGCTCAGCTGAATTACTCTTCGCCTTTCTTCCATACGACAAATTAGTGGCAGGTTATGTAGATGAAGTATTGGAGTCCTATTTAGCTGAAAATCCATAGGGGTTTTCTTCTCATTTGGTCAGGTGCATGAAAGATCCTTATTCATTAGTTGGAAAGCGTATTCTGATAGCCGGTGGCACGCGCGGAATCGGACGGGCAATCTCTCTCCGGTTCGCCCGAGCGGGGGCATCCGTCATTGCTGATTATGTGAGAGATGATACGTCAGCAGAAAAACTGAAACAGGCCGCAATTGAAGAAGGTCTTTCTTTAGAAGTTTATCGAGCTGATCTGACCAGCCAGAAGGGCCTCCAGAGTTTGAACGAGTTCTTGGGGGATGCTTCTGCAGGACTCTCCGGTTTGGTATATTGCGCAGCAACGGGTGTGCATCGCTCTGTTTCCGAACTTACAACCCGTCATTTCGATTGGGTCTTTTCGTTGAATGTGCGTGCTTTTTTTGAGTTAATTAAGCTCCTCATGCCGAGGTTTTCAGAAGGCTCAGCCATTGTCGCAATTTCATCGCGGGGCGCTACCCGTGCAGTTCCTTCCTATTCGTTAGTGGGTTCATCCAAGGGGGCTCTTGAGGCACTATCACGGCATCTTGCCTTTGAATTGGCTCCGCAGGGAATACGCGTCAATGTCCTGTCTCCCGGTTCCGTCCTTACTGATGCCTGGGAGGTTATGCCTGATAGCGCCCTTCGAATTGCAGAGACTGTCAAGAGAACCCCTCTGGGTCGCCTTGTTACTGCGGACGAAGTTGCATGGGCTGCTCAGTTCCTGTGCTCTGAAGCTTCAAAGGGAATCATTGGTCACACGCTGGTCATCGATGGCGGGTCTTCAATAGTGGAATAAATGTGGTTCCCTGGAAAAGCAAAGACGAAGTTGATAATACAGTCATGTTAATGCATAATGAACTGCAAGAACCCGAAGAAATCTTGGTAGCCTGGTGGCGCGTTGAGATAATCAAGATGCATCTGTCACGGCAGGTATTTTGGGGTGGGTGCTGCATTCGCGAAAACTGTAAGTCCCGCAAAAGAGGTCGAATATGCTGATTAAAAAGTCACGTCTCCCCATTCGAGACATATTCATTTACGGCTTCCTCCCTAATTTTCTTAAGGTGGCTGTCTATCGCCTCAGAGGATATAGCATCGGTAAGGGTGTCTCAATTGGGTTTGGTTCCGTCGTATGCGGGAAGAACGTCCGCATTGGTTCCCATACTAAAATTGGTTTTCTTGTCGTAATCAGGGGAGTCAATATTACCATTGGTTCCCACGTACAGATAGGATCTGCAACTATACTCGATACTCCTCATGTGGAAATTGGGGATGGGAGTAAAATTAATGAGCAGGTTTTCGTGGGCGGCCTCCAGTTTCCTGATTCCAAGTTCGTCCTCGGACGAAACTGCCAAATCATGCAGATGTCTTTTATCAACCCTGCAGTATCCATTGTTATCGGCGATGATACCGGAATCGGGGGTGATTGTCTTTTGTTTGGCCACACATCCTGGTTGAGCCAGTTTGAAGGTTATCCGGTTGAATTCAAATCCATTGAAATCGGAAACAGCGTGTCAATTGCCTGGAGGGTTTTCATTTTGCCGGGGACGAAGATTGGCGACGGCTCAGTAATCGGAGCCAATTCCCTCGTTGCCCGCACAATACCCCCCAGAAGTCTTGCTGTAGGTTTTCCCGCGCGGGTCGTCAGTTCATTCCCCGATTTTCCTCAAGAGGTTACTGAAGAACAAAGGGTTACAATTCTCGAGGGAATTATCAGGGAAATGGAGAGTTATTTAAAAGGTTCAGGATTGGAATGGATTCAAAAGGAAGGATATTACGAAGTAGGCCTTCAGAGAAAAAAACCATGGGAGTTTAAAAAGACGAAGTGGCGTTTAAGGGTTGACTACGACACATTATCTGCCCAAGAAAACCTTGATTCTATCGAGGGGATTGACGTCTTGTTGAGTTTGAGAACCATTCCCAGGGAGCATAGAACAATCCTTAATACCAAGAAAATCTCCTGGATCGATATTGAAAGTAAAGAACAGCCGTTTCTGTTGAACGATCTTGGTGAAGAAGTGGTGCTTTTTCTCAGGCGATATGGTGTACGGTTCTTTCGTGTAAAGGATTAATAAATGGAAGTAAGCGAAAAAATCAGGGTATTTGTAGCAGACAACTTTCTTTTTGGAGATGGTTCACATCTGAAGGATGATACGTCTTTTCTCGAGGAACGGATAATCGATTCCACCGGTATTTTACAAATTATTTCTTTTTTAGAGGAAGAATTCGCTATAAAGATCAATGACGAAGAAATCCTTCCCGAAAATCTGGACAGCCTGAATAACATAACCGCTTTCCTGAACAGGAAACTGTCTGAAGATCATTAATTCTCACGAAACCATGAACATCTATTTTTTCTGTCTGGTGAACCGAAGCCCTGAACATAGTGAAGGGGAATGTGAATAATCTTAAAGACCCCTCCCTTCGCTTCGGTACAAGGATTTCTTCCTTTTTTTAAGGTTTTTTTAGAATGTGCGGAATAACAGGATTCTTCTGCTTTCAAGGAACGAGAGCAGACGCTGGTGATCAGCTTGCACGGATGGTTTCCATCCTGCATCACCGGGGGCCGGATGAATGCGGAATGTATTTAGACCATCATGTAGGGCTGGGACACACGCGCCTGAGCATTATTGATTTGTCTACAGGTCAGCAGCCTTTGCACAATGAAGATGAGACCATGTGGATCGTCTTTAACGGGGAAATATTCAATTACCCTGAATTACGGGTGGAACTGGAGAATTCCGGTCATCAGTTTTATACGCAATCAGATACTGAAGTTATTATTCATTTATATGAGGAAAAGGGTAACGCGTGTCTCGATGAACTTAACGGCCAATTCGCCTTTGCCATCTGGAACACAAAAACAAAGCAATTATTTATTGCCCGGGACAGAGTCGGCATACGGCCGCTGCATTATGCCATCCATAACAATACCTTCTTTTTTGCATCAGAGATAAAATCTATTTTTGCGTCTCATGCGGTTCCACGGGAGATTGATACAGTCAGCCTGGATCAGATATTTACTATGTGGGTAACGCTACCCGGCAGGACATTTTTTAAAAATGTATGCGAACTGAAACCAGGTCACTATGCTACGGTCACCGAGGGATCGTTTGTAGAGAAGAAATATTGGGAAATTCCCTATTGTCCAAAGCAGGACTATCTGATCAATTCACCGCAGGAACTGAGTGAAGCAGTGCATGATTTGTTAATCGACGCGATACGCATTCAACTGCGTTCTGATGTTCCTGTGGGAACGTATCTGAGCGGAGGCCTCGATTCATCGGGCATCAGCGCCCTGGTTGCGAAATATTTCAATACCGATGTGCAAACTTTCGGCATCAGATTTGAGGAGGCCGATTTTGATGAAGGGATTTTCCAAAAGGAGATGTCATTATTCCTGAAGGTGCGTCATCACGAACTGTCCGCAACAAATCAGCGCATCGCAGACGCATTCCCTGAGGTGATCCGGCATTGTGAAAAACCGCTCCTGCGAACAGCGCCGGCACCCCTTTTTTTGTTATCAGGCTTTGTCCGTGAGCATGGGCTCAAAGTTGTGCTGACCGGTGAAGGCGCCGATGAGATTTTTGGAGGCTATGACATTTTCAAAGAGGCATTACTTCGGCAATTCCTTTCACGTCAGCCGCAGTCATCGTTTCGAAGCCTTCCATTTTCATGCCTGTATCCTGATATTTTTAAAAATAAACGGGCAAAAAAATCCCTGCATATTTTCTTCGGTGCGTCACACGATGAATTGCAGCACCCTTTGTTTTCCCATGCGATACGCTGGAAAAACACGAGCAGGATTAAATTGTTCTTTTCCGAAGAACTAAAGAAATCAATCGGCAACTATGATGTGTATGATGATTTGCAGTCGCTTCTTCCAAACGATTTCGCAAAAAGGGATTGTCTTGCAAAAGCTCAGTATCTTGAAATATTTTTGTTCCTCAGCAATTATCTGCTTTCTTCCCAGGGAGACAGGGTCGCCATGGCTCATTCGCTGGAAATCAGGGTACCCTTTCTCGATCACAGAATTATTGAATTCATGGCCAGGGTCAAACCTCTCTGGAAAATACTGGGGATGAACGAAAAACATCTGCTGAAAAAAGCCCTCAAAGGCACATTACCCGATACAATTGTCAAACGAACCAAGCACCCCTACCGCGCGCCCATCCAGCAAAGCCTCTGCAGTACCCATGCGCTTGACAAGGTACAGGATGCTCTTTCTGAATCTTCCCTCAAGCAGTGTGGCCTGTTCGACCCGGCAAAAGTGAAGCATCTCTTAGATAAATTATATATGGCAAATACCGTCAATGAAGTTGACGGAATGGCTCTCGCTGGGATATATTCTTCACAACTTCTCTATAGCTATTATATCGACCAATGGTCTGTGCCGGGCAACAATGGTCTCAAACCGGTGGTGCTTGTTGATAAGAGAAGGAATTTATGATTCCATGTTAGTGAAAAGATAAAAAATGTCATTGCGAGGAGCAACGCGACGTGGCAATCTTATATTTTATCAATAGCTTATAAGATTTCTCCCTTTGGTCGAAATGACATTAAACACACTTTTTCAAACGTCTCGAAGGAACTACCCGGCAGGCAGCATGCTACGGGGAATTTAACTCTGTAAGAATAAAGTCTCACACGATAGAAAAGGTACAAACGATATGCAAGCATTTTCCAAAGAGGTATTAACAATTGACTGCGCAAAGGAGGTCGATCGCATCGTACACAGAATGCGAGATATCCTCGCAAAGCAGTTTAAACGCAGGGGCTTTATCGTTGCAATTTCCGGGGGCATTGACAGCAGTGTGACTGCCGCCCTTTGTGTTAAAGCTGTCGGCAAAGAACGTGTGTTTGCGTTGCAAATGCCGGAGAGACATTCTTCAGAAGATACTCTCGGCTTGAGTAGTCTCGTGGCTGATTTTTGCGGAATTGACCGGGAGCATATTGACATCACGACCATATTAGAAGCAGTCGGGTTTTACAAAAAATATGAAACAGCCGTGCAATCGGTAATTCCGGAATACGGCAAAGGATGGAAGTCAAAAATCGTGATCCCGAACGTGATAGAGAGTAAAACGCTTTCTTTTTTTTCTATTGTGGCGCAATCCCCTCTGGGAGAAGTAATTAAGCAGCGATTGCCCTTAAAGGCGTATCTTGAAATTGTCGCAGCCTCGAATTTCAAGCAGCGCATCCGAAAAATGCTTGAATATTATCATGCAGACCGACTGAATTACGCAGTCACCGGGACTCCTAATAGATTGGAATATGATCAGGGATTTTTCGTTAAACTCGGCGACGGCGCTGCGGATATCAAACCGATTGCCCACTTATACAAAACGCAGGTTTACCAGTTGGCGGCGTTTCTTGGCGTTCCGGAAGAAATTCGGAAGCGATTGCCCACAACCGATACCTATTCCCTGCCGCAAGGCCAGGATGAATTTTATTTTTCCTTGCCGTACGATACAATGGATTTATGTCTGTACGCGAAGAACAATAATATCCCCGCAGAAGCGGTCGGTAAAGAAATCGGTTTATCAGCGGAACAGGTACAAAGAGTTTTTCATGATATCGATCAGAAAAGATCAACAACCCGGTATCTTCATCTTAAACCTCAATTGATGGAAGATATTCCAGAACTGCAATAATATTTGCAGAGGCTCGGACCGAATTTCTCTCTTTACATGACATTGATTTGTATGGCAGTTATTGCGAAAAAATATTCATACAACGTGAAAGGATTTTATAATGAACAAGCATGACCATTTAGCCTCTGTCTCTCCAAACGGCGAATCATTTCCCCTCCCCCAGAAGAAAGATTATGATGAAGAATTTACAAGGCTGCAGAAACTTGTTGGTGAACAAAAAGCCATGGGCCGTGAAATTGTGGTTGTAATGGGCCTGGGTTTCGTAGGGGCTGTTATGGCCGGTGTCGTCGCCGATACAGTGGATAAGAAAACCGGTAAACCGTCAAAATTTGTTATCGGCATGCAGCGTCCCTCCCCACGCTCTTACTGGAAAACTCCCTATATCAATAGAGGTCTTGCTCCCGTAGAGTCGGAAGACCCTGAAGTAGCTCCGTTAATTCATCGCTGCGTGAATGAGAAGAAAACCTTAATGGCAACATTTACCTATGATGCCCTTTCCCTTGCCGATGTAGTGGTCGTGGACGTCCAGTGCGATTACAATAAAGAAACCCTTGGCGATATGCGATGCGGAGAGGCGGATATCGCCGCCCTCGAGGACAGCCTCAGAGTCATCGGTGAACGGATAAAACCGGATTGTCTGGTGCTCATCGAAACGACCGTTCCCCCGGGAACAACTGAATATATCGCCTATCCAATCATGAAAAAAGCGTTTGAGAAGCGCGGCATTACTGATCGGGAACCACTCCTTTCTCATTCCTTCGAGCGGGTTATGCCCGGGCGCCATTATGTTTCTTCCATCCGTGATTTCTGGCGGGTGTGCAGCGGCATCAATGAGGAAGCGCGGAAACGCGTCACGGCGTTCCTCTCCGATGTCTTGAACGTCGAAAAGTTTCCACTCACGGTTTTAGACAGGCCAATTGAGAGTGAAACCTGCAAGATCGTTGAGAATTCGTACCGTGCAACAATCCTGGCGTATCTCCACGAATGGAGTATTTTCGCAGAAAGGAACGGCGTTGATATTATCAAGGTTTTAGAGGCTATCCGCATGCGACCAACCCACTCGAATATCATTTTCCCGGGACCGGGGATCGGGGGATACTGCCTTCCCAAGGATGGGGGACTGGGAGTCTGGTCCTACCATACCCTGATGGGATTTGAAGACGACATCTTTCAAATAACGCCAACCGCGATCAATATCAATGATACCCGGCCACTTCACGCGGCTCAACTCGTACGGGATGCATTGCGGAACATGGGGAAGATCGTGGCCGCATGCAAAATTGCCGTTCTAGGCGCGTCTTATCGTGAAGACGTGGGGGATACCCGTTACAGCGGCTCGGAGATTCTTGTCCGCAAGCTGACAGAAATGGGGGCCGATGTGTTCGTCCACGATCCATATGTGAAACACTGGTGGGAGTTTGAGAAACAGGAAAGCTACCCGGCGCCCGGTCAGTCTCGCTCGCGGTTTTTCCGTAACCAGGAGAGGCTCTCTGAGCTGCGCATCAATACGGAAATTGCTGATACCCTCCATAAGGCAGATGCCGTTATACTGGCGGTAAGGCATGAGGCATATCTGTGCCTGACTCCAGACGATATTGTAGAGATGACAGGACGTCCTGTTGCGGTGGTCGATTGTTTCGGGATTTTGGATGATACGAAGATCAGGCGTTTTTTTGAGCTTGGCTGTGAAGTAAAAGGACTGGGACGGGGACATGTGAAACGAATCAAGGACAAAGTTCAGGGAAAGAGGTTAAAAGATGAAGGATAAAGGATAAAGGTTCAAGGTTCAAGGTTCAAGGTTCAAGGTTCAGGGATTAAGGATGGGACAGGCGCGTTGCCTGTCCTTTTATTATTTCAGCATTTTTGCCAGGAGTATGCCGAGGATGAGCCATACAGGAATGGAGATGACAAGGGCCCAGACGATGCCCTGGATATTCTTCAACCTCCCCTGCATGTTTCTCTCAAGAAGAGCCCTTTCCATCTTCAATCTGATCTCATCGATGTTAAAGGGCTTCGTAATATAATCCCTGGCCCCGTTCTTTATAGCCTTCATGGCAGATTCAATCGACGGATAACCGGTAATCATGATGAATAATACGTCATGATCAACCTTCTTGATTTCAGTGAGCAGTTCTAATCCGTCCATCGGTCTCATCACGAGATCAGATAATATAATATCGAAATAGTCCTTGCGGAATATCTGCAGGGCCTCCTGGCCGTCTGCCGCGCACGTTACTTCATAACCAAAGTCTGTGAGGTACTCCGTAAGGATCTGTCGTATATTTTCTTCATCATCAACAATTAATACCCGATTCGTCTTTTTTTTATTCATGGCCATAGAGTATCCTTTGCGAAAGCCCTCTTAATCCCCCTTTGTCAGAGAGGGAGTCATAAAACCTTGATTCCCGGTCAGTGCCTGCCCTCGAATGTACACGTCAGGGGTTGAGGCACGGCTTTTTCCCCCTAGTTTACCAAAAGTAAACACGAGGGGGTCGAAATGAAGGTGAAAATTATCAAAGTTCTTAAAACCGTGGGCATATTACTAAATATGCCCAAGTAAAGGTCCGTTGTCAATACTATCTTTTCGAAAGTTGGGAGCTATACATAGTTGCGTGAAAAATAATCAATCCCATGATGGTTCCTGCAATATTGCATACCAGGTCTGTCATTGAAGAATCCCGTGCAGGGAGATAGATCTGCAGCAATTCGATAAGCAGGCTCAGGGCAAATCCTGAGAAGACCGTGATCGTATAAATAGCAGCTATTCTGAACTTTCGAGTCTTTACCAGCAAGCAGGCGCAGAAGAAACCGAACGGTATGAATCCGGCAATATTGATAATGACATCCTGAAAAAAAGACCGATTCCACTGAAAATCATCATGCCAGGGAAAATGGAGTGCCGTCAGCTTAACAGGCGTGAATATTTCCGGAATTATGAGCCAGCGACCATGGCTCGTGTGATCGTAGACTATGGCACCTTTTTTCTCGTCAAATACATAAAGGGCAATACAGCCGCTCTCTTCCACGGGAGGAATACCCTTATGAATCCAATCAAGGTAACTACGGGAAACCTGTCTATGTGTTAATGTCCGATTATACATGGCGAGTCCTGATAGATGTCCTGTCCAGTAGCTTCCGGTGCTGTATGAGTTGCCCAGAATGAGACGGAATGGCTCTCCGTTATATCCCGCAAGCAATCGATGACGGGGAGAGAATCTGGCCCGCACACCGTTCTGGTATATGACGGTTCCTTCCGGTCCTGATGTGATGGTGATAAAAGTATCAATATTTTTCAGAAGGGCGTTCGATAAACCTGTTTCCTGATAGCTTTTACCGGGTTTATGTGCGTCCGGGTCATCCGTTCTGCTCCGAATGGCCAGATGGGACCTCCACTGACCAACAAAAAAGATATACGGTGTTTTTTCATCGTACAGTGTAAGGATAGTTGGAAGGCTGCTTGTTTCTGTTAAGGGACGGAGCCAGAGTTCCATACTGATTGACTTGTCAGGAAAAAGCGGATTCTGCTCTTTATTCCAACTATCGGCGCTCATAACCGTGCCACTGCCATAAAAATTGATGCCATTCCTGTCACCAAGCCACATCACGTTGTTGGCGGGTCTGAAGTCGAAAGGCCATAGCCCGATGATAAGCATTCCCACACAAACAGCAATAACAATGACCCCGTAGAACGCGGCACCTCTGTTCTTCAGCCAATGGGAACTAAATCTTTTTAGTATATGGGATGACATAATAACCCGTTGAAATTTTGTATCGCTCCAGAAGCGCCTGGAGCATGGCATAAAGATCGAATGAAGAATCCATCATTATCTCGATATTACCATCAAAGTTACTTTCTTTAATGGTTCCTTTCATTCTCACATAAATGCCCTTACCTTCCATAGTGAGAGAATCGACATTCACTGTATCTTCTATGGTAAGCAATCCCTTCACGCTCTTGAACACATCCAATGGTAGAACGCCTATCCCGGTGATGTCGCCTTTTAACTTCGCGTTGTCAATGGAAAAGGTAACTACTCCTTTCTGGTCTCCCCTCAGAAAATTGAATTTAAGCGTTCCATCACCAGATATTCCCGTTCTTTCAACCATCGGCAAGCCTTTAATCTGAATATTTTCACCGACGATATGCATATTCGGGGCGGGCTGTCTTATGGCTATTAACCCATGAATTGTGCCAAGATTCAGTTTGCCGTTGATATTTAATTGAGGGACAAGTGTAAAAAAAGATAACGGATCAGGTGTAATGTCTACATCTTGAATAATTATGAGAAGGTCTCCCCCTCCTTTTTCCCCTCCCGCCGAGAGAGGAGAAGGGAGAGATGAATTCGGGAGAGAAGTTCGCGCAATCTTGTGCTGTGTGGGCAAATTAAAGAGGATACGCTCAATATGAATGGTATAAAAGAGACCTTTATTGAGACCTATAAGCTCTATTGTAACATTCCGACCTTCAGTAGCCTCATTGAAATAGTTGACAATCAAAGATTCCGGTATGACAAACCATGCACCCCAGACACACAGGAAAATAATGAGAAGCGAGATGACAATTTTTTTGATATGTAAATCCCCCCTAACCCCCCTTTTTCAAAGGGTGGAACTTCTAAAAAAAAGACAGGACTCCAGTCATGGAAGCTTAAATCTCTTCCCAATAATTGTAAATCCCCTCTTTCCTCTCTATTACAAAGTTACCTCTCTTTTAACCTGCCCCCTTTGGCAAAGGGGGCTTATGGGGGATTTCTCATTTATGCTGTTCCTGCATCGTTCGAAATATGACATCCACAATAGCATCCGTTTCCCTTAGAACATCCTTACTGTTGAAACGCAGAATCTTATAACCCAAACCTTTAAGATATTCGTCACGGACCTTATCACTTTGAAGATGATCAGCTTGCATATGTTGTGATCCATCCACTTCTATTACTAAATTTACCTTTGGCGCGTAGAAATCCACAATATAGTTGCCAACCGGCTTAATTGTATCCCCATGAGTTGTTTACCACGCAGGCGTAACCACAAAACTCTCTCGCTATCTGTTAAATATTTGCGTAAATGCTGAGATTTACGTTTAAGATTTGCATTATACGGAAGCATTCTCTACGCCTGTATAAATCCCCCTTACCCCCTTTTTCAAAGGGGGCACTTTATTTGGAACATCCCTTCGTGAACATTAAATACATCACACCAAAGTTGGAAAACTTTCATCGGATTAGAAAAGCGTAACACCCTTTCTATAGGGAATAACTAAGGAGCCGGCTGTCCGCTGAAAAGTGATACCGACATAGTGACATCGAGGAGATCAGGAGTTTCAAAAGACTTCTTCATAGCCACTTTCTTTACGGCCAAAATCATAGGGGCATTCTCGATTTTATACAACAGATGCACAAGTTCGCTCATGTTGAGTTTCTCTATCTGAACCTCTGCAGAATCTTCACTCATTTTATCAACAGTCTTCTTTATCCCTGTCCCCTTAATTGACTTCACTTTCCCCTTGATCCCAAGGGGTGAAGTAATATCATCCATCGCCTGTGCGAGAGTAGTAACCTTTGTGAGCGTTTTTTTCTGCTCGATGGCATTTACGCTCTCTCTCAAGATTCCATATTCGGTGGCCGCAGTGGAAAATTCATGATATTTCGCGGTAAGCGTTGAGAGGTCCCTTTCCACCGACTGCTTCCAGATAAGGCTGGGAATGATAAGGATAAAAAACACTGCCAGCACAAAAACAATCAGC
>DHHG01000297.1 GCA_002403175.1 Syntrophaceae bacterium UBA4778 | reverse complement strand
CATTTATTTATGAGGCAACAGGGGGGCTTTCAGTTTTGTGTCATGTTTTCTTATTCACAAAATTGGTGTAATCTATTTTGAATCGACAAGGCGGTTAGAAATATGCAGATGCTCCGGGTATTCCAAAATATTGAAGAAGCGGCCCTTCATTTTACAGAGAAATGGATTGAGATCTCCCATGATGTTTTGGGAAAGCAATCCTTTTTTTCTGTTGCCCTCTCCGGTGGCGAAACTCCGATTCCGTTTTATCGAAAATTGGCCGAATCGGATTCCATGTTTCCCTGGGACAGGACGCATCTTTTCCTCGTGGATGAGCGGTTTGTCCCGCCCGATCATCCGGATAGCAATTTCCGGATGATAAAGAGCAATCTGATTAATCATGTCGGGATACCATCCGACAATATCCATTGCATCGTCACCGGAGAGGTTTCTCCTCAGCGTGCCGCCGATCTTTATGAATTGGATATCCGGCATTTCTTTCATCTCCCGGAACATAGGTTCCCAAGGTTCGATCTGATTCTCCTCGGAATCGGGGAAGATGGTCACACAGCCTCTCTATTCCCCGATCATCCTGTATTGGCCGAGCAGCAAAAGATCGCGTTGGCCGTTATGATGGACCAGCGTGGCCATGATCGAATAACCCTGACGCTGCCGGTCCTCAACAGGGCGAAAAACATCATATTCCTTTTGACAGGAGCAAAAAAAGCATCCATACTGAACGAGATCGTAAAGAGCGAAAACCAATTCCTTCCAAAAACACCTGCCGCGTTGGTCAAGCCTGACGAAGGCAATGTTTATTTCCTGGCGGATGCTGCTGCGGGTTCGGAGGTGTCATATTAAGACCTGGGATCATGATATGAAAATAGTTCCGGCCTTGCTGGCGGAAAAACAAGAGATTTTTCTGGCCCGATTAAGGCAGGCAGAAACTTTCTCCGACTACATTCAGATTGATCTGATGGACGGCATCTTTGTGCCCTCAAAGAGTTTCCCGGTTGAAGATCTGAAGGATGCGGGTTGCAAAGTTCCTTTTGAAGTCCATTTGATGCTGAATAATCCCTGGTCCTTTCTTGAATTTTCGGATCTCCCGAATCTTAAGCAGGTCATCTTCCATTTTGAATCCAAGATAACCGATCACATCGATTTCATTCACGCTCTCAGGCAGAAATCATTGAAAGCCGGCCTGGCGATAAAACCGGAAACTGAACTGGAAAAATTCCAGAAAACTGCCGAGTATGTCGACACCATTCTGTTCCTCACGGTTGATCCGGGTCGTTACGGGAGTATTTTCAAACCGGAAGTCCTGAAGAAAATAGACAGAACCAGGACACTGTTTCCGGGCAAGTCCATCGCAGTGGATGGAGGGGTATCGCTGGATAATCTGAACGAGTTCCTGAAGCTCGGGGTCGATTATGTCTGTGTCGGAAGCCGCATATTCATGAAAGGAGATCCCCGGGAAAATTTCAGGCAATTTGTAAAAAAAGTAGATGAAATAGAAAGAAAGAGCGCCCGTTAGATTTTTGGCTTAAAATCGATTACGACTGAATACCTGATAATGAAACCATGATTAAGGAGTTATGAGCAAACAAGATATAAAGCGGGATTATCCGTCCCTCTCAACATTGGAACCAGATCAGCATGCCGGGATCGTCAAGGATATTTTTTCTTCCATTACCAAAGAATATGATTTTTTAAATCATCTTTTGAGCCTGCGCAGAGATATCGTCTGGCGCAGAACGGCTGTCCGCAGAATGAACTTCTTCAATACCCGCCGATTTCTGGATGTGGCAACCGGAACGGCAGATCTGGCAATTGAGGTGGCTCTGAGATTTCCTGATATCCGGATTGTCGGTCTGGATCTGGCTCAGGAGATGCTCAATGCGGGTCAGGTAAAAATTGAAAAAAAACATCTCACGGAACAAATCACCCTGATGCAGGGGGATGCCCTGCAGCTCCCGTTTCCCGACGACAGCTTCGACGTGGTTGCCATTGCGTTCGGGATCAGAAATATCCCGGATCGTATCGGGGCACTTCGGGAGATGAAACGGGTCATTCACCCGGGTGGTCAGATCATGGTTCTGGAAATGAGTTTGCCGGAAAAGGGCTCACTCCTCAGACCTGTCTACGAGCTGCTTTTGAAATCGGTTTTACCAATAGTGGTCCGTCCGTTTTCCAATAATGCACAAGCTTACGCTTACCTTGCCGATTCAATCAGTTTATTCCCACCTCCTTCGGAATTCGCGGAGATGATGCGAAACGTCGGATTCAAGAGTATAGAACAATCCCGATTATCGCTTGGAGTAACTTATCTCCATATCGGATATAAGCCGGAATAGGCCTGACCGTCTGCAACCTTGCTTGCACTTGTTAGAGGATGATAAGTCCAGACGGAACTCTCAATCTTTTTCCCGCAGAATCTGCCAGAGTCCGAACCCAACAGCAGCGGCGATTGCAGCAGATGCGGCTGCTAGTGCGACCGGTCGCTCGGAAGCCATTTCCTTGACACCTTCACTGGCGCGTTTAAATTGCTCCTGAGCTGAAGTTCCGAATTCCCGAGCCCAATTTGCGACCTGATCCCCGAAATCGCGGGCATGTTCCTTGACTTCTTCTGAAATGACGTCCACCATCTTTTTCTTTGCTGTGATGTCCTTGCCTTCAAGTATGTCCGTGATCTTCTCCTTCAGCGCTTCGACCTTATTCCCTCCATTCATTCCTGTGGCAAGGAGCCAGCCAATCCCCACGCCGGTCAGGGTTGAGGCTAAAACATTACCTTTGAAAGTATCCAATACCCCCATTCCCATCTTCAATGTTTTTTCAGCCGAGCATAATCCCATATCCTTATCCTCCTTTTGGATTTTCAAATTTCTGTGACATTATAAGGGAACATGATTATTTATAGCAGCTCCATGTAAATAGACTATCAAGGGGAGGCTTATTTATCGCTTCGAAAAATCTTAAATGGAATTGCTTATAGAATAAAAGTGTCTGATGAATTGGAACAGGGATTCCGGTTCCATTGCCGAGAGGGAAAGGTGAGTGAAATCAGGTAGACTGGTTTTGAAATCTCCTGCTAGGCCATAAGATCCAGTTGCTGAATGGTTCCGGCCTGTTCATCATCCGAGAGATAAATTCCCGTTCGGATGATTTGGCCTTTAGTGGCATTGCTCTGGTCTTTTAGATCGAAAGGAGAAGATATATAAGAGAGGCTCAAGGCGCCGATACCGATCTGATTCAGGCTTTTGATTTCCGTATTGCCGGAAGCGTCCTGAGTCCAGACCTGCAGATTGCCGTAATCGGAATCATTTTCGTCGATCCAGCCGTTTCCGTCCGAATCAAGTTTGGCCAGTTCCGAGAAGCCGTTTCCAGTCGACGGGCCGAACAGTTCGCTGCCGTTATTGACTATTCCGTCTGCGTTTCGGTCAAAAACAAGAAAGCCGCTCCCCTGCGCGACAAAGGGGATCTGTTCGTCCGAATTATCCATATTCAAATCGAAACGGAACGTCTGATCTGTTAGTTGGGCTCCCTTGCCGTTGAAGTTGATAACAAGAGGATCGATACGGGCAGCGTCGCCGGCACGTAACGTTATCCCTGTCTGTTCAGTAAACGTACGGTCCATCGTGAGATTGAGATTGAAAGCGATTTTCCGGCCATCTGACGTTTCTACAATACCTTGAGCGGAAAAAGAGGTGCTCTCGGATTCTGTTCGGGTTTCACGATATTCATACCGAACGCCCCATCCTGCTCTTGGCGCTTCGCTACCTGAAGAATTCGAATCTGCCTCTCGGGAGGGAACCGCAGAACTTTCATTTGTGATTTCGTGCATACTGGCCAGACGAATTTCTTTTCCTGTTATGGCCTCGATCAATCCTTTGAGAATAAGATACTTTGGATCGGATGCCAGGATATCTTCATCCTGCTGCACTGATTCTGTTTTGTCCGTCTCCTTGGGCCACTGATCCTGGCTCGAGAGTGTAACGGTATCCCCGGTTGAACTGGATACAGGGGGATCGACCCAGGCTTGAAGATTTTCTTCGGTCTGTAGCACATTTTGCAACCGATGTTCTGAAGACATATTAATAGAGGATTTATTGATGTTCATGGGATCTTTATCGGTTTTTTTTGAAAAAACTGAAGAGAGGATTGCTCCAAGTATTCGGTTGCGCTTTCAATCTTATCATTATAAAAAAACTGGACAGCTTCAAACAGAAAAGGTTTGCGTCCTGAATGAGAGGCGTTGCGGCAAACTCAAAGTAATAAGGGGAAGAGAATGAAAATTCAGAAAATCCTGTATTTGTTCATTTCATTGTTTCTGATCTTTTTGCGGAGCAATTGCCCGGCTAGCGAAATTGTAATCGGGTTCTCCGGACCCCTGACCGGTCCGGCATTTGAATATGGTTCTGATTGTCGGAATGGTGTCGACATGGCAATCAAAGAGATTAATTCCGCAGGGGGATTGAACATCCAAGGAGAGAAATATTTTTTTCGGCTCGGTGTGCTGGATGACCTTGCCGATCCGGCACAGGCTCAGGCAAATGCCAGGCGCTTTCGGAACGATAAGGCAATTGCCGTCTTCAATCCTGTTTTCCGCTCTATGGAAAACATTCTCAAAATCAACGAGGAACCGGATAATGCATTTCTTGCCATTGGCTATACCCTTTCTCTCAAGGCATTTTCGTCCGGCAACAAATTGCTGATCGTCCAGACTCCCCCGATAGCTGCTTATATGAAGGTATACCGTGATATCGCCCTGGAAAAAATCTGGCGTAAAGCCGCGCTGGTGGTTTCCACCGGGGTCTCCAGGGATGAATGGCGGGATCAATTCAGGGTTATGTGGGATACAATAGGGGGACAGATTGTATCCGATGCCGAGATCGATTATGCAGGCAAAACAGATTATACAAGCACTTTAAAAGAGGTCCTAGCAACCGGACCGCAAGTCATGCTGATCGGCGGCCCTCTTGCCGAAACGGAGCTATTCATCAAACAGGCACGCCATCTGGGGTATAAGGGAGGATTCTTTCTTACAGAACAGTCCAGACTGGATTTTTTGAAGCAAAATCCCGGTACATTGCTTGCCTTGGGAGAGACGACGGGGCCGATATCTTTCCTGAAAACACCCGGGGCTGCCGCATTCGCTAGGAAATACCGGGAACTATACAAAAAGGCGCCGACAGAAGA
>DHHG01000090.1 GCA_002403175.1 Syntrophaceae bacterium UBA4778 | reverse complement strand
AAGTCAAGTCCGTCTTCTCACAGTTGAAGCATATCTGAATTTCTTCCAATATCCTCAACTTGCATAATGCAGAAAAAAAGAGGAACTGCTTGAGCAATTCCTCTTTTTTTCTGGTCGGGACGGAAGGATTTGAACCTTCGACACCCGGCTCCCAAAACCGGTGCGCTACCAGACTGCGCTACGCCCCGTTTCTATTTTACAGTTTTCTATATCGATTCGCCAGATATAAGCTTCTCTTTTAATTGCCTTAGCGCTTTCGCTCTGTGACTGATCTGATTCTTAATCGCCGGCGATAACTGGGCTACCGTTTTACCGAGTTCCGGAATGAAAAAAATCGGGTCATATCCGAAGCCTTGCGTTCCACAGCATTGATCAATAATGAAACCATCCAATTTCCCCTCGAAAGCATCATATTGACCATCCGGTTTGTATAGCACAAGTACACAACGGAAATTAGCTTTTTTTTGGTCAGCTGGAACATTTTTTAATTCATCCAAAATTTTGTCAATATTGGACTGATCCGTTGCATTCTCTCCCGAATACCTTGAAGAATAAATTCCGGGGCGGCCTTCCAGGATATCTATTTCCAGACCGGAATCATCCGCAAGGCTGGCCACACCTGTCCAATTCGATACCATGCTCGCTTTTTTTAAAGCATTCTCAAAAAAAGATTTGCCATCTTCAACAATTTCCGGCAAATCTGGAAAATCATTCAATGTCAAAATCTCTATCCCGAGATTATCTAAGAGATCCTGTAATTCTCTTAATTTCCCCTCGTTTCTTGTTGCTAAAACCAATCGTTTCAGTTTATTTCTCCTAATATGCCATATTGAAATTTGGTCAGTTCTTTGATCCCCTTTTCCGCCAGATCCGTCATGCCCATCAATGACTTCTTATCAAAAGGAACTCTCTCGGCAGTACCTTGCACCTCTATAAAAAGACCTCCTCTGGTCATAACAAAATTCATATCTACTTCAGCTTTCGAGTCCTCTTCATAATCCAGATCAAGACACAGCTCTCCGTTAACGATTCCAACACTGATAGCCGAAAGATAATCCCGGACGGGAATATCTTCTACAAGGCCTCTGTTTTGAAAATACCGGAAGGCATCGACCAGCGCGATTAAGCTTCCTGTTATGGATGCCGTCCGCGTTCCTCCGTCCGCCTGAATAACATCACAATCAATATATATCGTCCGCTCCCCAAAAGCATTCAGGTCCGTAACAGCACGCAGAGATCTTCCTATGAGTCTTTGAATTTCATGGGTCCTTCCTCCAACTTTCCCTTTCGCAGCTTCGCGCTGACTCCTAGTATGCGTCGAGGCCGGAATCATGGAGTATTCCGCAGTCAACCAACCACGTCCGGTATTCCTAAGAAATGGCGGAACACCCTCATCTATCGATACTGCGCAAATAACTTTCGTATTGCCCATTTCGATCAGAACAGAACCCGGCGGATGCTTTAAATAGTTTCTGGATATTCTGATCTGCCTGATTTCATCCCATGCCCGTCCATTTATCCTCACAGAACTCCCCTGTCTTAAAAATTTGTTATCTCTAGATTTGAGAGAAATAGCTGCGAACACTTTTGTCGATCGCTTCCGCAATGGCTTTCCGTGTTGCAGGATCCTGAATGGATCTCCTGTCCCTTACATTGGTCGAAAATCCTAATTCCAATAGAATAGCTGGAGTATCCGCAAATTGTAAGCGGATGGGAGCTTCCCGAAGCCCCCTATTCTTCCTAGGAAAAACAGCGTCCAGATCATTTTGAAGTATTTTGGAAAACCTGACACTTTCATTCAGAGATCTGGTAAATACCATGTCTTTTACAATTTCATTTGAATTATTGTCCATTCTCGAAGGTAGCTTAAACCCGAGATAGTACATTTCAAAGCCAGATGATCTGTTATCGAAACCAGCATTTACGTGCACACTGATAAAAAGATCCCCATTCTTGCCGCCGCTTGGTTTTAACCTTGCTGCTTCGGGCATATCACGATCACCGAAGCGAGTTAGAATCACTTTGATGTTTCGTGATCTTTCAATACTGGTCTTCAATGCGTTAATAATTTCCAGGGTGATATCTTTCTCGTAAGTATTTCCCGATAGCTTGACACCCGTATCTTTGCCTCCATGTCCCGCATCAAGAATCAGAATGAAATTTCCCTGATTATCCTTTGATTGGGCCTGATATGGAACCAAACAGAAAATAATAAAAGATATAAAAAGGATGGTTTTTCTTAAAGACATACGACCGTGCTCATTCATTATTGGGGTAATTTTTTTAATACCTCACTATCTGCTTTTATGTCAATGGAAAGCTATTATTTCATGGGCAGGCAATCTCGTCAGGTACGACGTAATCTCGCTACAGATATTACATTTCGAAGTTTTTTTAATGTGGAAATTAAATGATTGAACTGTTCCAGATCCCTTACCTCAAGTTGAAAATCCAGCAATGCATTCTGCTCAGGACTTGTATCTACTTTTGCGTGAGCAATATTAATATCCAGTGAGGCAATACTGTTGCTGATTTCAGCAAGAAGTCCTTTCTTGTCCTTGCATGTAACTTGTATAGAAACTGGATACGTTTGTTTTTCTTTTATATTCCATTGTACTTCAACAATACGTTCCGGATCGGTTCCTTTTAGCATAACGCAATTAACCATATGCACACTTAATCCGCGTCCGCGAGAAATATAACCAACCACTTCATCTCCGGGCAATGGGTCGCAACATCTGGCGAATCTCACCATCATATCTTCCACACCGGTGATAGAAACACCTGCAGATGGAGCCCGTTTGAGATTTCGTTTTATTTTATCGAAAATCGGTTCTTTCTTTTCTATTTCTGGAGCAAGGCGGTTCAGAATAGATTTAGCTGAAACTTTCCCATAGCCTATCTGCGCCATTAAATCATCGGGAGACAGCAGTGATAATTCAGCCCATATCCTATTAAATTCGTCGGATTTCAAGACCTGGTTTAATTTCATGTGATGCTTCTTCAATTCCCGCTCTAGGATATCTCTCCCCAGATCGATGCTTTTGCGCCTCTCCTCGGTTTTAATCCAGCTCTTGACTTTCGAGATCGCTTTGGTTGTAACAACATATTTAAGCCAATCCTTGCTGGGATGATGCCCTGCCTGAGTGATAATCTCTAAGGTATCCCCGTTCTGCAGCTGGTATTTCAGGGGAACAATACTTCTGTTCACCTTGGCACCGATACATTTATCCCCCACATCGGTATGAATACTGTAAGCAAAATCGATGGGTGTGGCACCTTTTGGAAAAGATTTAACATCTCCGGCGGGCGTGAAAACATAAACTTCATCAGGGAAAAGCGCCATTTTGATGTTCTTCATAAACTCTCTGGGATTTTTGAGCTCATGCTGCACTTCCAGCAATTCCCTTAGTTTCTTTATCTGCTCTTCTTCCTTTCCGGATACGATTTCACCCTCTTTGTACCGCCAATGGGCTGCAATACCCTCTTCCGCCCATTCATGCATTTCCTTTGTCCTGATTTGAATTTCAACACGCTCGCCATAAGGGCCGATCACGGTTGTATGGAGAGAGCGGTAATTATTTGCCTTGGGCATTGCGATGTAATCCTTAAAGCGCCCAGGAACCGGTTTCCAAAGAGAATGAACAACACTTAACGCCTCGTAGCATTCCTTTTCCTTATCTGAATCAAGTACGATTCGAAAGGCAATGAGGTCATATACCTCATCGAAATTTATATGCTGATCCATCATTTTCCTGTAAATGCCGTAAAGGTGTTTCGCACGTCCTTCGACAAATCCGGATAATCCGAACTGAGTTATCTCACCTTGGATAATTCCTTTGACTTCATCGGTGTATTTTTCCCGTTGCGCTGTCTTGTTTGCTATTCTTCGAGACAGATCATTATATTCTTCCGGATACAAATATTTAAAAGAGAGATCTTCCAAATCGATTTTCATCCAGTTGATTCCCAAACGATTTGCTAAAGGCGAGTATAGTTCCAGAGTTTCTTTGGCTATATAATGTTGCTTATCATACGGCTGAAATTCGAGGGTTCTCATATTATGAATGCGATCAGCCAGGCGAACAAGCAGAATTCTGATATCGGACGACATTGCCAGAATCATTTTCCGGAAATTTTCCGCCTGACGTTCTTCCTGACTACCAAATGTTATTTTGCTGATTTTTGTTAGGCCTTCGACAAGAAACGCAACCTCCTCTCCGAAAGCAGATTCTATTTGTTCTTTTGTCGCCAGTGTATCCTCAACGGTATCGTGCAGCAATCCCGTGGTGATCGAAAAGGCATCAAGTTTCATGTCGGCTAGAATACCTGCTACCTCCATCGGATGCGTAAGATAAGGTTCTCCTGAAAGTCGTACCTGCCCTTGATGGACGGATGCGCTGAAGATATATGCCTTTTCAATTATCTCCAATTCTTCCGCAGATAAATAATCTGATACCTTATCGAGAATATCCGTTATTCGGAGCATCTAAAACCAATTTCTTTCATGATGTTTTCTTTTATGTATTCATGGGCTGATCCCATATCCAGAGCCCGGACTTCGCCGGTTTTTCTGATTTTGATTTCCACCTTGCCCTCAGCCAAGCTCTTCGGACCGATAGTCACTCGTATGGGAATTCCTATTAGATCTGCATCATTGAACTTTACACCGGCCCTCTCATCTCGATCGTCCAGAAGAACATCCACTCCGTTTTCGTTCAGCCTCTCGTAGAACTGATTTGCAGCCAGGCTTAGTTTTTCATCATTAATGTTGACGGGCGTTATAATAACATGAAACGGCGCAATTGGCATCGGCCAGATAATACCATTATCATCATGATTCTGCTCGATGCTCGCCGCTACGGTTCTTCCTATGCCAATACCATAGCATCCCATAATCAAGAACTGCTCCTGCCCGTTCTTGTCGAGATATGTGGCTTTCATCGTTTTCGTATATTTGGTTCCCAGCTTAAAGATATGTCCAACCTCTACCCCTCTGGCAAACCTGATCTGGGATCCGCAACGTGGACAGTTATCGGATTCTTTTATAATTCTTAGGTCTGCGTATGCGTCTACTTTAAAGTCACGACCAACATTAACGTTACGCACGTGATAATCCCGCTTATTCGCTCCCATTACAAAATTATACATATTCATAAGTGCATAATCGGCAACGATCTTTACCTTTAAACCGATTGCGCCTGCAAAACCCTTGGTAGATCCGGTCGTTTTCAGAATGACCTCGTCATCGGCAAGTTCCAGATTATCCACTTTCAGATAGCTCCTTAACTTGGCCTCATTTATCTCGTCATCACCTTTTGCGAGAACGGCAACCACATCCTTATCCGCCTGGAAAATGAGTGTCTTCACAACTCGATCCTGACTGACATTCAGAAAAGCACACACCTCGTCGATACTTCTGATATCGGGCGTATGAATTTCTTCGAGCGGAAACAATTCCGGTACTTCCTCAGATTTTTCGGGAGCGAGGACTTCTGCCTTCTCCAGATTGGCTGCATAGTTACACTTGCTACAGAAGGCGATGGCATCTTCTCCTGATTCCGCCATCACCATGAATTCATGGGAGGAACTACCGCCGATGTTGCCGGTATCCGCTTCTACTGCACGGAAATCGAGACCACAACGTGAGAAGATCTTTAAGTACGCTTCGTACATTTTGCGATAGCTCAGATCGGCGCCTTCCTGATCCGCATCGAAGCTGTATGCATCTTTCATCGTGAATTCACGGCACCTCATGATGCCGAAGCGAGGCCGGATTTCATCTCTGAATTTAGTTTGGATCTGATACAGATTTTTGGGAAGTTGACGATACGTTTTGATTTCCTTTCTTACCAGATCGGTAATTACTTCCTCATGCGTGGGTCCGAAACAGTAATCGCGATCGTGTCGGTCTTTAAAACGGAGCAATTCTTTTCCGTAAAAATTCCATCTGCCGGACTCCTCCCAGAGCTCTGAAGGCTGTACCGCAGGAAGCAAAACTTCCTGAGCGCCCGCTCGATTCATTTCCTCTCTGACAATCTGCTCGACTCTTCGGATTACTCGAAGACCCAAGGGAAGAAAGGAATAAATTCCCCCTGCTAATTTTCTTATCATACCGGCCCGCAACATGAGTTGATGACTGACTACTTCCGCTTCCGCCGGGATTTCCCTTACAGTTGGTAAAAACAATTCCGAATAACGCATCCTGTTCTCCTTACCTCATAAACTCTGGTCAAAATACTTATTTGAAATCATCTGAATTATTTTAATCGATCTATTTCTTCCAATAAAGATGTAATAAATTCGTTCTCTTTTATTTTTTTTACGACTTTCCCTTTTTTAAAGAGAAGCCCTGTTCCCTTCCCTCCGGCTATTCCGATATCAGCTTCGGCAGCTTCACCAGGACCGTTGACGGCACATCCCATTAGCGCAATTTTAAATGGTTCTTTCAACCCGGCTATCTCTTTCTCCACTCTACGAACAAGTTGAAGCAAATTGATCTGGCATCGTCCGCATGTAGGACATGATATGATCTCGGGACCGATTCTCCTGATATTCAATCCCCTGAGTATACTGAATGCCACCGGTATTTCTGAGACAGGATCTCCAGTTATGGAAACTCGGATCGTATCTCCGATCCCCTCGTATAATAGAATGCCTATCCCCATTGCTGATTTAATGCTGGCCTGCAATACGCTTCCTGCTTCCGTTACCCCCAGATGGAGAGGATAATCCGTAGCTCTGGACAGACAGCGATAGGATTCAATCATGGTAGGGACATCGGAAGATTTCACAGAAATTTTGATATTGGAAAATCCCAAACCTTCAAAGAATTCGATATTCGATAGAGCACTCTCTGACAGAGCTTCAGCCGAGGGTGCTCCATATTTCTTCAAAATCTTTTTTTCCAAAGATCCCGAATTAATACCAATTCTGATCGCAATGTCCATCTCACGGGCAACACGGATGATTTTTTTCAAATTATCTTTGCGAATATTTCCAGGATTGATTCGAATCGCATCAACGCCATTTTTCATGGCGGAGATAGCCAGAGGATAATTGAAATGGATATCTGCTATGAGTGGAATTTTAATTTGCTGTTTTATGGAACTTAAGGCCTCAGCAGCCTCCTGATCAGGAACCGCAACGCGAATAATCTCGCAACCAGCTTTCTCCAGCTTACGTATCTGTCGAACGGTCGCACGAACATCTCTCGTGTCCGTATTCGCCATGGATTGTACAGCGATTGGATGATCGCCGCCGACCTGGACGGATCCGATCCGAATTGTTTTTGTTTTCCTTCTTTTGGGGGAATTTTCCATTTTCAGAGATTGGAAGGATTCTCTCATCCGACTTTGAAATCGAATCTTTTACAAGCAAAGGTTAAAGTACGATCTATACCAATTCAGAAATAGCAGATTGAATTCGCAATACGCCTTCCTCAATATTCTTCATGCTTGTAGCATATGATAATCTGATATGCTTATCGTTCCCGAATGCGCTTCCCGGCACCACAGCAACATCGACCTTTTCCAAAAGGTATTCCGAAAGGTCCTGAGAATTGAGAATTACCTTATTCATGCCGGACCTACCGTAAACACCAGAGACATTGGGGAATACGTAAAAGGCACCTGCCGGTTTAAGGCAGCTGAATCCGGGTATTCGGTTCAGTCCTGCAACGATGCAGTCACGTCTTCTCCGAAACTCCTCAACCATATCGAAGATCACTTTTTGATCTCCTTTCAAAGCTTCTACTGCGGCTTTCTGAGCAATAGAACAGGGATTCGATGTGTTCTGGCTCTGCATTTCTGTTGCCGCTGCTATTGCATCCTCCGGTCCGGCTGCATATCCGATGCGCCAGCCGGTCATTGAATATGATTTTGAAACGCCGTTCACAACGATCGTGCGGTTCCGGATCTCCGGACAAACCGAAGCGATGTTTTGAAAGTCGAATCCATCGTAAACAATCTTTTCGTAAATATCATCAGAAATGACAACGAGATTATGCTTGATAATGATTTCCGCAAGACGCTTCAGCTCCTTTTCTGTATAAGCGGCCCCCGTGGGATTCGAAGGACTGTTTATAATGACGGCGCGCGTTCGCTCATTTATTGCCTTATCAAGAAGTTCCGGACGTATTTTGAACCCGTCTTCCTCTTCCGTATCCAATATTACGGGTTGAGCCCCGGCCAGAAGAATGATATCCGGATAAGATACCCAGTAAGGGGCTGGTACAATAACCTCGTCCCCCTCTTCAAACAAAACTTGAGCAATATTGTACAAGGAATGCTTGGCTCCACAAGAAACAATAATTTGCGAACGTTTATATAGCAATCCGTTCTCATTCTTAAGTTTCTCAATGATCGCATCTTTGAGCTCGTCTATTCCTCCCACCGCGGTGTATTTTGTAAAGCCACTCTCAATCGCGGCAATAGCTGCTTTTTTTATATTCTCAGGTGTATCAAAGTCCGGTTCTCCCGCCCCGAAACCAATAATTTTTCTACCCTGATTACGTAATGCATTCGCCCTCGCAGTAATCGCCAGGGTCGGGGATGGTTTTATTTTTTTCGTACGTGAGGCCAATTTCATAAAAAATCACCTTTAATCTACCAGATTACTGAATTGTTCCTGTAGCTTGCGAAATACAATGTCCGGCACCAAACCTTTTACAGATCCACCATGGCAGGCAACTTCCTTGATGAGCTGGGAACTCGTAAAAAACCATTTATAACCGGTCATCAGGAAGAATGTTTCCACGTGACGATTCAACCTCCGGTTCATCAGCGCCATCTGGAATTCATATTCAAAATCCGATACCGCTCTCAGTCCCCTTAATATAACTTGAGCATCCGATTTATTTATGTAGTCAACCAGAAGTCCCGTCCAGCTATCTACTTTGATTCGAGGATCATCGCCAATCACGGCCTTGATCATTTCTATTCGCTCATCGATGGTGAATAGTCCTTTTTTGGCAGGATTATATGCAACCAGAATAATGAGCTGATCATAAAAATTTACACCTCTTCTGATGAGATCTAAATGACCATTGGTAATGGGATCAAATGATCCCGGATAAACGGCAACGCGGCCCATATCTACCTCATTAATTCTATCGATCCGTCCAATCCGTATTTCTAGTGACCGATTTCTGATCTTGTTAAAATTGAAATGAATGTATCCCCATATTTTCTCTGATCCGCGACTCGAAAATTTTCCGGATCATCAGCCAGCGGTTCCCGAACAGAGTGCTGTATCACGATCAACGGGTCATTTGAAAAAATATTTCCTTCCCAAATGAATTTTAGACCCTTCTCTACCCAACCTTCCTCATAAGGTGGATCGGAAAAGATAATATCAAATGTTCTGTTCCTCTCTCGAAGCAACCGTATCGCCTTTTCCACTGAAAAAGGCAGAACCTCATATCCCTTGTTAAAATTACATTTCTCTATATTTTTCCGCAACAATCCGATCATGACCGGATTGTTCTCGACAAAGCAGACTTCGTCTGCTCCACGACTCATAGCCTCGAGGCCTACATTACCGGTCCCGGCAAACAAATCGAGGAATCGAATTCCGTCCATGGATGGAAGAATGTTGAACAACGCTTCTTTAATTCGATCGGTGGTCGGTCTGGATCCACTACGAGGCGGCAACTGTAATAACCGGCACCCTCTGGCTTGCCCACCAATGATTCTAAGCATTATTCAGATGATCTCTTATGAGAATTTCTGCAATCTGAACAGCATTGAGAGCAGCGCCTTTCCTCAGGTTGTCCGATACGATCCACATATTGATTCCGTTCGCAATGGATTCATCTTCCCTGATTCTACCTACGAATGTCTCATCCTTACCCGCTGCATTGATAGCAAGGGGATATTGCAGGTTGGCGGGGTTATCGACAACAACGACTCCGGGGGCACGAGACAGAATGTCTTTCACTTCTGTCGCAGTTATTTTTCTCTCCGTTTCTATATTGACGGATTCTGAATGCGCCCGGAATACCGGTACGCGGACTGTGGTAGCTGTAACTGCTATCGATTCATCTCCCATTATCTTTTTTGTTTCCTGAATCATCTTCATTTCTTCTTTTGTGTAGCCATTTTCTAAAAAGACATCGATTTGCGGCAGACAATTGAAAGCTATCTGATGCGGATAAACCTTTATCTGAGGCTCTCTGAAATTAAGAATGGCCGTCGTCTGATTCGCCAATTCCTCCATCGCCTTTTTGCCTGTTCCGGAAACTGCCTGATATGTGGAAACAACGATTCGCTTAATATGGGCGGTATCGTGAATTGGTTTTAAAGCAACTACCATCTGAATAGTTGAGCAATTCGGATTAGCAATAATGCCTTTTGAAGTATACTGAGCCACCTTCTCCGGATTCACTTCCGGCACTACAAGCGGGACGGCTGGATCCATTCTGAATGCGCTCGTGTTATCAACAACCACGCATCCGGAGGCTGCAGCAATAGGCGCAAATTTCTCACTGATGCTTCCTCCCGCTGAAAAGAGTCCGATATCGATCCCTCGGAATGAATGTTCATTTAAAACTTTAACCGGCTGCATTACTCCCCTGAAAGGTAACTCAATACCCTCAGAGCGAGCAGAAGCTAAAAAGGTCACCTCGTTCACGGGAAAGTTACGTTCCTCAAGAGTTGCTATCATTTCATTTCCAACTGCTCCGGTAGCCCCGACAACAGCAACATTATACTTTTTCATCTCTGATACTCCAATTGTTACCGGCAAAGGAAAACCCTGCACGGATGAATTTAATTGAGCCGAATATAAATAACCGAACCATCCTAATTACTATTTTAAAAAAGCAGAACACTGTACGAGGTCTGCAATAATTTACAAAATATCCTTACAATATCTTAATGAGCCGAATGGCCTATGTCTTCATTTTCCACTTGCTTATGTCTGACTATCCTAAGAATAAACCAGGCCGGGCCGGATAGAGCGTAGCCAAATGTAAATGTGAATATTGTAATCTGAGGCTCGGCGACGACAATAACCAGAATAAAGATACATAATATAAAAGACATGAAAGGTTTTCTTAAAAAATAGTTCAGGTCTTTGAAGCTATAATATTTAATATTGCTTACCATCAGCAAAGAAAGAGCAAATACCCCGAAAGGTACCGCTATATTCTGAAAGGGCCCGACTCCGCCGAGAAAATGATACAAAATAATAGAAGCTGCGATTACAATAGCCGCTGCCGGAATGGGGAGTCCTATAAAAATTCGTTTATCAACGACACTGACCTGCACATTAAATCGGGCAAGCCGTAGCGCTCCGCACGCAATAAATAAAAATGCGGTTATCCAGCCCCATTTTCCAAAAGGCGACATAGCCCACATATACGCAAGTATTGCCGGCGCAACTCCAAATGCGACAAGATCGGAAAGAGAATCGTATTCTGTTCCGAATTTGCTTGTCGTGTTTGTCATTCTTGCCATGCGTCCGTCCAGCCCATCGAGGACCAAAGAAGCAATGATGGCTAGAGCTGCCCTCATAAAATCTTCGTTTATTGATGCAATAATCGCATACACGCCTGAAAAAAGACTTGCCGTCGTGAATAAATTCGGCAGGACGTAAACGCCTTTTTTCATTTGATCTTTTCTGAATTTAGAGCGAAATCTCTCTCTGTTTTTCATTTTAAGTATCCCATTACGGTTGAACCGGCTCTGACACGATCTCCGACCTTTACAACAACTGTAGAATCCGAGGGAATAAACAATTCAAGTCGGGAACCGAAGCAGATCAGCCCATACCTCTCACCTCGCGTAAGATCCATGCCCTTATCGATCCAACAAACAATACGTCTAGCTATAAGACCCGCAATCTGAATAAAAAGGATTTTTCTTCCCGTGCTCGTCCTCAACAAAACAATATTTCTTTCATTTTTTTCGGAAGCTTTATCCAGGTTTGCTGAAATGAAAGCCCCTTTCTTATACGTAATGTTTTCAATTGTACCGGAGAATGGAATTCTATTTACATGGACATCAAAGATATTCATGAAAATGCTTATCTTTATGCACCTTTCCTGAATAAAGCCAGTATCTTCTAATTCCTCTATCTTGATGACCTTTCCGTCGGCTGGTGAAATAACGGACTTCTCATCATTCGGGCCCGTTCGCTCCGGATTTCGGAAAAACCATAAAACAAAACACGTTAAAAATAAGAAAATACCTGATACTATGTTCATCCCCATTGCAGATGAAAGGATGGTCATGGCCAGGAGAGGAATAATGAACCTAAATCCTTCCCGGGCAATCAATTCGCTTCTTTTTGTCATATCTATTAGGAATCAGGTGACCCTGATTAAATCCTCTCTTTTTATTAGCTTACAATCCATATACGTCGAGCAATCATGAAGTGATTTTTTCTCTCGAAATTGCATACGAACCACTGCTTATTTTCCGGAAGATTTACATTAAAAACCCAATAAAGTCAATGAATCTCAGAGAAATCAAGCCTTTTCAAATGATTGTATCCGCGCTCTCCGCACCGGAAGCCCTTATATACTGCGGTGCGAAGGATAATGTATCCAATACCTCGCCCGTTTTGAATTTCTTCAGGGCTAGAAATCCAACGACAGATGCCCTTATATTCTGAAATGGCATTGGAGCCACCAGGCAACGGTCACCCAGGATTTCATCGATAATTGAACGATAACTGGATGTACCATTACCGACAAAAATGACCTTCGATTGAATTTTATTTAAAAACGATCTCGGGTCCTCTACAGTTTCAGGAATTATCTTTTCAGGATGTCCATATGGACCTGGCTCATAGCAACTGGCATATACTTGCCCTCTTTTTGCATCCAAAAAAGGAATGATCTGCATGGTCGATGCGAATAGATTATGAGCAAGTGCATCCAGTGTAGAAACACCAACAACTGGTTTCGAGGCGGCCAGAGCAAGCCCTTTAACTATGCTGATCCCTATTCTCAAGCCGGTAAAAGATCCGGGACCTGTCGTCACTGCAAAAAATTCGCAATCGGATACATTTTTCCCTGCATATCTTAAAACATCCGAAATCCCGGAGAGAATAGTTTGCGAGTGATTCAATCCGCAATTAACATTGAGCTCACATATGACACGATCTTCTGAAAGGAGGGCAATACTTCCCGTTTCCGTCGAGGTATCGACAGCAAGGATATACATATATCAACCACCGTTAAATATTCTCAAAATATCATTATAAAAAACAAAAAGCATCAGCAGGATCAATAGAAAAAAGCCTATTTGCTGAGCTATCTCGCGCCATTTTACACTTATTTCTCTTCCGATAATCATTTCAATCAGATTGAAAAAAATATGTCCACCATCCAGAACGGGAATTGGAAGTAAATTCAAAATTGCGAGATTCACGCTTAACAAGCCCATTAAAAAAATGAATGAAACTGCCCCCTTCTTGACCTGTGTACCGGCAAGCTGAGCGATCATGATGGGTCCACCCAATGTCTTAGGAGACACGACACCTTCGACCATCTTGACGAGACTTACTGCCGTCAATTCCGTTATAAACCAGGTCTGTTTCAGTCCTGATTGAACAGCATCAGTCGGACTCTCTTTTCTGGAAATAACGTGATCAGAAGGAGAAATTCCAATTTTATAAGATTCGACCTTTTCCCCAAATATATTGTTTCCCTTCATAAGCTGAGGTTTTACGCGGACACTCAGATTAGAAGGCCCCCGTACGATCGTGAAAACCATTTCCCTTCCGTGGCTATTCGTCGTCTGATCAGAAATATCATTCCAGTCTGAAATTTCATGTCCATCTATTTTAATGACCTTATCCCCTTTCAGGAAACCTGCCTTTTCTGCAACCGATCCTTTCTGAATGCTTCCGATCTCTG
>DHHG01000172.1 GCA_002403175.1 Syntrophaceae bacterium UBA4778 | reverse complement strand
ATTTCTGGTCGATGCAGGAATCCTCACGATGAATGTTTCCAAAGATAAGAAGGGAAGAGAAGCCCTGCTCTATACCCGTTCGGGAGATAAGGTGAAAATAGAATCGCTACGGCAGAGGATTTTTAAATTCCTTTGAGTTGAAGTTGAACGCACAGATCACAACCGTTCTGAATCCGGTAGCGAGCGCAGTTCCCGCTGCTCGCGGCGGGGTAAGCGAGCGAATCATGTTTAAACATCTTCCTTTAAGGATCGGAGATTCTCCGGAGCTTGCTCCGGTAAGTCTTCAATGCAATTTGAAAGCTTCCGTAAAGAGAGGAAATTTTACTGAGAATTACTTTGTCTTGAACAGGAGGTAAAAAATGGTGGACTCAATCCATAATATTCCCGGATCGGAAATTAAATTACAGGAAGGTAAAAATTCGAATCGTAAAAACGAACTGAAAAGAGAGATTGTCTCTACAGGAGGAAAACCGGTCGATCTCTTTTCCAAAGAATCGGATGTTTCCGGTTTTAATCAGGTCGGAATTGCAGAAGCCGACGCAAATGCCGGTCTGGAGCTAGGAAGGGAAACTGCCTATGAATTGAGCCGGCAAACCTCGGAAGAAATAAGAAACAATCCGAACATGGCGGAATCTGCTCAGGCGAATATCTCCGGTCAGAGATTTCTGGATCTTTCTAAAAAATAAAATCTAATAGCAGGGCAGCCGGCTCTTTCGGGTGAGGTGCTTTCCTTTAAACACGCTGATTTCCACCTCGCAGTTTTGCTCATGAGGAAGGACGACTGCCTTGACAGTGAATCCGTTAAAGACACCTTGGGCCATTCCGGATTCCTGCGCTTTCTTTGCAAGCTGTGCGATAAAATCATCTATATCCACTCGCCCTCTCTCCGGAATGCTTTCAGCTTCCTCCGTGATGAGTCCATCACAAACGATATATTTATAGCTATCCTCCCACCCCGATGTAGAAACCATGACCGTGACCGGGATGCAACCTCTTTGATCACCTTTACCTGGACTGGCCTCAAATTGTTGACCATCTAATATCTTGCAGACAACTGTACCGGAAATGGCCGCTGCTGCGGCAATCTGCTCGCGCGCGTTGATCGGAATGCGCCCTGTCATCGTTTGCGGATTTTGGGAATCGGCTTTCGCATAAGCAGGAACTGACATTATGAAAAGCAAATAAATCACAGCCAGGGCGAAAGTTTTTCTTTTCAATTTAATCTCCTCAATTCAAATGGGGATTATACCAGTATTCATTTGATGAGAATGTGAGAATTATAGGAACTTGCCCCTTAGGATTGATTATAAGAAGAGATTGGAGTAGACTCACCAAAATGCCGGGGCAATCTATATCTCAGAAAACAGTGTGAGTGCAAGATATTAATGGTTGATTGTAAATTTGGGGTAGACAGGATAGAAAGCTTTACAGGGCCATCGGGACTTGATTTTGTTTTTCTTTGTTTAGAATTCCGGGTGTAAATATATTTGATTGTAATGAAATGGAAGACGGCAAGATGAATGAAACAAAGAGAGTCAAAGAGCAGCTTGTTCAGGAAATACAAGAATTGCGCAATGATGTAGAAAATCGGAACCCGCTTCAAAATGATACCCATTTTGAAGAAGGCATATATCGTTGTCTTGAGAACAGTTCGAAAGCGGGATTTTATATAATTCAGGATGGAAAATTCGTTTTTGTAAATCATTATGCCTCTAAGTACTGGGGTTATAAACTCGGTGAAATCTCACTGAATTTCGTCCATCCGGATGATCGGGAAAAAGTTCGGGAGAACGCCGTAAAAATGCTGAAAGGAAAACGTTCCTCATCTTATGAGTTCCGGACCATCACAAACAATGGCGAAGTACGTTGGTTTACAGAAACGATAGCCCCCATCGTATTCAAAGGCAGGCGGGCTGTCCTTGGATTATCTATGGAAGTTACCGAACAGGTTGAGGCGATGGCTAAGCTCGTGGAACTGGAAGCACTGGAAGCCTCCATTCTGGATGCTTTTCCACATGCTGTGATCGGGCTTAAGAACCGTATTATTGTCTTTGCCAATGACGCTGTTCAGGATGTCTTTGGGTGGAAGGCAAAAGATCTGATCGGGAAGAGTTCAAGGATCCTCTATTCAACGGAAGAGGGGTATCAGGAAATTGCAGATATGCTCTATTCGACTCTTGAACGGAAAAGAAAATTCAAAACCGAATTTATATGCCGGCGCAAAAATGGGGCGGAAATAACCTGCCTGATCAGCGCGTCCCGCATTGGTCGAAATCTGAAAGAGAAACACGTCGTAATTACTTTTCAGGATATAATGGATCAGAAGAGAGCGGAAGAGGCCTATGAGACGATGGCCAACAGCTCACAGGCCGGTTTCTATGTGCTCCAGCATGGGAAATTTCAGTTCGTCAACCAGAATGCGGCCAAAATGCTCGGCTATAGTCAGCAGGACCTTATCGGGATGAAAAATATGGAAATTGTTCATCCCGCGGACAGAAGGCGCGCTCGCAAGATGGGTATGGAGATGCTAAAAGGGAAGCGAACCTCTCCTTTCGAATACCGGATCATTTCCAGGGACGGTAAAACCAAATGGATTATGGAGACAATGACCTATATCCCTTTCCGCGGGTCGAGGGCCATTTTGGGTAACTCCATGGATATTACGGAGCAGATCAAGGCCAGAAGAGAAATGGCGGAGTTGAAAGCCTTTGAGACTTCTCTTCTGAGGGCGATCCCCCACGCAGTAATAGGACTGAGGAACCGTAAAATCATTTTTGCAAACGAAGGGGTAAAAAGCGTATTCGGGTGGAGTCCCGAAGAGCTTGTCGGGTTGGGCATTCAGAGTCTTTACAGCAGGGGGCAAGATGAAGAGGAAGTCGCCTCTTGGGTTTATTCTATCTTGGAACGCCAGCCTACGTTCAATGCAGAGTTCCCCTGCCGGCGAAAAGATGGATCTGAGATTTCGTGCACAATGCATGCTGCCCGAATAGGTGAAAGCCTGAAAAATAAAGCAATCGTCATAACATTCGAAGATATAACAGCGCGAAAAAGCGCCGAGCGGGAATTGGAGCGATCCCATGAGCAGCTGCGCCAATTATCCGCCCATCTTGAATCGGTGCGGGAAAAAGAGCGGACGCATATCGCCCGAGAGCTTCACGATGAATTGGGTCAGTTGCTTACGGCCTTGAATACGGATATCATTTTGCTGAACAAGCAATTGCCTCCCAATGAGAAATCTCTGTTGAGCAAAACAGAATCCATGGCAAGGTTGATCGAAATGACCATGAGCACGGTTAAACGCATATATATGGATCTCCGTCCCGGCATGCTGGATCATCTCGGGATTGCCGATGCGATCTTCTGGCATGCTAAAGAATTTCAAAAGAGGACGGGGATTGTCTGTTCCGTGAAAATTCGGCCTGAAGATGTTTCGCTCGATACTGACATTTCTACGGCGGTTTTCCGAATTTTCCAGGAAACCCTTACAAATGTGCTGCGCCATGCTGATGCTACGGGGGTTACAGTCAATTTGCGTGTATTTTCGGGAAAACTTCTCCTGACGGTTCGGGACAATGGAAAAGGAATCACCCAGGAACAGCTATCCAAGCCGAATTCTTTCGGACTGCTCGGGATGCAGGAAAGGACGTTTCATCTGGGAGGAGATGTAGTCATTTCCGGTGAGCCCGGGAAGGGGACTGTCGTGAAAGTTACGATACCACTTAGAAGGAAAGGAAAAACCATATGAAAAAAATAAAAATCCTGATTGCGGATGATCATCCCATTGTTCGGGAGGGATATAAGAAGATATTGTCCGATACAGCGGATATGATTGCTGCCGATGAGGCGGAGAACGGCCAGGAGGTTTTAGAAATCATCCGGAAAAAGGATTTTGATCTTATCCTTCTTGATATATCAATGCCCGGGCGAAGTGGGTTGGAGATTTTGAAGGACTTAAAAGCTCTGAAACCAAAGCTTCCTGTCCTGATTCTGAGTATCTATCCGGAAGAGCAATATGCGGTTAGGGCTTTCAGGGCTGGAGCTTCAGGGTACCTGACTAAGGCTAGTGCTCCTCATGAACTGATTACGGCTATCAGGAAAATTTCCCAGGGCGGAAGATACGTTTCTTCGTCCATGGCGGAAAAGCTGACTTATTATTTTGATGTCGCCGCCGCAAAGGCCCCTCATGAAATGCTTTCGGACCGCGAATATCAGGTAATGCTCATGATTGCTTCAGGGAAGACTGTGACGGAAATTGCCGATGAGCTCTGCCTTAGTGTTAAAACAATCAGTACCTACCGCACACATATTATTGAAAAGATGAAAGTAAAAAACAATGCGGAGATTACGCTCTACGCTATTCAAAACAAGCTTGTAGGCTGATCCGCTATTCTCTTTCCCACTGTCCGCCTGCATTCAGAGCGGCATCGGACAAACGCCGATCCCTTCTTAGGTGTGCTTCCGAGTCGCTATCATTGGTAGGTCTTAAGTGCATTTCAGACACCCCCCGATTGTACCTTCCTGAAGCGTATTATAATTTGGCATCGTCTTAGGGACGAATGATTTTTGGCAACGCAGGAGAAATCTTGCTTTATATATAACATCCGTACGATGATCCCCCCCGATGCTGTGCGGAAAAAGAACTGCCCCGGTTACTCTCGTAATCCGGGGCTTTTCTTTTGAGCTCTCCAGTACCGATGCCGCTATTCCCCCCCGAACCCTGTTTTAAAATCTGAGTTGATTCGGCCGGCTAATAAAGTTTTGGGGGCTAACTATGTTCAATAAGAAGGCCTGCATTTACAAAAAAGTTTCGGTCTGTTATAAGTGTCGCCGATTACAGCCCTAAAATCGCTCTCGACAAATTTAAAAGGATATAGATCGGTATGTATCCATCATTTCAGGAATTAAAAAATGAAATTCTTCATGGTCGTCGGTTGAGTCCGGCTGAGGCCGTGGAGTTATTTGAACAGGGGTGGAAAAGGCCGTTCGTATTAATGGCGGCAGCTTCCGAAATTAGGGAGTACTATAAAGGAAAGAAGATCAACCTGTGCGGCATTATTAATGCGAAATCTGGTAAATGTCGTGAGGACTGCAAATTTTGCGCACAGTCGGGACATTGGCTTACCAATGCTTCATTTTATCCCCTTTTACCTGCAGAAGAAATGATTCAAAAAGCGGATATGGCTGCGGCGAGCGGAGCCCGTTTTTTCGGAATCGTGACCAGCGGTACCAGGATATCGTCCGATGGCGAATGGAATACTATCTTCCGAGTTATCGCACAGATAGGAAAGTCGAATATAAAACCATGCGCCTCTCTCGGCATGATAGATTTTTCAAAGGCTCTTGAACTCAGAAAAGCCGGGCTGTTTCGGTATCACCACAACCTTGAAACCTCCCGTAGCTTTTTCGATGAGATCTGCACGACTCATCCATACGATAGTGATATACAGACCGTTCTGGCCGCAAAGGAAGCGGGGCTTTCCACGTGCTCCGGAGGGATAATCGGATTGGGAGAAACCATCGAGCAGAGGATTGAATTGGCCTGTACCCTGCGCGATCTGGACGTTGATTCTGTGCCGATTAACATCCTGAGTCCAATTCCCGGGACTCCTCTTGAGAATCGTGTTCCCCTTTCGCCCATGGAAATTATCCTGACCATTGCGGTTTTCAGGTTCATTCTTCCGGATAAAGATATCAGGCTCTGTGGTGGTAAGGAAAAAAATCTGAAGCAACTGCTTCCGTTGGGTATTGTGGCGGGGGCGAATTCACTCATGACGGGAA
>DHHG01000171.1 GCA_002403175.1 Syntrophaceae bacterium UBA4778 | reverse complement strand
TCCCTGGAAATGATCCGGTATTCGAAAGGAGAGGTTCGCTTCCCTTTTAGCATCTCCATACCCATCTTGCGAGCGCGCCTTCTGTCCGAGGGATGAACAATTTCCATATTTTTCATCCCGATAAGATCCTGCTGACTATAGCCGAGCATTTTGGCCGCATTCTGGTTGACGAACTGAAATTTCCCATGCTGGAGCACATAGAAACCGGCCTGTGAGCTGTTAGCCATCGTCTCATAGGCCTCTTCCGCTCTCTTCTGATCCATTATATCCTGAAAAGTAATTACGACATGTTTCTCTTTCAGATTCCGACCAATGCGGGATGCACTGATCAGGCAAGTTATTTCCGCCCCATTTTTGCGCCGGCAAATAAATTCAGTTTTGAATTTTCTTTTCCGTTCAAGAGTCGAATAGAGCATATCTGCAATTTCCTGATATCCCTCTTCCGTTGAATAGAGGATCCTTGAACTCTTCCCGATCAGATCTTTTGCCTTCCAACCAAAGACATCCTGAACAGCGTCATTAGCAAAGACAATAATACGGTTCTTAAGCCCGATCACGGCATGTGGGAAAGCATCCAGAATAGAAGCTTCCAGTGATTCCAATTCCACGAGCTTAGCCATAGCCTCAACCTGTTCGGTAACTTCCATAGACAATCCAAGGACGGCCCGCCTGCCTTTGAATACGATGGGGGCTATCGTTTCTGTAAACCAACGTACTTCGCCGTTGTTTGTGATGGTCCGGAACTCGTAAGATGAGGAACGTTTCCCTTGCAGCATTTTTACGGCGTTCTCCCGAACTTTTTCCCGATCATCGGGATGGACAAAATTGAGTGAGGTCTCGCCGAGTTTATAACCCCAGTACTTAGAGGCATGGTGATTTACAAAAACGAATTTTCCATCCTGAATTATATAAAATCCCGCTTTCGAACTGTTCTCAAGACAACGATATATGCCTTCTTCAAAATGGGAATCATTTTGAAGCGGATTTCGATTTTCTATATCTTTTCGCAATTCTTGTATTTCCTGAACAAGTTGCTCTTTGGCTCTCTTTGATCCGTTCATCTTGCTGTCTTCCATTTCATTACAATCAAATTTATTGAGACCCGGAATTCTAAACAAAGAAAAACAAAATTAAGTCCCGATGGCTCTGTAAAGCCTTTTTATCCTGTCTACCCCAAATTTACAGTAAACCATTAATATCTTGCATTCACGCTGTTTTCTGAGATATAGATTGCCCCGGCGTTTTGGTGAGTCTACTCCAATCTCTTTTTATAATCAATCCCAAGGGGCAAGTTCCTATATTTCTCACATTCTCATCAAATGAATACTGGTATAATCCCCATTTGAATTGAGGAGATTAAATTGAAAAGAAAAACTTTCGCCCTGGCTATGATTTATTTGCTTTTCACAATGTCAGTTCCTGCTTATGCGAAAGCCAATTCCCAAAATCCGCAAACGATGACAGGGCGCATTCCAATCAACGCACGCGAGCAGATTGCCGCAGCAGCGGCCATTTCCGGTACAGTTGTCTGCAAGATAATAGATGGTCAACAATTTGAGGCCAGTCCAGGTAAAGGTGATCAAAGAGGTTGCATCCCGGTCACGGTCATGGTTACTACATCGGGGTGGGAGGATAGCTATAAATATATCGTTTGTGATGGACTCATCACGGAGGAAGCTGAAAGCATTCCGGAGAGAGGGCGAGTAGATATAGATGATTTTATCGCACAGCTTGCAAAGAAAGCGCAGGAATCCGGAATGGCCCAAGGTGTCTTTAACGGATTCACTGTCAAGGCAGTCGTCCTTCCTCATGAGCAAAACTGCGAGGTGGAAATCAGCGTGTTTAAAGGAAAGCGCCTCACCCGAAAGAGCCGGCTGCCCTGCTATTAGATTTTATTTTTTAGAAAGATCCAGAAATCTCTGACCGGAGATATTCGCCTGAGCAGATTCCGCCAAGTTCGGATTGTTTCTTATTTCTTCCGATGTTTGCCGGCTCAATTCATAGGCAGTTTCCCTTTCTAGCTCCAGACCGGCATTTGCATCGGCTTCTGCAATCCCGACCTGATTGAAACCGGAAACATCCGATTCTTTGGAAAAGAGATCGACCGGTTTTCCTCCTGTAGAGACAATCTCTCTTTTCAATTCGTTTTTACGATTCGAATTTTTACCTTCCTGTAATTTAATTTCCGATCCGGGAATATTATGGATTGAGTCCACCATTTTTTACCTCCTGTTCAAAACAAAGTAATTCTCAGTAAAATTTCCTCTCTTTACGGAAACTTTCAAATTGCATTGAAGGCTCACCGGAGCAAGCTCCAGAGAATCTCCGATCCTTAAAGGAAGATGTTTAAACATGATTCGCTCGCTTATCCCCGCCGCGAGCAGCGGGAAATACGCTCGCTACCGGATTCAGAACGGTTGTGATCTGTGCGCTCAACTTCAACTCAAAGGAATTTAAAAATCCTCTGCCGCAGCGATTCTATTTTCACCTTATCTCCCGAACGGGTATAGAGCAGTGCTTCTCTTCCCTTCTTATCTTTGGAAACGTGCATTGAGAGGATTCCTGCATCGACCAGAAAT
>DHHG01000088.1 GCA_002403175.1 Syntrophaceae bacterium UBA4778 | reverse complement strand
ATATTGATACGGGATATCCCAATGAATGCTTCGATTCACGAATATTTGAGATTTCTTGCGATTGAAAAAGGCGCCTCTTCCAATACCCTGGAGGCCTATGACCGCGATCTCGGGAAATACAGAGATTTTATTAAGAGGAAATGCGGAATTGATGGTTTAAATGTCAAACCCAATCATGCCGTTGCCTTTATCCGCGAAATGAGGGAAAAAGGGTTGAAGGCGAGCACGATCAACCGGCAGCTTGCTGCTCTGCGGGGATTTTATAAATACCTGCTTTCTGAAAAGAAGCTGGATGAAAATCCGATAGCTCATATCGATCTTGTTAAGGTCTGGATGCATATCCCTGATACGCTCAGCCGGTCCGAGATGGAACAGCTACTGATTCAACCCGATACGGAAACTCATCGCGGGTTGAGGGACAAGGCTATGCTTGAGCTCCTTTACGCGACCGGGATGCGGGTTTCGGAGTTGATATCGTTGAAATTGAATGACATCAACTGGCAGGTTGGATTTCTGATCGTAATGGGAAAGGGACAGAAAGAGAGAATCGTGCCGATTGGTCAGGTCGCGCTGAGCTATCTCCATGAATATGTGGAAAAGGCCCGCCCAATTCTGGCGCGAAAACATGCCGGCAATCTCGTTTTCTCGAACAAGTCCGGAAAGGCACTAACACGTCAGGGGTTCTGGAAGATTTTGAAGGGTTACGCTCAGAAGGCGGATCTTGAAAAGAAAGTTCACCCGCATGTGTTTCGACATTCATTTGCTACGCACTTGCTGGAAGGCGGGGCCGACCTTAGGGCCGTTCAGGCCATGCTCGGTCATGCCGATATTGCGACCACTCAGATATATACCCATATTACGGGGACCAGGTTAAAGGAAGTTCATAAAAAATTCCATCCAAGGGGATGAAAAAGTGGACTATTACAAATCAGGCGAAAAGAGGCAGAAAGATCTGAAAAGGAAAGAGAGCCTACGTGCCTTGTCGATCACGGCATTATTGATTCTTTGCGCCCTCGCATTGACTGGCGGAGGAGGCTGGCTTCTCACGAATCAAATTGCGTCCGCGAACATTTCCGCCGATTCTCCGGGATTAAAAGAGATCGTTGTAACTACCGTAACCGGCCGACAACCGGTTCTGTATGCGATCGTTATCGAAAAAAACGGAAAAGATTATATTATAAAGCCCGATCAGCCCCTTGAGGTAACTTATCGGGATGAGTTTGTGGTCAAGAGAATTATAACAGATGCCCTGTTTAGTAGCCGGATTTCGGCGGAAATCAAGGGATTGCCGCAGGGACCTGCTTTTAAAGGCACCATAAAGGGAATTGATCTGGTTGATAAGGTGATGCCATACGAGGCCGATGAGGCCCGGAAAGCACTTCGGCCGGAGTTCAGTATTGTCGTTCGGTACGAAGAAAAAACGATACGTGAAGTGCCCATCAGAGTTACTGTAACTCCCCAGGATTGGGTGCGTTTTGCAAAAAATGCAAACGATAAAAATGACCTGCAGATTGAATCGCTGAAAAAAGCTTCAGATCTTAACCGGCAGGATTTAAACGTCCGGCGAATGCTGGCCGGGGCCTATGCAAAGAAAGGAATGACGGAAAAAGCAATAGAGGAATACCGTCAGGCTCTGCGGCAGCAACCGGGCGATTTGCTTTCTTTAATCGAACTATCCGGCCTGTTGATGGAGAAAAAAGAATATCGGGAGGCCCTGAATATTTATAAGATAATCATTTCAAAGAATCCAAAAGATGCATCGGCGTTTGCCAATGCAGGTCTGGCGTCATCCCGACTCGGCAAATGGTCGGAAGCTGCAGAGTACTACTCGGATTCTTTGAGGCTTAATCCTGATAATGAACATATCCGGATCAGATTCGCAGAAGCCTGTGACAAATCCGGTAAGACGGGTTCTGCAGCTGAGCACTATCGGAAATACCTGAAACAGAAGCCCAATAACCTGGAAGCAAGGCTAACGCTTGGCCAGATGCAGATGAAGAGCAAAAAGTACGATGAGGCGATTAAAATTCTTTCCGAAGTGATACATAAAGAACCAAAAAATGCCGAGGCCTATGCCAATCTTGGTCTGGCTTATGGAGCGAAAGGGAAAACAAGGCAAGAGATAGAAAACTATAAAAAAGCCCTTCAGTATAAACCGAGTAATTATGTGATTCACTATAATCTGGCCTTGGCACTGGAAAAGGAAAAACGTTACGCGGAAGCAACTGCAGAATATGAAAAGGTGCTGAGGTTCAAAGCGGATGATATGGATTCTATAGGGAAATTAGCCAACCTTTACGCCCGGGAAAAGAAATTCTCGAGTGCTGTCCGGTTATATGAAAAAGCGCTGAAGTCCTCTCCTAAAAATGCTTCTCTTTGTATCGGGCTCGGCCAAGTCTATAACGAGATGAAGGAGCATCGTAAAGCTGCACAGCTTTACGAAAAGGCTATTCATTTGGGAAAGAAAGATTTTCAGGTATATTACGATCTCGGAATGACTTACGAAAAACTCGGAGAAAGCAAAAAAACAATGGAAGCCTATGAAAGATGTGTGGCTTCCAATCCGAATCTGAATGTTCTGACCATGCTGGCGGAAGAATATCTGAAACAGAAGCATTACGATAAGGCAATCAGGATTTATGAAAAAACGGTCAAATTGACTTCTAAACGAGCCGGAGTATATTCGAGCATTGGACGTGCATATGGGTTAAAAGGTGACGTAAACAAAGAGATCGAGAATTACAAAATTGCCCTGAACTACGATAAGGAAGATGATCTGAATCACTTCCATCTTGGATCGGCGTACGAGCGTAAAGGCCTGTACAATGAAGCGCTGAAGGAATATACGGCCGCCTATGAACTCAATCCGGAATTAGACAAAGCGGCTAAAAAAGTTCCCGAGTTGAAAATAAAAATATTGCAGCAGAAATATAAGGAAAAAAATTAAATCCGGGGGTATTTACGGCTAAGATGAAGCAGATTCAATTGAGGGATTTTGTGATAGGAGGGGGAGCCCCGCTGGTTTTGATTGCCGGTCCTTGCGTGATGGAAAGCGCGGATATGGCTCTGGAAACAGCTTGTATTTTGAAAGAAATGGCCGCGGAACTGAATATTCCGTTTATTTTCAAAGCATCATACGACAAGGCGAATCGATCTTCTATCCACTCCTTTCGCGGACCCGGATTAAAAGCCGGCCTTGCCATATTATCCGATATAAAAAAACAATGCGACATTCAGGTATTGTCGGACGTGCATCACTCTGGAGAAATTCAGGAAGCGGCGGAAGTTCTGGATATTATGCAGATACCTGCCTTCCTTTCGCGCCAGACGGATTTTATTGTGGAAGTCGCTTCTAAAGCTAAAATAATCAATATTAAAAAAGGACAATTTTTGGCACCCTGGGACATGGCAAATGTAATAGAAAAGGCCAAGTTTGCCGGTAACGAGAATATCCTTATTACCGAGCGGGGTACTTCTTTCGGATATAACAATCTGGTTTCTGATTTCCGGTCCATACCAATTATCAGAAATATGGGATATCCAGTCATCTTCGATGCGACCCATAGTGTACAATTGCCGGGCGGAGCGGGAAGTGCCTCTTCGGGAGATCGATCGATGGTTTCTTATCTGGCGAAGGCGGCGGTGGCGACCGGAATTGACGGAATATTTTTTGAGGTTCATCCCGACCCGGACAAGGCTTTATGCGACGGTCCTAATTCGTTGGAATTGAAGCTGTTTCCCGATCTGTTGCGAACGCTTATGAAAATCGATCAAATTGTTAAAGAGTGACATTAAACATTTAATGCATAAGGTGATTTTAAATGAGTATCTCAGATAAGCTAAAAAATAAAATTCAAAAAATAACGCATCTCATTCTCGATGTGGATGGTGTTCTGACTGATGGGCGGATCATATACGACGATGCGGGACGTGAATTGAAATGCTTTGATGTGAAGGATGGCCATGGAATGAAGCTTCTCATGCGTAGCGGGATTGATATTATCCTCCTCACAGGGCGCAGTTCCAAGGTTGTAGAGTACCGAGCGAAGGATCTCGGAATCGATGAGGTATATCAGGGTGCAAAGAATAAAATTCAATTTTATGAGCAAATTCTGAGCAGGAAGAATCTGAAGGAGTGCCAGACAGCCTGTATGGGAGATGATTTGACGGATATTCCGATCCTGCGCAGAGCGGGGTTTTCTGCCGCACCGGCTGATGCATCGGAATACGCCAGGCGGGCGGTCGATTATGTGACAAATAAAAATGGCGGATACGGCGCGGTTCGTGAAATATGCGAGCTGATTCTTCAAGTCCAGAATAAGTGGGATGAAGTGGTTGCAAGATACAGCATTGAAGCGCATGGGTAGCGAATCTTCTGAATAATCAATCAGTATTACTTTGATTATTCAATACTTAAGACACATTCTTACCCGATTATC
>DHHG01000086.1:2094-2995 GCA_002403175.1 Syntrophaceae bacterium UBA4778 | reverse complement strand
TGTGAGTGACTTCCAGCCGCAGGTTATCATCATCGATCCAATCAGCAATTTGATTGCGACGGGCACACAGATTGAAGTCAAATCCATCTTGACGCGCCTCTTTGATTATCTGAAGATGAAGGGAATAACATTACTCATGACAGACCTGACCCCGCCCGGTGGACCTCAGGAACATACGAATGTTGAGATTTCATCTTTGATCGATACCTGGATTCTCATCCGGAACGTGGAAACAAATGGTGAGCGCAACAGAGCTTTGTATATCATGAAATCCCGCGGAATGGCTCATTCCAATCAAGTAAGGGAGGTCTTACTCTCCGACAAGGGCATTGATCTCGTCGATGTCTATACCGGAACGGGAGAGGTTCTTACCGGAACTGCCCGACAGATTCAGGAAGCACAGGAAAGCGCAGGTCGCTTAAACAAAGAGAAACTTGCGAGAAAAAAAATGCGGGATCAGGAAAACAAGATCAAATTTCTGAAGGCCAAAATTGAAGCCCTTTGCGCCGAATGCGATTCAGAATCGGAAGAGTTTCAGGCCATATTGGAAGACGTAAAACAGAATGAAAGCATTCTGAATCAGGAGACGTCCGATATTGCCCGCCTGCGAAAAGCAGATTTCAAGCCTGTTCGTCAAAACAAAAGAAGATGAGGACGAAAACATGGCGCAATCCAAAAAAATAAAAGCATCCAATCCTGCTCCGAGATCAAATGAAAGAAAAAAAGCCGGATCACCCCCCGATTCTGAACGGGAATCCTGGATCCTTAAGCTCTATGTTGCGGGGCAAACGCCAAAATCCCTGGCAGCCTTCGCCAATCTGAAGAAAATTTGTGAAGAACATTTGAGAGGCCAATATACAATAGAAATAGTCGACCTCCTCGAAAACCCCAAGCTGGCCAA
>DHHG01000086.1:0-2034 GCA_002403175.1 Syntrophaceae bacterium UBA4778 | reverse complement strand
ACCAGGAAAGATGGAGTTCCCTTATGAAGAAAAAAGCCGAAAACACTCTTCAGGTATTCGAAAAAGGACTGACCTCTTCCGCCAAAAGAAAGTATGTTCTTCGTCTGTATGTGGCAGGTACAACCCCAAAATCCATAAGAGCCATTGAGAATGTTCGGCGTATCTGTGACGAGTACCTACCGGGCCGGTATGAACTGGAAATCATAGATATCTACCAGCAACCACAACTGGCCGCCGGTGAGCAAATTATCGCTGCTCCCACCCTTGTCAAAAAACTCCCCCTCCCTCTGCGCAAATTGATTGGGGATATGTCGAGTACGGAAAGATTTCTGGTAGGACTTGACTTGAAACCAAAGAAATCAAAAGAAAATGGTTATGAAAAAAAATAAAACACGTCAGGAACTTTTAGAAGAGAACCAATCTCTTCAGGAAAGCTTGAATGAAACCAGAGAGGTCCTGAGCGCCATTCAAAGAGGCGAGATTGATGCCCTGGTCGTCACTACACTAAAGGGAGAGCAGGTCTATACGCTAAAAGGAGCGGAGCAGCCTTATCGATTGATGGTCGAAAACATGACCGAAGGCGCCGTCACCCTCGATTCTGGAGGATCCATTCTTTACTGTAATCAGAACTTTGCAAACATGATCGAAAGGCCTCTTGAAAAGGTCATCGGCAGTTCCATTTTTCAGTATATAGCTTCCCCCGATCTTCCGAATTTTCATGCTCTACTGTCTCTCGGGAAAGAAAATGTCGGAAAGGCTGAACTGTATTTTCGGAATTCGAGGGGCAGTCTTATTCCGGCTCTGCTCTCCATCAGAAATCTCCGGGAACTCAATCTGTTCGGAAGCGAACCGGGAGCGTTGTGTCTGGTTATTACGGATCTCACAGAACAAAAGCGTAATGAGGAACTGATGGCGTCTGAGAGGCTGGCCAAATTGATTTTTGAGCAGACAACGGAAGCTTTCATTGTTTGCAACTATGAAGGAGTAATTATCCGTTCCAGTGGGGAAACGCAACGCCTGACCGAAAAGAGTATTTATCTGAACCAATTCGATCATGTCTTTAACCTTAAATTTGCCGGAGGTTCGAAAAAAGGACAACTGTTCACTATTCAGGGCATTCTGAAAGGGGAGGTCCTCAGAAAAGAGGAATTTTTCCAGGAAGACGAGAAGGGAGGATACCATGATATTCTATTAAGTGCGGGCCCCCTGCAACGAGGCGACGAGGTTCTCGGCTGTGTTGTAATCCTGGTTGATATTACCGAACGCAATCAGGCAGAAAAAGAGCTACGCAAACGATCTCTTCAACTGGAAGAAGCGAACAAAGATTTGGAAGCATTTATCTACTCTGTTTCCCATGATCTTCAGGGCCCGATCCGGGCGATAGACGGTTTTGCTAAAATGATCCTTAAGGACTACGTCGGTACAATGAATCCCGAGATGAAGCGGCGATTCGATGTTATAATTGATAATACCAGCTTATCGGGTCAACTGATCGAGGGTTTGCTGAATTTATCCCGAATCGGACGCCGTGATTTATCCTACTCTCTCTTGGATATGAAACAAATATTTGAAAGCGCCTGGAAAGATGTAGAAGCCTTAAATCAGGAAAGGAAAATAGAATGGAGGTGGGAGGAGCTGCTCCCGGCCTATGGAGATGGCGTTCTTATCCGGCAAGTGGCCTATAATCTCCTTTCCAATGCAGCCAAATTCACGGGCAACCGCAAACAGGCTGTAATCGAAATTCGGAGTTATCTGGAAAAAGATCAAATCATCTATTCGATTAAAGACAACGGAACGGGCTTCGATATGAAGTATTATGGTAAGCTGTTCGGAGTTTTCCAACGCCTGCATAACAGAAAGGATTTTGAAGGCACAGGAATAGGATTAGCCATTGTAAATAGAATCATAAAGCGCCACGGGGGCCGGGTTTGGGCCGAAGGGAAACCTAATCAAGGCGCAACGTTTTACTTCTCCTTATTGCAAAAACCGCATCGGACAAGTAAGTCAGTATTCTTCCAGCCAAATAATCAATCA
>DHHG01000089.1 GCA_002403175.1 Syntrophaceae bacterium UBA4778 | reverse complement strand
AAGATCTGATTCTGCATGTGATCGGGAAGATCGGGGTAGACGGCGCCCTTTATAGATCCATGGAATTCACGGGCGAGACCGTTTCCAGGCTGACCATGACCGACCGGCTCACCATCGCCAACATGGTCATTGAGGCAGGGGCGAAAAACGGGATCTTTGTCCCGGACGAGATAACGAAGAGTTATGTTGAAGGCCGGGCGAAGCGGGGCTATACCTTCTATTCATCCGATCCCGACGCGGTCTATTGCGATACGATCGAAATCGATGTGAGCAAAATCGAACCTCAGATCGCCTGTCCCCATCTCCCCTCGAATGTCAAGGGAATCAGTGAAATCGGGCAAATCGAGATCGATCAATCCTTGATCGGTTCGTGTACAAACGGCAGAATCGAAGATCTGAGGATTGCCGCAGGAATCCTGAAAGGCAGAAAGGCGGCGCGTTCCGTACGCCTGATTGTCGTGCCGGCTACCCCGGAGATTTATAAAATGGCTATGGAAGAAGGCCTTATCCGGATCTTTATGGATGCAGACGCCGTTATCAGTCCTCCGAGTTGCGGGGCCTGTCTGGGCGGGCACATGGGCATTCTCGCGAAAGGCGAAAAGGCGATTGCAACGACGAACAGAAATTTTGTCGGGCGCATGGGTCACCCTGGAAGCGAGGTCTATCTGGCAAATCCGGCTATTGCAGCCGCTTCCGCTGTGTTGGGGAGGATAGCCAGTCCGGAGGAACTTTAGAAACGCTAATAGCGGCTTACGCCGCAGTGACGAGTGACAAGTAACAAGTGACAGTCGCAATGTCGTGACAAGTTACGAGTAAAGAGAAGAATCTGAAAGCTACAGGGTTAAAGCGGACCGCAGGGACTAAATCAAAAATTTTTTTCTCGACTCCTTTCCTTCGGCCGCAGAACGCTATATTTTGGAAACGAGGTTTGATCTATGAAATTCAAAGGCAGAGTCTGGAAATTTGGAGATAATATCGATACCGATGCGATTATTCCCGCTCGCTATCTGACAACATCAGATCCTGCGCAGCTTGCGGCGCACTGTATGGAAGATGCGGACCCCGATTTTATGAAGAAGATGAAACCGGGAGATATCATCGTCGCCGGGGATAATTTCGGCTGCGGTTCTTCGCGGGAACATGCGCCGATTGCCATCAAGGCAGCAGGTATTTCCTGTGTTGTCGCCAGGAGCTTTGCGCGGATCTTCTACCGCAATGCTTTCAATATGGGCCTTCCCATTTTCGAATCCGATCTGTGGGATCAGATATCCGAAGGTGACGAAATCGAGGTGGATGGCGATTCGGGAGTGATCAATATCCTGAGCCGCAAAGCAGATCCTATCCGCACCAACCCGATTCCGCCCTTTATGCAGCAGCTAATCGAGGACGGCGGACTGATGAAGCATATCGCCAAGAAATAAGAAATGATAGAGAGCGAATTTTTAAAAGCAGAGGCAAGGCGGTGAATCTCAAAGAGATGGTAAAAGTGATTCACGGCGGAGATGCGTACGGAAATTATATGACCGTAAAGATAACCACTCCGTCCGGTTTGGATATTTTCGGTTTTTCTACCCCCAATGTTTATGGAGGAGACTGGGACTACGGCGCAACCTGGAATTATCTGGTCCTTTCCGACGAGCCTTTCGTACTGGATACGGGCAGATTCAATATGGGAAAGAAGCTTGTGGATATGATCCAGGCGGCTTCTCTTTCTTCCTCTGATTTTAAATATATCCTGATCAGTCACAGCCACGAAGATCACGACGGCGGTCTTTATGAATTTGCTCAACTGACGGGCAAAAAAATCAGGGCCCATAGCCCGTACCGGAAACTGGTCAATTTTTATCCCGATCTCGCACCGGCGGGGCACAAATCCGGTTTTCCCGCCTCCTGCTGGCATTGTTATCTGCCCGAAGCATTCGCTAAGAGAAATTGCCTGAACTATCACCAGGAGCGAACGGTTTTAGAAATCGAGGATATTAACGACAGTAACAGCGGGCTGGGCGAGAAGGTTAAAACCTATCATGTACCGGGTCACTGTCCAGATGCCATTGCCGTTCAGTTGGGAGATGAAGCCATTCTGGTGGGCGACAACGTTCTGCCGGAAATTACGCCCTTTCCATCCCGCGAGGTTTTTTTCCGTAACGTGGAGAAGATCTTGTCGCCGCAGTATACCACTGCCGACGAGTTATATGGTCTGAGGGCCTATATCCGATCGATTAAAAAACTGAAGAAGATCGGCGAGGAATATCCGAATATGGTGACCCTGCCTGGGCACAGATTATTTTCCAAAGGCAACCTCAACGAGCTTGAACTTCGAACCCGCGTAGATGAACTGCTCGAGCATCACATTCAGCGATGCGCCGATGTTACCAATATCATCCGGAGCGAAGCCAAGACAATCCATCAGATTGCCGAAGCGCATTTCCCGCCGCGGATGCTGGTGAATCTTGGGTCCATCATGGCTGATCTGGAAGTCCTGAGCCATCTGGAACTCTTAATGACAGCAGGGGATGTAGTTTCCGCCGGGGAGGATCGATATATTTCAACAGGAAGCTCTAATTTTGAAAACCTGATCAGGCAATGATCGTGCGTGCCATTCCGGCGCTAGCAGCCGTAGGCTTTCAAACCTATTCTAAACTGTTTTGACGGTCCGAAAATTCCATTCACTGCCTTTTCGATTCACAAAAAAACCGTATCATTTTAGCTTGCCTTTTTTAGGGTGCCAGGGTAATGATGCATCTGTTTCGAGGGGATGGGGTCCCCCTGTTAACCGCTCTTCATCAGGGCTGATGACTCCTGCCAAGCATGCAGGCTCTGCAATCGGCAGGAAATTGTCATCGCTGAAAGCCGCTGCTCGGGCGGTTTTTTTTTATTTTAGCCGTCCTGACTATCTTACGAAAGGGATCTCAGAACCATGGAACATTTGTTTGCCGTCGTCTCTCTCTGGCTTGGACTGGCGGTTATTGCTGCGATCATTGCCTATCATCTTCGTATTTCTATTGCCCTTGTTGAAATCTGTGTCGGTGTGGCGGCGACCGCAGTAGCCGCCCATATCGGAATGCCGGAAGCACTTGGCGCTAACCTTGAATGGCTGCGTTTTCTGGCATCGTCCGGAGCCGTTTTGCTGACTTTTCTGGCAGGGGCGGAACTGCAACCCGATATCATTCGCACCAAGATCAGGGAAGTTTCGTTCGTGGGGCTTTCCGGTTTTTTTCTACCTTTTCTCGCCTGCGC
>DHHG01000157.1 GCA_002403175.1 Syntrophaceae bacterium UBA4778 | reverse complement strand
AGATATGGTACCAGGCTGACACCACGCAGCATCGGTCGAATTCTGGATAAATATGTTTTGGAAAGCGGGGTCAATAGAAAGATAAGCCCCCATTGCCTGCGTCACACGTTTGCAACGCATCTGATGGAGGGAGGGGCCGATCTCAGGGTAATCCAAGAACTGCTTGGACATGAAAGCCTCTCGACGACCCAAAGGTACACCTCAATGAGCGCACAGAGATTGATGGAAGTTTATGATGGAGCGCATCCTAAGGCGAAGATAAAGAGATAAAAGTGAGGAGTGGATCGGAATGAAGATGAAAATGAGAAGTACGACGATTCTGGCTGTCAGGCATAGAGGGCAAGTGGCAGTAGCAGGAGATGGCCAGGTCACACTGGATACAACTATTATGAAGCAGGGGGCTAAAAAGGTCCGGCGGCTGTTTCATAATAATGTGATTGTTGGTTTTGCAGGTGCTACGGCAGATGCATTCACGCTGTTTGATCGTTTCGATCAAAAGCTTGAACAGTATTCGGGAAATCTGCTGAGATCGGCTGTCGAATTGACAAAAGATTGGCGAACAGACAGGGTATTGAGACATTTAGAGGCACTGATGATCGCTGTAAGCAAGGATTATGCGCTCATCATCTCAGGAAACGGCGATGTAGTGGAGTCTGATGACGAGGTAATGGCTATCGGTTCAGGAGGACCGTACGCATTGGCGGCAGCGAGGGCAATGATCAAATATGCGGATATGTCTGCTGCAGAAATAGCAGAAGCGGCACTGAAGATTGCCGCTGGTATTTGTATTTACACGAATACAAATATTACACTCGAACAACTTGATACCTGTCAGGGAGCGGTTGGAGGAAAAATGCGTAGAACCGGAAACAAAAGAAAACAGGAAAAGCGCGAATCCGTTTAAGACATAATGAACAATGAACTGAAAAGAGGATCGTATGTCGAATGATCATTTAACTCCGAAAGAAATCGTTGCGGAGTTAGACAAGTATATTGTCGGGCAAGATGAAGCGAAGCGGGCAGTCGCAATCGCCCTCAGAAACAGGTGGCGGAGACAGAATGTTTCTGCAGAGCTGCAAGAAGAGATAGCCCCTAAAAATATTATTATGATCGGTCCTACGGGTGTCGGTAAGACCGAAATCGCACGAAGACTTGCCAAAATCGATAAATCACCTTTCCTGAAGGTCGAGGCTTCCAAATTTACCGAAGTTGGATATGTGGGGCGCGATGTAGAATCGATGATTCGCGATCTGGTAGATCTTTCTGTAAACATGGTGAAATCCGAAGAGCAGGAAAAAGTAAAGACAAAGGCTCGAGAGAACGCTGAGGAAATAATTCTGGATCTTCTGCTCCCTGCAAAACACTTCGAACGGAAATCCGGAGAGGAAGCAATTAAAACCGGAGATAACGGAATGGTTCTCTATGACGATGCCCGCACTCAATCTCCCACTCGTGAGAAATTGAGGCAACTTCTTCATGAAGGGAAGCTGGATGATCGTTTTGTTGAAATTGAAATTCCAGAAGGTTCCGGTCCCCCTGCGCCCATGGTCGAGATCTTTAGCTCTTCCGGTGTTGAGGATATGGGGATCAATATTAAAGAGATGCTGGGGAATATATTCCCGCAAAAGAAGAAACAGAAGAAGGTCAGGGTACCGGACGCAATAGATATTCTTACCCAGGAAGAAGCCCATCGCCTGGTAGACATGGAAAAAGTCACCAAAATGGCAATCGAAAGGGTAGAACAATCAGGAATCATGTTTCTGGACGAGGTTGATAAAATCGTGGGAAGTGATTCACCACACGGTCCCGACGTTTCGAGAGAAGGAGTTCAGCGAGATCTTCTTCCGATTGTGGAAGGGTCAACGGTAAATACCAAGTACGGGATGGTGAAAACCGATCATATTCTCTTTATAGCTGCCGGAGCGTTCAGCTCGACAAAGCCGTCGGATCTGATTCCGGAGCTGCAGGGGCGATTCCCGATCCGGGTTGAACTCGATTCCTTGGGTAAGGAAGAATTCATCAGGATACTAACGGAACCTTACAACGCACTAATCAGACAATATAAAGAAATGCTTGCGACAGAAGGTGTAGAGGTAATTTTTAATGATGAAGCCATAGCTGGAATTGCGGAATTTGCATCTATGGTCAACGACAGGACAGAAAACATAGGTGCCCGGAGATTGTATACAATTTTGGAAACACTTCTGGACGAAATTTCTTTTGATGCACCCGAGATGAAGGGGACGGAAGTTACAATTGATGCGGCCTACGTGAAAGATAAATTGTCCGGTATCGTGGAAGATGAGGACCTGACGCGATATATTCTGTAGACATATCCAATCGAGGACAGGTTTTTAATAAATCCTAAGCTGATAAGATTCGGATAGATACACAAACTATTTATTGTCTTAGTAGTTTGGATCTGATATTTGTCTCTATCCGAATTCATGAGCTTGGGTTTTTTTTTAGACGTGGATTTTAAAGCTAAATCGTCTGGAGGTAAGTTTTGGACAATTTGAAAAAATCAATGGAGCGGGCTGATATCCTCACAGAGGCGCTTCCTTATATTCAGCGGTTCTATAACAAAATAATTGTTATTAAGTATGGCGGGCATGCGATGGCGGATGAGGATCTGAAAGGTCTTTTCGCCAAAGATATCGTCATGATGAAATATATAGGCATCCATCCTGTAATTGTTCACGGTGGTGGACCGCAGATCAGCGGTTATTTAAAAAAACTGGGAAAAGAATCCAAATTCATCCAGGGCATGCGCGTGACAGATCAGGAAACCATGGATATCGTTGAAATGGTCCTGGTTGGAAAGGTCAACAAGGAGATTGTCGGATTAGTCAATCATCATGGTGGCAAGGCTGTCGGACTCAGTGGAAAAGACGGCAATCTTATCCGTGCGGAGAAATATTTCCTCAGTCTTGAAAAGGCAAAAGATACACCTCCGGAAATCATCGATATCGGTCTGGTGGGTAAAGTAGAATCAATCAATGCGGGATTGATTATGTCTCTGGTGAAGGAGGGTTTTATCCCGGTCATTGCTCCAACCGGAGTCGGGGCGAATCATGAAACCTATAATATCAACGCAGATATCGTTGCCGGTGAGGTTGCTTCGGCTTTAAATGCCGAGAAACTGATGCTTCTGACAGACGTGGAAGGTGTTCTTGATGAAAATAAAAATCTGGTCAATACGATGAATGATGCTAGAGCGCAGGAGCTTATTCAAAACGGAGTTATTGAGGGGGGAATGTTCCCCAAAGTGAAATGCTGTTTGAAGGCGCTTCGGCAAGGTGTTCAAAAAACACATATCATAGATGGACGGCTCAAGCATGCCGTTCTCCTTGAAATCTTTACCGACCGGGGAATCGGGACGGAAATTGTAGCCCCCCAGTGACGAGGAAAGAGATGTTTCGAATTATTTCAAGAGGACTCTGATGACAACGGATGAATTAATCGCATGTTCGAAAAAATATATAATGGGCACCTATAACCGTATCCCGGTTGTATTGGTTAAGGGGAAGGGCGTAAAGGTTTGGGACAGCAACGGGAAGGAATATCTCGATTTCGTCGCCGGGATTGCTGTCTGCAATCTGGGGCATTCTCATTCAAAAGTGGTCGAAGCCATCCGGAGGCAATCCGAGATCTTAACCCATGTCTCCAATCTTTATTATATAGAGCCTCAGATCCAATTTGCGGAACTCCTGGTTAAAAGCGCCTTCGAGAGCCAGGTATTCTTTTGCAACAGCGGTGCAGAAGCCAATGAGGCTGCAATCAAGCTGGCACGCAGATATGCACATCAGAACATGGACGGGAAATACGAGCTGATCACCATGGAAAATTCCTTCCATGGTAGAACCATGGCAACCATTACTGCAACAGGTCAGACGAAATTCCAAATTGGATTTGATCCTCTGCTGAGCGGCTTCAGGTATGTTCCCTATAATAATATAGAGGCTTTGAAGAGGGCGATTTCGGAGAAAACCTGCGGTGTTTTATTGGAACCGATTCAAGGTGAAGGTGGAATCAAAATTCCTGAACCGGATTATCTTCAGGAAGTGCGCAAGATTTGTGACGATCACGGTATACTCATGATTCTTGATGAGGTTCAGGTCGGAATGGGGCGAACAGGAAAACTGTTTGCTTACCAGCACCATGGAATCGAGCCGGACATAATGACATTGGCCAAGGCCCTCGGTAATGGTTACCCGATAGGAGCCATGCTGGCCAAAAAGGAAGTGGCTTCTGTTTTCGTGCCCGGTACGCATGCTTCCACATTCGGTGGCAATCCGCTCGGAATGGCTGCCGGTTTGGCGACCCTGAATACCATGTTTGAGGATGGCGTACTCGAAAATTGCAGCCGGATGGGGGAATATTTTATTCAAAAGCTGGAAAAACTGAAGTCTAAATATCCTGTTATCAAGGAAGTCAGGGGCAAGGGTTTGATGATTGGTGTTGAGCTCGAAATCGAGGGCCAGGATATTGTAAATAAGTGCAGAGATAAGGGCCTCTTGATCAATTGTACATCTGGGACTGTACTAAGGTTTGTGCCGCCATTGATCGTTTCGGAACCTGAAATTGATGAATGTGTGAAAATTCTCGATGAGGTGATTAAGGAGGTGTAATGAAAAAAGATCTTCTCAGTCTTTACGAACTCGATCCCGGAGATTTCCAACTTATTTTCGAAAAGGCACAGGCATTAAAAGATTGCCAAAAAAAGGGAATCCGCCATGAGATATTGAAAGGCAAAACGCTCGGAATGATTTTTTATAAATCTTCGACCCGGACCAGACTATCCTTTGAGGTAGGAATGTACCAGCTGGGTGGAATCGCAATTTTTCTGAGCAATCGTGATATTCAGCTCGGAAGAGGTGAAACCATACCGGATACGGCCCGAATCATGTCTCGCTACCTGAGTGGAATTATGATCAGGACTTTTTCTCAGGAATCGATCGAGGAATTTGCAAGCTATGCGACTATCCCGGTAATTAACGGATTGACGGATCTCTTTCATCCTTGCCAGATTCTGGCGGATCTTTTCACGATCATTGAGGCTAAGGGGAGTTTTGAAAACCTAACAGTTGCATATATAGGAGACGGCAACAATGTAGCCAATACCTGGATTGATGCCGCTGCCAAGTTGCCGATTCATCTGAAACTTGCCTGTCCGGAAGGATACGATCCGGATCAGGGTGTATTGGAAAGAGCAAAGAAGGAAGCGGCAAAAGGAGTGGAACTTTTTAGAGATCCTGCCGTGGCAGCGGTGAATGCCGATGTTATTTACACAGATGTCTGGACCAGCATGGGACAGGAAAATGAAATGGAAGAAAGACTCAAGGCATTCCGAAATTATGAGGTGAATGCCGGTCTGCTGGCGCGTGCCAAAAAGGATGCTATCGTGATGCACTGCCTGCCTGCGCATCGGGGTGAAGAGATTTCAGCCGATGTGATCGATGGACCGCAGTCGGTTGTTTTCGATCAGGCAGAGAACAGGCTGCATGTACAGAAAGCTGTTATGGAGATTTTAATGGGAGGAACTGTTACAAAATGAAAAAGGAATTCAAAAAAGTCGTTCTCGCCTATTCAGGCGGTCTGGATACCTCGGTCATCGTGAGATGGCTGATCGAAACATACGGGTGTGAAGTGATCTGCTATGCGGCGGATGTCGGACAGAAAGAAGAATTGACAGGGCTGAAGAAAAAAGCGCTGAATACCGGCGCAAAGAAGATTTATATCGAAGATTTGAAAGAAGAATTTGCACGGGATTTTGTATTCCCCTGTCTCAAGGCCAATGCTATTTACGAGGGGACCTATATGCTGGGTACCTCTATTGCGCGCCCTCTGATTGCCAAGCGGCATATTGAAATTGCGCGGCAGGAAAAAGCGGACGCGGTCTGCCACGGCGCCACGGGCAAGGGAAATGATCAGGTCCGTTTTGAGCTGACCTTTATGGCCCTGGAACCGGAAATCCGGATTATCGCCTGCTGGCGCGATCCGAACTGGCAATTCGATTCACGCCAGTCGATGATCGACTATGCAGAAAAATACAAGATTCCGATTCCTCTGACCCGGGAGAAGCCGTACAGCAGCGATCGAAATCTGCTTCACATCTCTCATGAAGGAGGCATTCTCGAAGATCCATGGGCTGAACCTCCTGAGGATATATTTGTCCTGACCGTTTCTCCTGAAAACGCTCCGGATAAGCCGACCTATATGGAAATTGATTTTAAAAAGGGAATTCCGGTGGCCGTTAACGGTAAGGCGATGAGCGCGGCGAAATTGCTCGATTACGTCAACGGAATTGCAGGGGCAAATGGAATCGGCCGCGTGGATATGGTGGAGAACCGGTTCGTTGGTATGAAATCGAGAGGTGTCTATGAGACCCCGGGAGGAACAGTGCTCTGGGCTGCACACAGGGCAGTGGAATCGATAACGATGGATCGCGAAGCAATGCTGTTGAGGGACTCCCTCATGCCGAAATTTTCGCAACTGGTCTATAACGGGTTCTGGTTCGCTCCCGAGATGGAAGCTCTTCAGGCTCTCATCGATTCGACCCAGGAGAACGTAACGGGTACGGCACGATTGAAACTGTACAAAGGCAACTGTATCGTGGTGGGGAGGAAAGCGCCGAAATCCCTTTACAGTGAAAAACTGGCATCCTTTGAGGAAAGCGGAAAATACGATCAGATGGATGCGACTGGATTCATTCGTCTCAATGCATTGCGGTTGAGGATGCAAGCCATGGTCAACAAAAAAAGTAAGAAAAGATAATAATGGAAAAAAAGAAAAAGCCATGGGGTGGCCGATTCAGTTTACCGACAGATAAACTGGTGGAGGTATTTACAGCTTCCATTCCTTACGATCAGAGACTGTACGCCTATGATATCGAAGGAAGCACGGCACATTGCAAGATGCTTGTAAAGCAGGGAATCCTGTCTAAAGCCGAAGGCAAAAAGATCATTTCCGGTCTGGACTCCATCCGGAAGGATATCGAAAAAGGCCGATTCGAGTTTTCGATCGAACTGGAAGATATCCATATGGCTATTGAAAGAGCACTGATAGCGTGTATCGGAGAGGCAGGAGAAAAGCTTCACACGGGACGGAGCCGCAATGATCAGGTCGCGCTGGATATCCGGATGTACCTGCGTGATGAGATATCAAAAATAATGGGGCTCGTTGTCGTGCTCAAATCCGCCCTTCTGAAGCTGGCCAAGGCTGAAATTGATACGGTTATGCCGGGCTATACCCATTTGCAGAAGGCGCAGCCGATCCTGCTTTCTCACTATTTCCTCGCCTATTGGGAGATGCTCGATAGGGATGGAGAACGTCTGGATGATTGCCTCAAGAGAGTCAATGTCATGCCACTGGGGGCGGCAGCGCTGGCAGGAACAAGCCTGCCGCTTGATAGGCGGTATACGGCCGAGCTACTTGGATTTCCCAAAATAACGGCCAACAGCATGGATTCTGTTTCCGACAGGGATTTTATAGCCGAAACCATTTGGGGATGCAGTCTGATCATGATGCATTTGAGCCGGTTCTGCGAGGATATGATCCTCTGGTCAAGCAATGAGTTCGGATTTATAGAAATCTCGGATGCCTATACGACCGGAAGCAGTATCATGCCTCAGAAGAAAAATCCCGATGTCGCTGAACTGGTCAGAGGGAAAACAGGGCGGGTTTATGGGGATCTGATCGCAATTCTGACGATCATGAAAGGGCTTCCCATGAGCTATAATCGGGATATGCAGGAGGATAAAGAAGCGCTGTTCGATGCTATCGATACAGTCAAGGGTAGCTTGGCAATTATAGGCGGAATGATCGGCAATATACGCTTTGATCGCCAACGGATGCTGGATGAGGCATCGAAGGGTTTTTCAACGGCTACCGACCTGGCTGAATATCTGGTGAAGAAGGGCATTCCTTTCAGAAAGGCTCATGAAGTAGTCGGCCGTATAGTAGGAGACTGCATCAAAATGGGAACCGATTTGGAGAAACTGGATCTGGCTTTTTTTAGGGACTACGCCGTTGAGTTCGAAGCGGATGTTCTCGGAATTTTAGATGTTCGTCAATCGGTAAACTCAAGGAATATAGAAGGAGGAACCGGTCAGAAATCTGTCCTTAAGAGGATAAAAGAGATTGAGAAATCCGGGAAATAGAAGTATACAAAGCATCTTTTTCGTTTTCCTCAGTGTGGGTATTTTTCTCTTGCATTTATGGGGATGTGGCGTGAAAGGGGATCCTGTTCCGCACGGAATTATTCATCCTCCGACAGTGAAAGATCTGGATGTCAGAACGGTCGAAACCGGCAATAAGCTGATGTGGACCATGCCGGATTATGGTTCTGAAGTTTCAAAAATTGTTATCTATAGAAGTGGGCTGTCAATCAATGAAGATTCCTGCCCGGGTTGTCCAAAAGAATATGAGTTGATTGCGGAACCCGAACCGAAGGATCTCGTGTGGATTAGAGATTCGAAAAGGGTCGAATATATCGATTCAAAAATTAAAAGCGGAACGATTTACACTTATTTCATTAAATTGTGTGATTCGTCCGGATTCTGTGGCCAGGAATCTAATAAAGCGGAAATCAAAGTAAAAAGGTGAGCGGGGCGGGGGTGGTTCAGCCCGTTCCTGTTGTTCCTAAACCATAATTCTTATAAATATCGGGATCGATTTTCTTATGAATGATTTTCATTATGTCAATGGTAGTCTCTGGTGCGAAGGCGTTTCGATTGCTGAAATAGCGCGTCAAGTCGGTACGCCATTTTATATATACAGCTATAATACTTTGCGTAATCATTACAAGGTATTTGATGAGGCCTTTAAAGAAACACCTCATCTAATTTGCTTTTCGGTAAAGGTGAATTCCAACATAGCTGTGTTGAAAACATTTATAAAGGAAGGTAGCGGTCTGGATATCGTATCCGGAGGGGAATTATTTCGGGCTCTTCAGGCGGGCGCCGATCCGGCGAAGATTGTTTATTCCGGAGTCGGAAAGAGGTTGGATGAGATTGAATATGCGGTTCAGTCCGATATTCTCATGTTCAATGTCGAATCGCCGCAGGAACTGGAAGCGATTAATCAAGCAGCCGCAAGATTGGGAAAGAAAGCAAGAATCGCCATTCGGATCAATCCGGATGTGGATCCCAAAACCCATCCCTATATTTCAACCGGGCTCAAAAAAAACAAGTTCGGTTTCGATATGGAGAGCTCACTGAACGAGTACAGGAAGGCAAAATCGCTTGGAAACGTAGAAGTAGTTGGGGTGGATTGCCATATAGGTTCACAGTTGACGGAGGTCTCCCCCTTTATCGATGCCCTTAGCAAAGTGAAGGAGCTGGTTTTTACCCTCAGGTCGGAGGGTTTCGATATCCGTTATCTCGATCTTGGAGGAGGACTTGGAATTACTTATAACGACGAACTTCCTCCGCACCCAAATGAGTATGCCAGAGGCATCATCGATAACGCAAAGGATCTGGGCTGCACCTTGATATTCGAGCCCGGGCGCGTGATTGTAGGCAATGCGGGAGTTCTTGTAACAAACGTACTCTATACAAAATCGAATGGTGATAAGAATTTTGTTATCGTCGATGCCGGAATGAATGATCTGATTCGCCCCAGCTTTTATGGTTCCTACCACCATATCGAACCGGTGAATCTTGCAGATCGAGAAAACATCATCGCAGACATAGTCGGCCCGATTTGCGAATCGGGGGATTTTATTGCCAAAGATAGAAACATACCTCGCGTGGAACGGGGAGATCTGATTGCTGTCAGGAGTGCCGGGGCATACGGATTTACCATGTCGTCGAATTACAATGCCCGTCTTCGTGTCCCGGAGATCTTGGTTGCGGATAATCAATTTCATATTATCCGGGAAAGAGAGCAATATCGGGATCTCACTGCAAAAGAGCATATCCCGG
>DHHG01000189.1 GCA_002403175.1 Syntrophaceae bacterium UBA4778 | reverse complement strand
TGAAAGAAATCGGATCTGGTAAGGGGTACCACGGCATCAAACATTATGAAGGGGTCTCTCTACGTGATCTGCTCAAGAAAACAGAAGGGGATGAAAAGATCGACCGGGTTGCGGTAGTAACATCCACCGACGGTTATCGCTCCCTTGTCTCGTTTGGAGAGTTATTTCTTTCATCTCTTGGTGAGCGCGTTATCATCACCGATCATGCTCAGGGGAAGACATTGCCAAAAGACAAAAAATTCAGCCTGGTCGTGCCGGATGATGCCCTGTCGGACCGTGAGGTCAAGACGGTGAGCAAGATCGAAGTCATTCCGCTGACGCCTGCACCGAAGGTGTACATCATCGGCGTCGGATGCGGCGATACGGGGCTGATTACGCTTGAGGCCATCTCATATATGGGGAAAGCCGGGGCCTTTGTGGCTTCCGGGAATTTCGCCGAGCGCTTCTCCAAGTATATTGGGAACAAGCCTGTTCTGTTTGATCCCTTCACAAATTGGGAACCGGTTTATAAAAAAAATCATCCCGGTCTGTCCGATGAAGAAGTCAAAAAGAGGACGACAGAACTGCGTAAAGCGGAGATACAGAGCATCCGCGATATGCTCAAAGCCGGGAAGAGTGTAGCCGTTCTCGAACCGGGGGACCCGACGATCTATGGCGGCTGGGAGAACTGGTTGCTTCCGGAATTTGCCGGGCAGATTGAAATCATTACTGGGATCAACTCATTCAGTGCAGCCAATGCAATGCTGGGAGGAAATATCGCTTCCAATCGGAATTCCATGGTGCTCACGACGCCATGGGCAATAGAGGCGAATGAAGATCTGGTGAGAACTGTGGCGAAATCGGGTGATATCATGGCCATCTTTATGGGGTTCAGGGAATTGAAAAAGATCGAGTCGATCCTGAAGAAACATTATTCACCGACAGCTCCGATGACAATCGTATATAAAGCGGGAATTGCGAAGGAGAAGTACCTGGTCAGGACGGACTTGGGTCATCTGGTCGAAACAGCATCCAAGGAAGGGGAGCGCTTCCTTGGCCTCATCTATATTGGAACCGATAGGAAAGAGTTCATTGACAGGTGAGAATACTTGACCCTATACTTCCTCGAAAAAAATGAATTACTGAATCAAGTTAACAATTATCTGATTAAAGAAAATCAGATTTATTAATTGAGAGAGGGAATGACTTTCGAAAGCTGGATAGCGTTTGTGTTGGCTGCCGGGATTATCCTGATCATACCGGGTCCGACCATCTTTGCCGTGATCAGCCATTCTCTGGCATGGGGTCGTAGAGCCGTCCTCCCCCTGGTAGCGGGAGTCGCTCTCGGAGATTTGACGGCTCTGGTAGTTTCTCTTGTGGGGCTGGGGGCCGTTCTGGCGGCATCGGCTGCCCTTTTTTCCACATTAAAACTATTCGGTGCCCTTTATTTGGTTTATCTCGGAATCAAGCTCATCCGTGCCGATGCGGACCGAAAGGATGAGGATTCGGATAAGGAGACGCTTTCCCGCGTAAACTTGCTTTCTCGTCTTTATGTGATTACAGCGCTCAATCCCAAGAGCATTGTTTTTTTTATTGCCTTCTTACCTCAGTTTGTGAATCCGGCATTGCCGGGGCTGCCGCAATTTCTGATCCTTGGCGGAACATTTCTCTCTCTCGCGGTAGCCAATGCAACTTTTTATGCATTCTTTGCGGGTCAAATCCGGGAAAGAGTACAGAGCCGAATGGCGCGAATTTGCTTTAACCGGTGCGGAGGTATTGTCCTGATCGGAGCCGGATTTATCACGGCAGCTCTGCGCCGGACATGAATACTGAAACGAAACCTTATTTCTTCCGTTTGCCATAAATCCCCTCTCTTTTCATGCCTATTGATTGGAAAGATTCGGAGATCTTCCTTGCCTAACCCCATCCGACATCCGTTAGCGTTTAGGTAGTACAAACCCCCCTCCCTAATCCTACTTAGTCCCGAAAATCCGGTTTCCCCTGATATTGTATTTGGAGCATGTAATTTATATTGTAAGAAAACCAGAGGCTTCATTGAATGGGTTTCAAGCTTCTGATTATCCAGCCGACGTATTATCAGTCCAGGGAAAATTCAATCCTCCACAAAACGCGAAAGCGTTCGGTGGTGCCGCTCACACTCCCCTATCTGGCAGCCTTGACTCCACCTGAATGGGATATCCAACTCGTAGACGAGCAGTTAACGGATCTTGATTTTGAGTCCAGGGCGGATCTGGTGGCATTGACTGTCTGGACGCTCAATTCCTTCCGTGCCTACGATATTGCCGACCGGTTTCGAAAACGCGGTATCCCGGTCATCATGGGCGGTCCGCATACATTCTTTCATACGGAAGAGGTCCTCGAACACTGTAATGCGGTCGCTATCGGCGAAGGCGAAACGATCTGGCCGCAGATGCTCCGGGATGCAGCCGCCGGAAGGCTGGAAAGGATTTACCGTAGCGAATATCTTTCCGATTTGCAGAATTTGCCGGTACCGAAATATGAGCTTCTGGATTTCAGGAGATTTTCCGTTTTCAAAACGTTTACCGTTCAAACCTCGCGTGGTTGTCCCTTCCGTTGCGATTTCTGTTCCGAGCGTTACTATCTCGGTGACCGCTATCGATTCCGGCCGGTTCGGGATGTAGTGGAAGAGATCCGAAAGAGCGAAGCCCGGCAACTGCTCTTTGCAGATAGCAATTTCGGAGGCCATATCGGCCATGCGATGGAAATCATGGAGGCCCTGATTCCGCTCCGATTGCGCTGGTCCGCCCTTTTTCCCATTTCTATTTGCCACAACAAGGCGTTTCTTGATCTGGCACAAAGGAGCGGGCTCCTACACGTCAATGTCGGGTTTGAAAGCGTGTCCTTCGAAGTTCTTGAGCAGATGAATAAAAAAATGAATAAGGCCATTCCCCACGGGGATGTCCTTGCCGACATGAACAAAAGAGGGATCAGTTACTCACTGAATTTCATTTTCGGCAACGATTCAGAGCAGGAGGATATCTTCCGATCAACCCTTGCCTTTCTGAACCGGAACCACGTGCCTGTTGCCTATTTCAACCTGCTGACCCCGCACAGGGGAAGTCCCTTATATGAGAAGATGAGCGCGGAAAACCGAATTATAAACGATTTCTATATCGGGCGTTGGCCGGGGAATACTTGCCATATCCGGCCCAGGTCCGGTAACCCTCAGGATCTGGAGAATAAGGTGCGCAAAATGTACGCGGATTTTTATAATCTTTCATCGATGATAAAACGGCTTCCTTTCCCTCGTTCGGTGGGTGATCTGGCCTCCTGGTACATCAATTTAAAACAGATGAAAATGCAATTCCGCGATCGGGAAAATTTTGATGAGATTTGATCAGGCAAAAGCATGGCAGGAAAGGAGGAAAGCTCATGGCTGGTTCTAAGGCCAAAAGGGAACTGGTGGCATTTCTGAATAAAAAAGCATTCGATCCTGTTTTTAAAAAAAATCCGGATGAATACGCGAGTCAGGTCGACAAGGAGAAATTGCGCAAGGTACAGCATTCTACCCAAAGTACAAAGGAAAAATATAATCATGAATACGGAAGCGCTGAAGAAATCGTGATGCGGTTCAAGGGGGATCTCCATTCCAAAGCTGCCAAGAAGGTTCATGAAAATCTGAGAGATCTGGGACTGCCGACATTGAATGACTTGCGGGATGAATTCTCTAAATTAAGTGAACGTCTAGGTGTGCATTCCTGATGCAGCGTGTGGAACCCGTTTGATACCGATTTGCTGAAATTGAGAAACCCGGAGGAGAAGCTATGAAAAAAGTACTATCCTTTATTTTGCTTATTCTGATCTTGGCCGTTCCTGCTTTTGCCGCCCAGATTGAGACTAAGGTAGTTACGTATAGCGTTGATGGGGAAGTCATGGAAGGATATCTTGCTTACGACAAGCAGATAGAGGGAAAACGCCCTGGAATTCTGGTAGTTCACGAATGGTGGGGCATCAACGATTACATCCGGAAGCGGACGGAGCAACTTGCGGTACTCGGGTATGTGGCATTTGCCGCTGATATCTATGGAAAGGGTAAACGTGCAAAAAGCGCGGATGAAGCGAAAAAGTATGCAAGTGTCTACCAGAAAAACCGGCAGCTTTTACGCTCTCGGGCCAAAGCGGGTCTGGAAGTTCTCAAAAAAATGGACTTGACGGACACAAGCCGTCTGGCTGCAATCGGTTATTGCTTTGGGGGAATGACTGTTCTGGAATTGGCCAGGAGCGGCGCCGATGTGAAAGGTATTGTGAGTTTTCACGGTACCCTGGATACGCCGGACATGTCCGATGCCAGGCATATCAAGGGAAGCGTTCTCATACTGCAGGGGGCTGACGACCCATTCGTTCCGATGGCTCAGAGGACGGCATTTCAGAATGAAATGGAAAAGGGGAATGTCGACTGGCAGATGATCACATACGGCCATGCCGTCCATTCTTTCACAAATCCTGCTTCGGGCAACGATCCTTCAAAAGGGATTGCCTATAATCGCAACGCAGATAGACGATCCTGGAATGCCATGAAAAATCTCTTCGCAGAAATATTCAAATAGAGAGGAACAAAAGAATTTTACCTGTTCAGGCATATTGTTTCAAACTCAGGTGGACAGGTGTTGTGTCCAGAAGGTGTTCTTATTTAGATTCTGAAAATTTTGTTCTAAATCCCCTATGCCTTTGAACAGTAACGGATGGCAAGCCAAACCGTGTCCTCGTCCTTTGCGGTCCAATCAACACGATGCCTGACATGGGGCCGGATATGAACATAATCGCCCGGACGGAGTT
>DHHG01000164.1 GCA_002403175.1 Syntrophaceae bacterium UBA4778 | reverse complement strand
TTGCAGAAATGGAATCCCCTTCCACCGGGATCATTGAAACTGTAAGTGTTCAATTAGAGGAATTAAAAAATCAGCTTACGGAATTGAAGGCTAAGTATACGGATCAGCATCCGGAGATCACAACGGTAATGAGGAGAATTAAGGAACTGGAAAACAAAAACGAGTCACTCGATGTGAAGAAGACAGGCCGCTACCGGGATATTACTGCGCAGCTAAACAATATCAATATAGAAATAAAGGGTATTCAGGGGGAAGAGAAAAAGATTCGCAACCAGATCAGCAGGTATCAAGAGCGAATTGAAAATACACCGATTCGAGAGCAAGAAATGACCGCCATGAATAGGGAATACAATAATACAAAAGAAGCATACGAAACTCTCATGAAAAAGAGTCAAGAGGCTCAACAGGCAGAAAACCTGGAATATAGACAGAAAGGAGAACAATTTAAGGTAATCGATCCTGCAAGAATCCCCGAAAAGCCGGTTCAGCCTGATATCCCTAGAGGTCTAATGATAGGATTGTTGCTCGCAATCACAGCAGCCATCAGCTCTTTGATAATAAGAGAGTCTCTCGACCATTCATTTAGAGATGCCGAAGATGTCGAGATCACACTGGGTCATAAGGTTCTGGCGAATATTCCAAAATTCATGGATAAAGCGGCCTGATATGTACACAAAATATTATGGACTTAAAGAAAGACCATTTGAGATATCTCCGGATCCTAAATATTTCTACATGGGTGAAAACCATAGAGAAGCACTTGCTCATTTAATTTATGCAGTTGAGGCAGGGAAGGGATTCAGTGTGATTACAGGTGAAGTGGGGACGGGAAAGACAACTATCGTTCAGATTTTGCTGAAAAGGATGGATGGTTCGGTTCGAACAGCACATATATTCAATCCCAAAATGAGTGCGATTGATTTACTCAGGTATATATGCAGCGATCTTGGAGTAAAAATCGATCCGGCTATCAGCAAGGGACAGGTTCTTGCGAAACTCCATCAATATCTGCTCGAGTGCTATACCAGAAGCGAAAAAGTAGTTCTGATGATTGATGAGGCACAGGCACTTACTCCTGCTCTGCTTGAAGAGATAAGACTATTGACCAATCTGGAAACACCAAGAAGTAAACTTATGCAGGTGATACTGCTTGGTCAGCCCGAACTGGACAAGATACTGATGGATTACAGCTACCGTCAGCTGAAACAGCGGATAACAGTTCGGTTTCAACTGAATCGTCTTAATAAATATGAAACCGGAGAATACGTGAGGCATCGATTGAGGGGGGCAGGATCAAGGAATATGGATCTGTTCGATAAGGGAGCTGTCAGCCGAATTTATAAATATTCGAAGGGCATCCCGAGAATAATTAATACGGTGTGTGATAATGCACTTTTAACCGGATATGCGATAGAGAAGACGATAATTGATAAAACAATAATAAAGGATGTTATTTGCAGCTTAGAAAATCAACGCAGTGCGTCTAATCACTATATAAAAGCCATGCTGGCGATGGTATTAATCGTATTTTGGGGAATGGTCTATTATTTTCTAGAAAGATTATAGTACTAAAATAAAATTCATATTTGATCAGGGTATTAAACACAGAGCCTCCGTTTCAGCCGAATGAGTATTAAACTATTTAGAAGAGGGATAATGTATGGGAAAAATGTATAAAGCTCTAGAGAAAGCTGAACGAGAACGATTTGAGGAAGCCATCGGAGACCTTGCTAAGGAAAAAATCTATAACAAAGGGGACGAGGTATTTAATAGTAACCTGCTGAATGAATCGTTAATAGCATCCAATCAACCGGGATCTCTAGCGGCAGAGCAATTCCGTAAGCTAAGGATTAATCTGCGGAACATTAAATTGCCTGAACCTCCTAAAACCATCTTGGTCACAAGTGCAAAAGAAGATGAAGGAAAGACAACCGTCTCAGCTAATTTAGCAGTAACCATTTCCCAGGAACTTAATTCCCATGCATTGTTGCTGGAAGCGGATATAAGAAATCCTGTGCTCAAAGAGTGGTTTGGATGTAAGGCATCCAAAGGACTTACAGATTACCTTTGCAATGATACTGATATCTCTTCAATCATAGAAAAAACTGCGCTTGAGAAGTTAAATATCATCTGCTGTGGTGATATCAAAAATAATCCTGTAGAACTGATTGGTTCAAAAAAAATGGAGTGCTTACTCTATGAACTGAAATCACGCTATCCCGATAGGTATATAATAATCGATTCATCACCACTTCTTACCACATCAGAGCCAAATGTTATGATGAAGTTGGTGGATTCTGTGCTGCTTGTCATCAGAGCCGGATATACTCCCCGAGAGGAAATAATGGAGGCACTTAGCCATTTAAAAAGAGAGAGCATTATAGGAATAGTATTGAATCACCTTCAATTCCATATTCCCGCAATGCATTCGAAATATTTTGGATCGTCCTCCTATTACCGGCGATATGGGGCGGATTGCCGGCAATTGAATCGATCCAAAGGGATAATCAGATTCTTTGGAAGATAAACTCGGTCAAGCCCATAATGATATTCAGAATATTCAACCAATATATACCGAGTAGAAAACTTCTGTTATTTGGCATAGAAAGCATTTTTTTAATTATCATTGTGTTGGGATGCAAGCTGATCTTGAACGGCAATCTTTATTTTGCATCAAGCATTCATCCATATGCCGGCGCATTCACGATCACGATGATGATCCAGATATGCTTCTACTACTTTGAACTGTATGATTTCAAGGTATTCAAAAGCAATCTGGAATTGATGATCCGATTATTGCAATCTTTAGGTTCAGCTCTGATCGTTTTAGCATCCATCTATTACTTTACCCCTAATATAATGCCGGGCAGAGGCGAGTTCCTTCTTGCACTCGTATTGATTGGAGTAACAGTAATATGCTGGAGATTGCTTTATAATGAATTCTTAAAGGTGAAGTATGTAGATCAGAGAATACTTATACTCGGAACGGGAAATTTGGCTAAGAATATAGCCGAGAAAGCTTTAGGAGATTCAGGATTTAAAGTGATCGGATTCACAGCAGCTGAGCCGGATAGAGTCGGTGAGAGTCTCGTAAATCCAGGCATCATAGGAACACATTCAGAAATCGATCGACTTTGTGATCGATATAAGGTCAATCGAGTCATTGTCGCAAATGAAGAGCGAAGAGGCAAATTACCATTAGAGCAGCTAATGGAATGTAAAACAAAAGGGATAAAGATAGAAGAAGGCCTTAATTTCTATGAGCACATTGCCGGAAAAATCGAAGTCAGTCATCTTCATCCATGCTTTATCATATTTTCGGACGGTTTTAAAAAGAGCAGGCTGGTAGCGAATACAAAAAGAGGTTACGATCTGCTATTTTCCATAATCGGCATGATTATAGCTGCACCTTTTCTACCTGTTATAGCTATTCTTATAAAACTAGATTCTCGAGGTCCTGTATTTTATAAACAGGAAAGAGTGGGTAAGAACAGTAAACCATTCTATCTTATCAAATTCAGATCCATGGTGCAGAATTCAGAAAAGAGTGGTCCGACATGGGCGGAACTTCAAGATAAGAGAGTAACACGCATTGGGCGGATATTGAGAAAGGCTCGAATTGATGAAATTCCGCAACTATTCAATGTAGTAAAAGGGGAAATGTCGCTTGTAGGCCCCAGGCCGGAGAGACCGCACTTTGTTAATAAACTAAGAGAGGTTATCCCATATTATGATCAGCGCTACTGCGTAGCACCGGGTATCACAGGTTGGGCTCAGGTGAGATATCCTTATGGGGCCTCTTATAAGGACGCTGAAGAAAAACTTAAGTATGATCTATACTATATAAAAAATATTTCAATTGCATTCGATCTGTTCATTATATTTGAAACGATTAAAATAGTCCTTTTCAGAAAAGGAGCACGCTGAAAAATGGAATGCTGGTATGTCGTTCAGACAAAACCGAGAAAGCAAATTGAAGCCGAGAATTATCTGCTTTCTAAAAGGCTTGAATATTTTAATCCATTGATGAAGCATGT
>DHHG01000229.1 GCA_002403175.1 Syntrophaceae bacterium UBA4778 | reverse complement strand
TTTAAAGCTGGCGCGAGAAAGGGGGGTAGGTCTAAATGCTGTCGGAAGCGGATGGGCAGTTAGACAAGATCCTTCACCTGGTGTTCCGATTACCGAAAAGGCCACGTGTACGGTTGTATTCAGTGCAGGTGTCCAATAGGGCCTGTTTACTCCCCCGTTGTTGAAAACGGCTTTGAAAAAAGCTGGTTTTTGCCTTGAATAAGGATGATGTAATTTGAATTTAAGAGAGTTATTGACAGATATTGATATAATCGATATCTCCTGCCTAATGGACGGGGAAGTCGCGTCCGTTTGCTATGATTCACGTAAGTGCAAAGAGGGATCGCTCTTCGTAGCCGTTCCGGGATTTAAATCAGATGGGCATGATTTTATAAACAGCGCCGTAGCAGCCGGGGCTAAATATATTATTATTGAGAAAGAAATGCCTGTCCCGGATGGGATTACTGTGATTAAGGTTCGCGATGCTCGTCGCACGCTGGGTCTTCTGGGGAGGAATTTCTACAGGAATCCTTCTTCCGAGTTGTGTGTTATCGGGGTAACTGGTACGAACGGGAAGACGACTACCACATTTCTCCTTGAATCCATATTGAAATCGGCCGGGGCTAGACCCGGCGTAATCGGTACAATTAATTATCGGTATGGAAATAATATTCTACCGGCTCCAAATACGACACCCGAATCGCTCGACCTGCAGCGGATCCTTAGAGAAATGGCCGATGCAGGCGTATCTCATGTTATTATGGAGGTTTCCTCGCATGCCCTCGATTTGGGGCGGGTTGATGATTGCCAATTTCAGGCCGGTATCTTTACCAATTTGACACAGGACCATCTCGACTACCACAAGACAATGGAAGAGTACTTCCAGGTCAAGAAGAGGCTTTTCGAGATGCTTGTAAAAGGCGGCAATGGTGCGAAATCCATCCTGAATATTGATGACCCTTGGGTAGCAAGGCTCCAGAAAGAAATGCCGGATTCCTTCCTTACCTGTGCGATTGATCATACAGCAGATTTTTCGGTATTCGATATCCAGCTTTCTGTCCATGGAATCAAAACGCAAATTCAAACTCAGGGGGAATCTTTTGCAATCCAATCCCCATTGATCGGGAAATTCAATCTTTATAATATCCTGTCCGCGGTGTCGACGGCTTACGCCCTGAAAATTCCGGTTACCGCAATTCAGGATGGGATCAAGGGTTTAAAAAATATCCCGGGTCGTATGGAAAAGGTTAGTTTTGCGGGAGAACCGTCTGTTTTTGTTGATTATGCACATACGGATGACGCTTTAAGGCGAGCTCTCCAGAACATTGCAGAGTTTAAGGAAAAAAGGGTTATTACCGTTTTCGGATGTGGCGGCGATCGGGATTCGGGGAAACGACCCCTAATGGGGAAGGTCGCTGTTGAATATAGTGATCTCACGATTCTGACCTCGGACAATCCCAGGTCCGAAAATCCGGCAACCATTATCGGGCAAATTGAACAAGGGATAAACGGTTTTTGCAGGAGATACAGCCCCGAGGAATTAGACAACGGGATCATTTCCCGGGAGAAAGGATATTGCATCATCGCCGATCGCAGGGCGGCAATCCATACGGCAATTGCCCTTGCCGGTTCCTCCGATATTGTTCTTATTGCGGGTAAAGGGCATGAAAATTATCAAATAATCGGAAATGAAGTATTGACTTTCGACGACAGGGTCGTGAGCCGGGAAATATTTCATGAGCTTAAAGCAGGGGGCCGTAATTGAAAAAAAGCTTGCCCGTCCTGACAGCGATAGAAATTGCCGCGGCGACGAAAGGAGCGCTCTTTCAAGGCAGGGCGGATCATCAATTTCAAGGATTATCAACTGATTCCAGATCAGTCTTGAATGGAGAAATTTTTGTTCCTCTGATCGGCGAGCGCTATAATGGGCATGATTTTCTGTCGGATGTAGTCCAAAAAGGCGCATCCGGTCTGATTGTCCAAAGGAGCGAGCTCGGAAAGCTTGGTTCCCTCGACAGTTCAACCATTGTCATTATTGTGGAAGATACGCTCAAAGCTTTGGGTGACATAGCCAAATTCTGGCGAAAACATTTTTCAATTCCGGTTGTGGGTATTACAGGGAGTTCGGGAAAAACAACAACCAAGGAGATGGCGGCCCGTATCGTTGAGCAGGAAAAGCGGCTTCTAAAGAATGAGGGCAATCTCAACAACCTGATCGGACTTCCTCTTACTATTCTAAAAATGGATCAGACCCATGAGGCCTCCATACTGGAAATGGGCACAAACAGACGGGGAGAAATTGCACGACTTACCGAAATCGCTAATCCCACGATCGGACTGATCACCAATATCGGATCGGCTCACTTGGAAGGCTTCAAAAACCTGGAAACCGTGAGGGAGGAAAAAAGCGATCTTTACAAGGGATTGGCAAATACGGGAATGGTAGTGGTTAATAGTGACAATTCCACCCTAAAAATAATGGCCAACCAGAGAAAAGGACCCGTCTTCACATACGGAATAGAAAATGAGGCGGATGTGCGTGCGGTCTGTATCAGGAACGAAGGATTCCAAAATCTTTGCTTTGATCTGGTCATGGGTGGAGAGAAAACAGGTGTGACTCTGGGAGTGCCTGGCCGGCATAATATTTACAATGCACTCGCAGCCGCTGCAATTTCCCGGTGCCTTGGGATTACAGGAGGTGCCATCAAAACGGGACTGGAAGCATTTCGGCCCGTATCAGGAAGGATGGAGATCATTCGATTACGCAATGGCAGTTCTATAATCAATGATGCTTATAATGCAAATCCCGATTCTGTAGAGGCTGCTTTGAACGCTCTGATAGATTTGAAAGGTCAGGGCAGGGCTATAGTCGTGCTGGGGGATATGCTGGAATTGGGTAGACAAGCGGAAAAACTGCATAAGCAAGTCGGTGAGAGTCTGGCGTCCAAAGGGGTGGAGAGGCTTTTTTTAAGTGGAGAATTCTCCCGGGCAGTTGCTGAAGGCGCCGAGAAGGGAGGACTTCGCGGCGATCAGATATTTATGATGGGAAGTACCGATCAAGTTGCATCCGCTGTACAAGATTTTCTTCAAAGTGGTGATTGGGTTCTGATCAAAGCTTCCAGGCGACTAAGAATGGAAGAGGTGACCCAGAAATTAATAAAGGTGATCGGCATCACAGAGTGAACTTGGAAAAAGAAGTGAATAGCAACATTTTTAAAAAAAAGATAAAAGCATAGGAGCTTGGAGTGCTTTATCATCTTTTATATCCTTTATATACATCGCACAGCTTTTTCAATGTCTTCCGGTATATTACCTTCCGGACGATCTATGCCATGATTACAGCGATGATTATCGCATTTGTGCTCGGACCCTTTCTGATCCGCAAGCTCCAGTCTCTTCAGATCGGACAAAATATCCGGGAAGACGGACCCAATTCTCATTTTACCAAACAAGGGACGCCTACCATGGGAGGCATTCTGATTATTTTTTCCGTATCCGTCTCCACCCTTTTATGGGCGAATCTCACAGTAGATTATGTATGGCTGGTTCTGCTCGTAACAGTCGGTTACGGGCTGATCGGATCCATTGATGATTATCGGAAGCTCTCCAACGGGACCAAAGGGCTTTCCGGAAAAGCCAGACTAAGTGCTGAATGCCTGATTGCACTTTTTGTAAGCGTTATTTTGTTTATAAAGCCGGGCTTCAGTTCAAGTATTACGATTCCTTTTTTCAAGACCATCGTGCCGGATATCGGGTGGGGATACATCTTGCTTTCAACCTTTATTATCGTTGGAGCGGCGAATGCAGTCAATCTCACCGACGGTCTGGACGGCCTGGCAATTGGTCCTGCTCTTGTTTGTTTCGGGACATATCTTTTCTTCGCCTATTTCGCCGGGAATTTCCGGATAGCAAGCTATCTTCAGATACCCTATGTGGCGGGTACCGGGGAGTTGGCTGTTTTCTGCGGGGCGATGACCGGAGCCGGAATCGGTTTTCTATGGTATAACACTTATCCCGCTCAGATTTTTATGGGCGATGTCGGCTCTCTTTCGCTCGGAGGAGCTTTGGGAACGCTTGCCGTTACAACCAAACAAGAAATTCTGCTTGCAATTGTTGGCGGGATTTTTGTGCTGGAGACCTTTTCGGTTATTTTCCAGGTTGGTTGGTTCAAAATTTCACATGGAAAGCGTATTTTCAGAATGGCTCCCATCCATCATCATTTCGAGTTGAAAGGGTGGGCAGAACCCAAGGTCATCGTGCGCTTCTGGATCATAACAATTATCCTGGCTCTTGTCGCCATTAGTACCTTGAAATTAAGATAAGAAAGGACTGGTCCGTGAATTTATCCGGGCAAAAAGTAATTATCATAGGTCTCGGCAAAACCGGGATAGCTGTCGCTCGCTTTCTTTATGAGCGGGGTGCTCAAATCATTCTGACAGACGAGAAGCCATTATCTGAACTTGAGCAGGCGCTTTCCGTCCTGGGGCAAATCCGCAATCAGGTGGAAATCAGGGATTACAATCCGGATATAATCGAAGATGCCGACATGATTATCCCGTCTCCCGGCGTCCCTCCGTTCAATCCGCTGCTGAAGCGGGCGGCTGAAAAAGGTATTCCTGTATTAAGCGAAATAGAAATTGCCTCAAGACTTATTCGAAAGCCGATCGTGGCAATTACCGGCACAAACGGCAAGACAACTGTAACAACCCTGATTGGAGAAATATTAAAGCATGCGGGGAAAAAGGTGTTTGTCGGTGGGAATATCGGCAATCCTCTGATCGGGTGCGTAGATAATGAAAGCGATTTGGATTTCATCGTGGCGGAAGTAAGCAGTTTTCAGCTTGAATGGACACAAACCTTTCAACCCTACGTGGCCATACTTCTGAATACGACCTGTGACCATATCGACTATCACGGGACATTTGCAGCATATCGATCGGCCAAGGAAAAGGTTTTTGTAAATCAAAAAGATGGTGATCTGGCAATCCTTAACGGAGATGAACCCGAATCTATTTTTCTATCCGACAGGATTCAAGCGGAGGTCAAATATTTCAGTACCAAATCCCAACCTGCCAACGGGATTTGCCTGCAAGGAAGCCTGTTGCAAAATTACGATTCCGGGATCTCCGAGACGTATCCACTTGATATGATCAAAATACCGGGAATCCACAATATCGAAAATGTCATGTCCGCCATACTTGCCGTACGCAAGTGCGGGTGCCAGCCCCAGCAGATCATAGATGCGGTGTCACAATTCAACGGTGTTTCTCACCGCATCGAATTTGCCGGCGAAAAGCGAGGGATTCGATTTTATGACGATTCCAAAGGAACGAATGTGGGAGCGGTTGTTCGGGCAATAGAGAGCTTTTCCGATCCCGTTATCCTTTTGCTGGGAGGCAGAGATAAAGGAGGAGATTTCGATTCTTTGGTGCCGCTCATTCGGGAACGTGTAAAAAAGCTGGTTATTTTTGGAGAGTCGCGCGAACGCATTCATCTTCTGACGGGTGGTGTTATCGAAACGGAAATAGCCAAGGATTTGAAAGGGGCTTTTTCAGTTGCCTGTCGCGATGCGGTCTCCGGTGATGTTGTTTTGCTTTCACCCGGTTGTGCCAGCTTTGATGAGTTTGCAAATTATGCGGAGCGGGGCCGGTTTTTCAAACAACTGGTGAGAGAATTTTCCCATGAATGATTTTTTTACAAAAGGGTTGCGACCCGATTTCGTTCTGATGATGGCGACCCTGGTCCTGGTCACGTTCGGGACAGCCATGATATACAGTTCAAGTTCTATTCTTGCGGCCCAAAAATTTGGAGACGGCTATTATTTTTTAAAAAAGCAGCTCTTTTTTGTTATGGTCGGGCTTGCGGGAATGTTAACTATGTCCAGAATCCCATATGAGAAACTGAGGAAGGTTGCGTATCCGGGAATTCTGGTTTCCTTCTTCCTGCTTTGCATTATTCTTATTCCCCATGTCGGCGTAAAGGTCGGGGGAGCAAGAAGATGGTTAAGGCTCGGCTTCCTTTCCTTTCAGGTTACGGAGGGGGTGAAGATTCTGTTTATCATATTCCTGGCCTATTATTTATCGAAAAGAAATCAATATATAACTCAGTTCAAAGAGGCATTGCTCATCCCCCTTGTAATTGCCGGGATTATGATCGGATTAATCATGCTTCAGCCTGATTTCGGAACAGCCGTCATAATCGCATCGGTTTTGATGTCAATGTTCTATCTTGCCGGGAGCAGGGGATTGCACATCTCAGCTCTTATTGCCTGTCTGATTCCCATCGGGGCCGTTCTGATCATGACAAAAGGGTATCGCATGGTGCGAATGATGAGTT
>DHHG01000227.1 GCA_002403175.1 Syntrophaceae bacterium UBA4778 | reverse complement strand
TTTAAAGCTGGCGCGAGAAAGGGGGATAGGTCTAAATGCTGTCGGAAGCGGATGGGCAGTTAGACAAGATCCTTCACCTGGTGTTCCAATTACCGAAAAGGCCACGTGTACGGTTGTATTCAGTGCGGGTGTCCAATAGGGCCTGTTTACTCCCCCGTTGTTGAAAACGGCTTTGAAGAAAGCTGGTTTTTGCCTTGAATAAGGATGATGTAATTTGAATTTAAGAGAGTTATTGACAGATATTGATATAATCGATATCTCCTGCCTAATAGACGGGGAAGTCGCGTCCGTTTGCTATGATTCACGTAAGTGTAAAGAGGGATCGCTCTTCGTAGCCGTTCCGGGATTTAAATCAGATGGACATGATTTTATAAACAGCGCCGTAGCAGCCGGGGCTAAATATATTGTTGTTGAGAAAGAAATGCCTGTCCCGGAGGGGATTACTGTGATTGAGGTCCGCGATGCTCGTCGCGCGCTGGGTCTTCTGGGGAGGAATTTTTACAGGAACCCTTCTTCCGAGTTGTGTATTATCGGGGTAACTGGTACGAACGGGAAGACGACTACCACTTTTCTCCTTGAATCCATATTAAAATCGGCCGGGGCCAGACCCGGCGTAATCGGTACAATTAATTATCGGTATGGGAATAATATTCTGCCGGCTCCGAATACGACGCCCGAATCGCTCGACCTGCAGCGGATTCTCAGAGAAATGGCCGATGCAGGCGTATCTCATGTTATTATGGAGGTTTCCTCGCACGCTCTCGATCTGGGGAGGGTTGATGATTGCCAATTTCAGGCCGGTATCTTTACCAATTTGACACAGGACCATCTCGACTACCACAAGACAATGGAAGAGTACTTCCAGGCCAAGAAGAGGCTTTTCGAGATGCTTGTAAAAAGCGGCAATGGCGCGAAATCCATCCTGAATATTGATGACCCTTGGGTAGCAAGGCTCCAGAAAGAAATGCCGGATTCCTTCCTTACCTGTGCGATTGATCATACAGCAGATTTTTCGGTATTCGATATCCAGCTTTCTGTCCATGGAATCAAAACGCAAATTCAAACTCAGGGGGAATCTTTTGCAATCCAATCCCCATTGATCGGGAAATTTAATCTTTATAATATCCTGTCCGCGGTGTCGACGGCTTACGCCCTGAAAATTCCGGTTACCGCAATTCAGGATGGGATCAAGGGTTTAAAAAATATCCCGGGTCGTATGGAAAAGGTTAGTTTTGCGGGAGAACCGTCTGTTTTTGTTGATTATGCACATACGGATGACGCTTTAAGGCGAGCTCTCCAGAATATTGCAGAGTTTAAGGAAAAAAGGGTTATTACCGTTTTTGGATGTGGCGGCGATCGGGATTCGGGGAAAAGACCCCTAATGGGGAAGGTCGCTGTTGAATATAGTGACCTCACGATTCTGACCTCGGACAATCCCAGGTCCGAAAATCCGGCAACCATTATCGGGCAAATTGAACAAGGGATCAACGGTTTTTGCAGGAGATACAGCCCCGAGGAATTAGATAACGGGATCATTTCCCGGGAGAAGGGATATTGCATCATCGCCGATCGCAGGGCGGCAATCCATACAGCAATTGCCCTTGCCGGTTCCTCCGATATTGTTCTTATTGCGGGTAAAGGGCATGAAAATTATCAAATAATCGGAAATGAAGTATTGACTTTCGACGACAGGGTCGTGAGCCGGGAAATATTTCATGAGCTTAAAGCAGGGGGCCGTAATTGAAAAAAAGCCTGCCCGTCCTGACAGCGATAGAAATTGCCGCGGCGACGAAAGGAGCGCTCTTTCAAGGCAGGGCGGATCATCAATTTCAAGGATTATCAACTGATTCCAGATCAGTCTTGAATGGACAAATTTTTGTTCCTCTGATCGGCGAGCGCTATAATGGGCATGATTTTCTGTCAGAGGTGGTCCAAAAAGGCGCATCCGGTCTGCTTGTCCAAAGGAGTGAGCTCAGAAAACTTGGTTCACTCGACGGTTCAACTATTGTCATTATTGTGGAAGATACGCTCAAAGCTCTGGGTGACATAGCCAGATTCTGGCGAAAACATTTTTCAATTCCGGTTGTGGGTATTACTGGGAGTTCGGGAAAAACAACAACCAAGGAGATGGCGGCCAGTATCGTTGAGCAGGAAAAGCGGCTTCTAAAGAATGAGGGCAATCTCAACAACCTGATCGGGCTTCCCCTTACTATTCTAAAAATGGATCAGACCCATGAGGCCGCCATACTGGAAATGGGTACAAACAGACGGGGAGAAATTGCACGACTTACCGAAATCGCTAATCCCACGATCGGACTGATCACCAATATCGGATCGGCTCACTTGGAAGGCTTCAAAAACCTGGAAACCGTGAGGGAGGAAAAAGGCGATCTTTACAAGGGATTGGCAAATACGGGGATGGTGGTGGTTAATAGTGACAATTCCACCCTAAAAATAATGGCCAACCAGAGAAAAGGACCCGTCTTCACATACGGAATAGAAAATGAGGCGGATGTACGTGCGGTCTGTATCAGGAAAGAGGGATTCCAAAAGCTTTGCTTTGATCTGGTCATGGGTGGAGAGAAAACAGGTGTGACTCTGGGGGTGCCTGGCCGGCATAATATTTACAATGCACTCGCAGCCGCTGCAATTTCCCGGTGCCTTGGGATTACAGGAGGTGCCATCAAAACAGGACTGGAAGCATTTCGGCCCGTATCAGGAAGAATGGAGATCATTCGATTACGCAATGGCAGTTCTATAATCAATGATGCTTATAATGCAAATCCCGATGCTGTAGAGGCTGCTTTGAACGCTCTGATAGATTTGAAAGGTCAGGGCAGGGCTATAGTCGTGCTGGGGGATATGCTGGAATTGGGAAAGCAAACGGAAAAACTGCATAAGCAAGTCGGTGAGAGTCTGGCGTCCAAAGGGGTCGAGAGGCTTTTTTTACGTGGAGAATTCTCCCGGGCAGTTGCTGAAGGCGCCGAGAAGGGAGGACTTCGCGGCGATCAGATATTCATAATGGAAAGTACCGATCAAGTCGCATCCGCTGTAAAAGATTTTCTTCAAAGTGGTGATTGGGTTCTGATCAAAGCTTCCAGGCGACTAAGAATGGAAGAGGTGACCCAGAAATTAATAAGCGTGATTGGCATCACAGAGTGAACTTGGAAAAAGAAGTGAATAGTAACATTTTTAAAAAAAAGATAAAAGCATAGGAGCTTGGAATGCTTTATCATCTTTTATATCCTTTATATACATCGCACAGCTTTTTCAATGTCTTCCGGTATATTACCTTCCGGACGATCTATGCCATGATTACGGCTATGATTATCGCATTTGTGCTCGGACCCTTTCTGATCCGTAAGCTCCAGTCTCTTCAGATCGGACAAAATATCCGGGAAGACGGACCCAATTCTCATCTTACCAAACAAGGGACGCCTACCATGGGAGGCATTCTGATTATTTTTTCCGTATCCGTCTCCACCCTTTTATGGGCGAATCTCACAGTAGATTATGTATGGCTGGTTCTGCTCGTAACAGTCGGTTACGGGCTGATCGGATCCATTGATGATTATCGGAAGCTCTCCAACGGNNACCAAAGGGCTTTCCGGAAAAGCCAGACTGAGTGCTGAATGCCTGATTGCACTCTTTGTAAGCGTTATTTTGTTTATAAAACCGGGCTTCAGTTCAAGTATTACGATTCCTTTTTTCAAGACCATCGTGCCGGATATCGGATGGGGATACATCTTGCTGTCAACCTTTATTATCGTTGGAGCGGCGAATGCAGTCAATCTCACCGACGGCCTGGACGGCCTGGCAATTGGTCCTGCCCTTGTTTGTTTCGGGACATATCTTTTCTTCGCCTATTTTGCCGGGAATTTCCGGATAGCGAGCTATCTTCAGATACCCTATGTGGCGGGTACAGGGGAGTTGGCTGTTTTTTGCGGGGCGATGACCGGAGCCGGAATCGGTTTTTTATGGTATAACACCTATCCCGCTCAGATTTTTATGGGCGATGTCGGCTCTCTTTCGCTCGGAGGAGCATTGGGAACGCTTGCCGTTACAACCAAACAAGAAATTCTACTCGCAATTGTCGGCGGGATTTTTGTGCTGGAGACCTTTTCGGTTATTTTCCAGGTTGGTTGGTTCAAAATTTCACATGGAAAGCGTATTTTCAGAATGGCTCCCATCCATCATCATTTCGAGTTGAAAGGGTGGGCAGAACCCAAGGTCATCGTGCGCTTCTGGATCATAACAATTATCCTGGCTCTCGTTGCCATTAGTACCTTGAAATTAAGGTAAGAAAGGACTGGTCCGTGAATTTATCCGGGCAAAAAGTAATTATCATAGGTCTCGGCAAAACCGGGATAGCTGCCGCGCGCTTTCTTTACGAGCGGGGTGCTCAAATCATTCTGACAGACGAGAAGCCATTATCTGAACTTGAGCAGGCGCTTTCCGTCCTGGGGCAAATCCGCAACCAGGTGGAAATCAGGGATTACAATCCGGATATAATCGAAGATGCCGACATGATAATCCCATCTCCCGGCGTCCCTCCGTTCAATCCGCTGCTGAAGCGGGCGGCTGAGAAAGGTATTCCTGTTTTAAGCGAAATAGAAGTTGCCTCAAGACTTATTCGAAAGCCGATAGTGGCAATTACCGGCACAAACGGCAAGACAACCGTAACAACCCTGATTGGAGAAATACTAAAGCATGCCGGGAAAAAGGTGTTTGTCGGCGGAAATATCGGCAATCCTCTGATCGGGTGCGTAGACAATGAAAGCGATTTGGATTTCATCGTGGCGGAAGTAAGCAGTTTTCAGCTTGAATGGACACAAACCTTTAAACCCTACGTGGCCATACTTCTGAATACGACCTGTGATCATATCGACTATCATGGGACATTCGCAGCATATAGATCTGCTAAGGAAAAGGCTTTTGCAAATCAAAAGGATGGTGATCTGGCAATCCTTAACGGAGATGAACCGGAATCTATTTTTTTATCCGACAGGATTCAAGCGGAAGTCAAATATTTCAGCACCAAATCTCAACCTGCCAACGGGATTTGCCTGCAAGGAAGCCTGTTGCACAATAATGATTCCGGGATCTCCGAGACGTATCCACTTGATATGATCAAAATACCGGGAATCCACAATATCGAAAATGTTATGTCTGCCATACTTGCCGTACGCAAGTGCGGGTGCCAACCCCAGCAGATCATAGATGCGGTGTCACAATTCAACGGTGTTTCTCACCGCATCGAATTTGCCGGCGAAAAGCGAGGGATTCGATTTTATGACGATTCCAAAGGAACGAATGTGGGAGCGGTTGTTCGGGCAATAGAGAGCTTTTCCGATCCCGTTATCCTTTTGCTGGGAGGCAGAGATAAAGGAGGAGATTTCGATTCTTTGGTGCCGCTCATTCGGGAACGTATAAAAAAGCTGGTCGTTTTTGGGGAGGCGCGCGAGCGCATTCATCTCCTGACGGGTGGGGTTGTCGAAACGGAAATAGCCAAGGATTTGAAAGAGGCTTTTTCAGTTGCCTGTCGCGATGCGGTCTCCGGTGATGTTGTTTTGCTTTCACCCGGTTGTGCCAGCTTTGATGAGTTTGCAAATTATGCGGAGCGGGGCCGGTTTTTCAAACAACTGGTGAGAGAATTTTCCCATGAATGATTTTTTTACAAAAGGGTTGCGACCCGATTTCGTTCTGATGATGGCGACTCTGGTCCTGGTCACGTTCGGGACAGCCATGATATACAGTTCAAGTTCTATTCTTGCGGCCCAAAAATTTGGAGACGGCTATTATTTTTTAAAAAAGCAGCTCTTTTTTGTTATGGTCGGGCTTGTGGGAATGTTAACTATGTCCAGAATCCCATATGAGAAACTGAGGAAGGTTGCGTATCCGGGAATTCTGGTTTCCTTCTTCCTGCTTTGCATTATTCTTATTCCCCATGTCGGCGTAAAGGTCGGGGGAGCCAGAAGGTGGTTGAGGCTCGGCTTCCTTTCCTTTCAGGTTACGGAGGGGGTGAAGATTCTGTTTATCATATTCCTGGCCTATTATTTATCGAAAAGAAATCAATATATAACTCAGTTCAAAGAGGCATTGCTCATCCCTCTTGTAATTGCCGGGCTTATGATCGGATTAATCATGCTTCAGCCTGATTTCGGAACAGCCGTCATAATCGCATCGGTTTTGATGTCAATGTTCTATCTTGCCGGGAGCAGGGGATTGCACATCTCAGCTCTTATTGCCTGTCTGATTCCCATCGGGGCCGTTCTGATCATGACAAAAGGATATCGCATGGTGCGAATGATGAGTT
>DHHG01000292.1 GCA_002403175.1 Syntrophaceae bacterium UBA4778 | reverse complement strand
TTCCGAATACCCGATTCCTTTCAAATTCCGATTCCCGGTATGCAACCATGGTCATGATATCAACCGGATTGGTAACCATCATAATCCTGCACTTCGGGGCATAGCGAACGATTTCTTTTACGAGGGAACGGACGATAACGGAGTTCCTTTCGGCTAGGTCCAGACGTGTCATGCCCAGTTGCCTGGGATATCCGGCGGTGATGATCACCAGGTCCGAATCGCTCATTTCCTTCAGATCGCAGGTTCCGATCACCTTCCCATCGAATTCGATAGCCGGAGCGGCCTGCATCAGGTCCAGGGCTTCGCCGAAGGCGGTATTCTGAGCGATATCGATCAGAACCACATCACTGATACTGCGTCCGAGGATATTGAAAGCGGCCGAGCTTCCGACCTTCCCCGCACCGATGATTGTAATCTTCTGTCTCATCAATTCAACCTGAAATAGAACGCCGGGTTCTCTAATTTGTATTTACATTCAAGGGGATGTTCGTTTTGCGATCCTCCTTTAAAGAATTCTAGGTGGTTTAATCCCTATTCGCAAGAAGGTATTTTGGTTCGGAACAGATATCCCAGAATAGGAAGCAGAGATAATTTTATTTTTTGAGACTTAAAAGGATACTAACGAATGGATCTTGTGTGGGCCCCTTTCAGCAGAGAAACGCAATCCTTAATACCGCAATATGTATCGGCGAAGCAAACAATCCAGGATTCGAGATAACGAGGAGGATTCAGGGTCAGAGGCCACATATGTTTTCTAATCATATCTATTTCCATGACGCTCAGTTCTGTTATTTTAAGAGCGTTCTGTAGCGAGATTTGCGGATGCCTGTGTCCGTGCGAGATAGTGCCTTCGGTCAGCCAGTCATAGAAAAAAAGATCATGGAGGAGTCCGCCCCGTGCAGCGGCAACGAAATCCAATGATAATCTCTTCGCCGCCACATAGCTGTGCCAGGCCACTTCCAAGGAATGATCCAGTCGGGTATTATATCTGTGGTGCCGGAATTCAGAGAGATACCTGACCTCTTTGGTTTTCAGAAGTGGTTCCAGAATTTGAATAAACTCGTCTAAGCTTTCCTCGGAATTTTCCGGTTTCAATCTTTTCAGTACATTTCCGACTATAAATAATCGGGAAGTGACGTCAATTGCAACCATGCTGCATATAGGATAGGCAAAGGCGGATACCCAAAAAACGGAATCTTTGGAAAAGAGGTCAATCCCATTTAAAGTTTGGATATGAAGTGCTTTTATTTTGATAAAAGCGAGGGTCACTAAAGGTGCGCTGAGATAATGAAAGCCCCCCTGCCGAAAAGCTGCAATTATGAGGATCAGAAGCACAGCAGCCGTACCGTACATGTGAAGATTGAATTTCTTCAAAAAAACAGGTGTTATCATCTCCTTCGGAATGGATCTGTAAACATAATCAAACATCCATCCTGATAATGAGAAGAATGCTAATAAATAAACCGAGATCGGTATATCAAACACAGGATTTCTACTCCTTCAAAATGATTCCATTACACAGGATATTTAAAAGATCATCGAGATCCGCTTCAGGGTCTGCTTTATCCGGGTCCGAAAGCCAGGTATGCTCAAATCCAATTATCGCATACAGTATACCGCGTGCGGCAGAGACATCGCATCGGCTGAAAATCCCGTTTTTAAACCCGTCTTTAAGAATGGATTCCAGAAGGGACGCCTGCTTAGTAAACAGATCTTTGCGAATTTTTTTTGCGTCCGGGACATAGCGGCTCATGGTGTCGGATTGGAGATTCAAAATTTCGGCCTTTTCCCTTGCAAATTTGAAGCTTGTATGAAGAAAGGCACGGAGCTTGTCTTTGGGCGATATTTCCTGCTCGATAGCCCTTGAAATGAGCTCGGTATAGAGGCCGATCTCCCGGTTCAAAACTTCCAGATAGACCCGGTCTTTGTTTCCGAAGTAATTGTAAATTGTGGCTTTCGCGACCTTGGAATGGCGGGCAATATCCTCAAGATTGGTCTTCTGAATACCATATTTTCTGAACATCTGCCGCGCTGTATTGAGGATTGATTCGGCTTTTTCTCTTTTCATATCCAAAAAAATACTTTTAGATCAAAATCGTCCAAACGTATACATTCATAATGCCTGATTTGTCAAGTTCTTGTTCTGGAACGGTTTCATGTAGGGCAGGACTGTCTTTTAATGCCTGTTCGGTAAATCTTCCCACTCTGATTTTCCTGAATTTCCGAAAAGGCGAATACGGCTAAGCTAAATCGACTGTAAAAATCAGAAAAAAGGCATATCAAAATCATGCTTGGAAACTGATTTGAGCTCTAGTATCCTTTAATAGGTAAACATCATATCAGCGTAAATATTTCGGAAAAGGATGGGATTATGGCATCTCGCTTTACAGTCAGAAATATCCCGGACTCGAAATCTACAGCATCCTGCGCCGAAGACAATGAGACCATTGTCTTCATCTTGGCAATCGATCAAAAAGGTTTACAGAATATATTCGGTATGCCGGCCGTGAGACGTCTTGTTCTCCTGTTAAAACAACTGGAGTTTTGCCGTATTCATGTGATCGGGTATACGGACACATTTCAGCCGGTACTGTCCGATATCATACCCGAGCATTGTTTTCATCCGGCAAAGCAACCGGAGATGATCGCCGGAATACTGAAAGGAATCATTGAAGATTCACCGGAGCAAGCTCCGGCCAATCTCCGATCCTTGAGGAAGATGTATAAACATGATTCGCTCGCTTACCCCGCCGCAAGCAGCGGGGAATGCGTTCGCCGCCGGATTCACAATCACATGAATTTTCTCCTTCTCAGGGCAAATCATGTCTTCGATAAAGATACTTTATCCCGTTTCCTGGAAGGGGATAATTCCTCCGGAATCAGTGTGATGGAGTATTCAGGCAAAGATTGTGTTGAAAGGGATTATCTGGCATCCTCCACCTATTTGCCGATGGTCCTAAAAGATCTATGGCGGCCGTCCTTCGATAAAAAATTCTTGTGTTCTGCGAAAATAACCAGGTCTGCGGAAACCGGAGTCGCGGCTGACCTTGACGGAAGCCCCGGAAGGAAAAAACAGGCGGAAAAAGCGCTCCTGAATGCAGCAGCGATTAAGACTGAAAAGAGTGACGGCTTTTTAGCCCGCCATGTCAGCCGGAAGATTTCCCGTCCCATAAGCCGTAAATTGGCCTACCTGCCGATTTCGCCCAACATGCTCACCATGATAGGAGCAACGATAGGCTTGGCAGGAGCCTTTTGCTTCTCTATCGGCACTTACTTTTCACAACTGGTTGGCGCTCTTCTTTTTGTATTCTGTGTCATCTTCGATGGTGTCGATGGAGAAATTGCCCGATTGAAATTGGCTGAATCATCATTTGGCCACAAGCT
>DHHG01000329.1 GCA_002403175.1 Syntrophaceae bacterium UBA4778 | reverse complement strand
ACACAAAAAATTTTACACTACCGATTTATATTGTTCTCTAAATGAATAATGCTTTTTAGGAATGTTGTGATGAGACCTCAAGGCCATATATGAACAGGGTTGATTTTATTAGTCTCAAGAATTCCAAGCTGAGTTAATCAAGACTGTTATGTAAGACTTGCATTTTTTCAAGACATCTTAACCTTCCTGTGCGCTCGATAAAACCGAGATTTATATCACTTTAAGGCCTGAATATTCAGGCAAAGTATTAAAATCGATTTAAAAAGTCAAGAATGAATTTGGCTTTTGTCAATGTAGTTTTTTTGGCATACTGAGAATATAGAATAAACCATATCTGTCCAAAATAAATTATAGGAATTGAAAAATAGTTCATACAACCAGGTAGAAGTTTCTTTGCGAAAAGAAAAACGAATCCTGAAAGGAGAGGCACAGAGCTGGTCTGGGAAAACTGTACAGGTGCATAAGTGGGAAAATTGATCTATAACCATCCCACAGGAGGAAATGCACATGAGTAAAAGACCCAGACGAAACCACGCACCCGCCTTCAAGGCCAAGGTTGCCTTGGAAGCCCTGAAAGAAGAGCAGACCCTTGTTGAACTATCGCAACGCTTTCAGGTTCATCCCAATCAGCTCGCTGAATGGAAGCGCCAGCTTTTAGAGCACGCCTCCAACGTTTTCGATCGTGCCCATAAAACTCAAGAAGGACCGAATGTAAGACCTTCACGCCAAGATCGGGCAGTTATCGATGGAAAACGATTTTTTATCCGTCGCGCTCGGTCGCATAGCCGATCCGAGCGCCAAGCGATGATCGAGAGCGGAGCAGAACTTCCCGTGACACGTCAATGCAAAATCCTGCAACTTTCCAGATCAAGCGTCTATTATCAACCGGTTCCCATCAGCCCAAAGGAACTGGAGTTGCTGCGGCTGATCGATGAAATCCATCTGGCCCGCCCGTTCTGGGGCAGCCGAAATATCCGTGATGAACTGCGTGCAAGGGGCCATCACAATTGTGGCGCTCTATGTGAAGCCTCGCCTCTCCATACCCAACACCAGCCATCGCAAGTACCCATACCTGCTGCGAGACTTGGTCATTGATCGTCCCAATCAGGTCTGGGCTGCCGATATAACCTACATCCCGATGGCCAAAGGGTTTTGCTATCTTGTCGCCGTCATGGATTGGGCGACCCGCATGGTACTGGCCTGGAGGTTGTCCAATACTCTCGACAGTGCCTTCTGCATCGATGCTCTGCAAGAGGCGATTGATCGATACGGCTGTCCCGAGATTGTGCCAATAACATCGCCATCAGCATGGACGGCAAAGGCCGCTGGCAGGACAATGTATTTATCGAACGGCTCTGGAGAAGCGTCAAATACGAGGATGGCTATCTCAAGTCCTATGCCTCTGCCTCAGAGCTCCGAGCAGGATTGACCGAGTACTTCAAATTCTACAACGAAATGAGGTGGCATCAAAACTTTGACAGGAAGACCCCTGCTATGGTTTACTTCAACTACCCGCATAGACAGGCTGCGGCATTATCGCTAACCCGGATCAACTTCCCACTTATAAAGCCCTGTTCCCTGTCCAAACAACCCGGACCACCTCTCACTTGGCGAACATATTTAGCAGCATATTTGGTCAAATTCTACACCTATTTTCGAAACGCGAGTTTTTTGAAACGGTTCATGAAACCCGGGCCGAAAAAGACGCCAAAGGGTTCAGTTGCTGGGATCAGTTTGTTGCCATGCTCTTTTGCCAGCTTGGACAGGCCCATTCGCTGCGAGAGATCTGCGGTGGCCTAGCCAGTTGTTTCGGAAAGGCAAAGCATCTGGGGCTGCAGGCTGCTCCCAAAAAATCAACGCTGTCCTATGCCAATGAACATCACTCGTGGCAGCTCTACGAAAAGATATTTTATCAACTCCTAGGTCGATGCAGCCAGGAGTTGAATTTCGGAATTTATGGACCTGGATTAATCAGCCGCATGAGCCGCCGCTGGTGTGCATGGCAGAGCAACTATCACTAAATTGGACAGCACCGAACCGGTGATATAAAAAAAAGAAACCTGATTCTCAAAGAGCAAAATAATCCGTCCAAATGGCGGATTTTACTGAGGGCAGCTGCCCATTTCAGATTATTTTGGACAGCAGTGAGAATAAGCCTAAATTGAATAAAACTCTAAGCTATCCTTTGCAACAATTTGCATAAACAAAATCACACAAAATGCAGAATATAAGGAGTTAAAAGCGGCTTACGCCCACATGTGTTTGATCCATCCAGGAGCTGAATGCTAGGTGAAAAGATGGTTATTTGACTATGATCCCCTCCCAGTCTAATCCGGTATTTCGGATCATTCTTGTATATACTATTTGAGTCTGTTTTCATCCCATACTTTCCACATACTTTTAAATAATAACCTCTCCGTATTGACCAAAATAAAGATTATCATTATTTATTTGCACATATGTCTTGTAGATTATTGCATTCGGTGGGCCTCAGTGTTTATTTTCAGTGGAGTTCATATCGGGAGATATCTTGGGTTCTGAATTCTATTAAATCACTGAGGAGGAACGGCAGTGGAAATCATCTATAAAGAAATTGAGTTTCTTTACCGAGCCAGCAGAAATATTTAGAAGTTCTTAGGAGTGTCAATGAATAGGTTTCTTCTTAGGCTTTTCCCTATTATCTTGGTCCTAATTATATGCTGTAGATTAAATGGCGAAACAGTCACAAATGATTTTTCAGGAAACCAGGGTAAGGAAAGGGATGGCATAAAATCTACTTTTACCCCCTATACTTCTACCGGTGGAACTTCAAAAATAGAAACTGAAGTGGATGCCCTCATGCAGTACGGCGGTGGTGTTAATTATGATTCTACTACGATCAACTCTGCTATAACTGCCATCGGATCGGAAAATAAAGCAGCTCTTGTACTCAGTCCAGGAACATGGACGATGTTCTCTAATGTTACGATCCCTTCAAATATCACGTTTAAAATCGTTCCGGGCGCTTCTATCAAAACCACCGGATACACCATCGCCATCAACGGTCCGTTTGAGGCAGGACTTTATCAGGTTTTCAGTGGTAGCGGTACAGTGACGGGATTACGAGAAGCGAGGCCGGAATGGTGGCAGGCCAATACAACTCCAGGCACAACGGATATGAGAGCGGCAATCAACTGCGCTATTCAATCTACAAATGGACCCGTACATTTTAGAAGTACTACCTATGCAGTATCGAAAGGAAACGCGCAAACTGATGAAGCTGGAGACAACTATGCGGTCATCACCATGAAATCGAACATGCAAATTGAGGCTGATAAGGGTGCGACAATACAATTATTGTCAAATCAGTCTACAGATGCATTGCCAGTAAATATTGCCATGTTCTTTAGCAATGTTCCGCTATCAAACATCAGCTTTAGGAATATTAAAATAGATATGAACGGAGCAAATAACGGGATAGGCAGCAACAATTATACCTTTGCTCATATTCTTTTCAGTGGGACAATAGGGGGCGTAGCGGCAAAAGGCGATGATATATTGATCGAAAACTGCGAATTTGTTAACACCCCAGGAGTTACCTGCATAGGAATGGCTCAAAGCAATACGGCACGTGTCACACTAGGGAAACGATGGACGATTAAGAATTGTTTGTTTGACAACAATGGCCTTGATTCGTCAGACCATTCATCGGTTTACGCCTATGCCGATGATGTATTGATAGATGGCAATACGTTTACTGCTGATTCTATGGCTGGATCCACCGGAGGACAGGTGGCCTATGAGATGCACGGAACAAATCAGCGATTTGTTCATAACACGGTAAAAAACTTTTACCAGGGCGCATGGGTGTCATCTAACATCACATCTGCAGCAGGCCATGGACTTATAGCTAATAATAAATTTTACGTCAGCGACTACGGAATAGGATTTTACAGGGAAACACCACCAGAAACAGCGATTAACGATATCTCAATTATCGGAAATTATTTTGAGATTACGGATAATTTTACCGCCGCACAATTAAAGTCGGCAATTTCAATAGCATCAACCTATGCAGTTTCCAATATTCTCATTTCCGATAATTATGCCATTAAGTCAGGGATGGACGAGTCATCCTCTTTTGTCGGAATTTCTACTCAATCTACCGCTTTGCAAGAACAAAAAAATATCAAAATAACAGGCAATTATGTCAAAGGCTTTACCTTTGGAATTTATATGACGACTAGCACAAACGGCATTGGGGAGGTGACCATAATAAAAAATGATTTTGTTGACCTTCGGCGCAACGCTACATTCAGCACAAATGCCTGTATCCATGTAGAGCGACTTGCAGGATCAGAATATATTGAAAGACTTATTATCGATAATAATCATTTTATCGAGACTTCAAATAATACCGATTACGGAATTAATCTGGTCAATGCCTATATTAACAATCTCTATATAGGTACAAATACGTATATGGGAATGCACACAAAGAATTTCCAAAATACCGCAACCATTACGAATTACACAGCTGATAGCGGCTTTGAGTAAATAGGGTCTTCCGGGTTTTTAGTACAGCAAAACAGCTATAAGAATATGTAACGGCGACAAAAACGTTCTTTGAAAATTGACACGGCTGTAAAGAGTCGGATAGGGTCGGCCAATGGAAACAATAAGGACTCTCCAAGACCTATACCGCTTTGCAGGATTTCACCCACGAGCTACGCTGAAGCCCCATCCGCATGATCCCAAGGGCTACATTGTCACCTGGAACGTCGCCAAAAAAACGGTTTGCTCCTGCTTTGCTCAATCCGTATCCGGTTTCAGAGATCGATGCACCCATATGGTCCGTGACCTCGATGCCGGTCCAGCCCACATATACCTTGAGTTCGAGTATCGGCAAGTGGCCTGTTCCGCCCGATTCACACAACGCTACGAGGACCAGATCGGTCGGCTCTGCCGTGAGATTGAGATGACGTTCAGCCGTGTAGCGGAACTCAACAACCTGAGCTGGGACCAGGTATGGCGCATGGAGAAGAGCTATATGCGTCGCCTTCTGGAACAGCATCCGCCGGCACAGCAACTTCGAGCAATCGGCATCGATGAAGTATCGATCCGCAAGTGTCACAGCTATGCCATCGCTTCGCCGACCTTGATCAGAAGCGGCCAATCTGGCTGGGGGGACAGGGCCGAGCAGAAAAGGACATGGCCCTGTTCTTTAACGAAATAGGGCCTGAGCGCTGTGCAAGTATCGAACTGGCGGTCATGGATATGTGGAAGCCATTTTCGCAAGGCTACAATCAATCATGCCCCTCAGACACAGATCGTCTAGACAAGTTCCACATTTTAAATCATCTGGCTAATGCCCTGGATCAGGTAAGGCGCAGCGAGCTACTTCACGAACGCGTCAATGACAAAGAGCGACGTTTTATCAAGGGACAACGCTATACGCTGTTGTCCAGTAAAGCCAATCTGAATATCGAAGGCCAACGGGCCCTTGGAGTTGCTGTTAAAAGCCAATAAGCGGCTACATAAGGCGGCCTATCTCTTGAAAAAATCCTTCGGCCAGCTATGGGATTACAACCATCCCGCATGAGCTCGTAAGTTGTCGTCCCTGAAAAATATTCGATCTGTTGTAATTATTGTTTATAATCTATTCAACGTGTGCGAGAATTGCCGGAAATGATTAATAATCCTCTAAAAGCTGGTGGTTCATGCAACCGAAAAATCTGTCTGTAGCGCAAGCTCAAGGTGATCTGTTCCGTTCGCGACTGGATCAGATTCTCAACAAGAAGCACCCTTATTTGTACTTGCCAATCGTATCCACTGGCAGATATTCGAGAACGACTTCGGCGCTCTGCTCGTTGAGAACTTCGGACCAGGTCTGCCCACGCGCCTGATGGTCGGTCTGCATTATCTGAAGCACGCGTTTAACGAATGCGACGAATCGGTGGTTGCCCGCTTTTTGGAGAACCCTTACTGGCAGTACTTCTGCGGATTCGAATACTTTCAGCATGATCTGCCGCTGGATCCGATTTCGTTGGTTCGTTGGCGCAAACGCCTTGGCGCTGAGCGTTTGGAGAAGCTGCTTACGGAAACGTTGGAGACAGCCAAGCGTGGTAAGCTGCTTAAAGAATCACATGTCCGACATATCAATGTCGATACGACCGTGCAAGAGAAGGCCATCGCTTTTCCCACGGACGCGCGGCTTTATCACAAGGCCCGCAAGGGTTGGTGAAGGCGGCCCAAGGACAGGCAGATCGAACTGCGCCAGAGCTATGAACGCACAGGCAAGCAGGCGTTTATCAAACATGGTCGTTATGCCCACGCCCGTCAACTCAAGCGGGACAGACAACAGACCCGGAAGTTGAAGGTATTTCTGGGCCGGGTCATCAGAGACATCGGGCGGAAGTGCCCGCATCCCGATGAGCGACTGTCTGAGCTTTTGGCTTTGGCTGAGCGAATCTTCCATCAGGAGCGTGATGACAAAAACAAGCTCTACAGCATTCATGCCCCGGAGGTGGAGTGCATCGCCAAAGGCAAAGCCCACAAGCGTTACGAGTTCGGATGCAAGGTGGCGATGGTGAGCAGTTCAAAAGACAACTGGGTGTTGGCCATCGATGCGCTTCATGACAATCCCTGTGACGGTCATACGCTTGTTGAATCGCTCAAGCAGGTTAAGCGCACAACCTGGTGGCGACCTGAGCATGCTTACTGCGACAGGGGCTACCGGGGCACAGACAAGGCCATTGCCGATACGACGGTACATCTGCCCGGCAAGAAGAAACAGGGCATGCCGTTGAGCATCTGGCGGCGCTGTAAGAGGCACTCTGCTAACGAGCCGATCTTCGGACATCTGAAAGCGGACAACCGCTTGGAACGCAACCACCTGAAAGGGAAAGACGGAGATCGTATCAATGCGATTCTCTCCGGCTGCGGCTACAACTTCAGAAAGCTCATCAGAGCTTTCTTTTTGCTTATTTTCTACCGGCTATTTTTTGCTCTCGCGGACGATCAGAATTTTCAAAGAGCTGCTGTTTCGGTTGCTTGCTGATCGAAAAACGACTTTTTCAGGGACGACTAAGTTCTTTGAAATCTGGAAATCACAGCTACGCTGGCAGCGACTGGAACTCTTTGAGAAGTTTGCTCGGATTATTGAGCGTCACTGGGACGGCATCATCAGTTACTGCCGTCCCGATCACAAGGTGCCTCTTGGATTCATGCCTTAACAACAATATCCGTGTTATCCAGCGCAGAGCATACGGCATCAAGGATCAGGAATACCTGATGCTGAAGGTCATAACCTCATTTATCAAAGAACCGAAATAGGACTGATTTCATGCACAACAAATCCGAAAGATCCAGTAAATTTACATTCTATTTTAAACTAAATATGACAGGTTAATTAATCAGAGAGCTGGTCTGGAAAAACTGGACAGGTGCATAAGTGGGCAAATTGTCCATAAATACCCACCAAATAAGGAAAATCACACGATCAAAAAAACCAGACGTACATGCCCTGCTTTCAAGGCCAAATTTCCCTCAAAACCTTGAAGGGGGGGGGGAGCACTCCTTCTATAATTCACTTTAGCAACCCGCAAAAAGGACTGCAGCATGATCTTTAACCCGGATCAAACGACCCTTATGAACCCTGCTCCTGTACAAACAACTCGGACCACCGCACCTTTATTTCTGAATATGAAAAATCGGGAAACACAGGTGCAGTGGTATACGGGAATGTTAGGCCTTCAATAAAATAGAGGCCAAGCATATAACTTTACTCTATATGAAATCATACTACCGGGAAGCGGTTGGGTTGACATGACGGAGTTTCTATCTTCAGCAACATCGTTCAAATTACTATCATTTTCTAAATGAACTTGAGTTGAGAGTTGACTTTTCTGCACCCGATTTTTTTAACATAAATACAAATTCTTCTATAAAAAAGCTGTTTTTCATTCAAGAAGGTCTGCTCGGAACAATATCCAAACCTCCTCCATTTTCTCTTTCAGATATCGAATCGAAATTCTATTCCTGCAAAATGATTATTCCTATCGTCTTCAGCAACATGCAAGTAATTTTGGATTCGTTGATAGCCGTAACGGCACATTACCTTTGATTTGTCCAAGCACTTATAGCCGATCTCCATGTATATTTCAGAAGTATCTTGAATGAACTCTTCTGTTTGCAGACCTTTTCTACGTTTATCAAATCCTAATTTAAAGGAATATTGCCCCAATCGATCCTGTGATAATTCGGCAACAAAATCTTCTGCATCGTTATCTATAAACTGGCCGAACACCCTGCCATCATACTGCATGGGGTATAATGGATGATTATACCAGGCTCCAGGAACCGAATTCGGACTCGTATTGGCATATTCGACCCTGAGTTTCAGATTATCCCGATTCAGCACATCATTTAAGGCGATACCTACTATATAAGCTCTTCGATCGGGCGGCAGGCCGGTATCTTCGGCCCCCCATTCCCCGTATAGCTTAACGGAATCGAAAAGGGGAACGAAGCGGCCTACATTGGGAATGGTGAGTGTAAGATCCATCGCCACCTGCTGATTGCTATCCGTCTTCTGATTATCGCGGTTCTCGTTTGAATATAATATCTCCATAACGTCCGTAAAGCTGAGATTCCTGTTTCCGGCGCCCCCAAAAAGACATAATTGTGAAAAGCCGATTTCAATAATGGGATGGGGTTTAAAATCGATCCTTAGTCCATAAAGATAAGGATTCGCGCGGAAAGGATTAGGCCGGTGATCGTTGAGTTCGGAAAAAATAAGATTAAATTTAAATGGGCCCAAGTATTCAAAAATAGAGGGAAGCAACATCGCTTTTGGATTGGATATCCTGATCATATCGAATGGATGGGCATTGTTCGACATCAGAAGGGAACCGTGAAAACCAGGCCCCCACCAAAGGGAATCTCGGCCCGCTTCTATTTCAAAGTTTCCATAAGCGAATTTGAGGTATCCCTTTTGAAGCTTTGCTTCTTTATTTTCTCCGCTGCTATCATCTCCGTTCCCCTGGTCGTAGAGAACCATGGGTTGCAGATAGTAGGAAAAGAAATTCCATAATTTCCCGTAAGACTGGATCTCAATCTGGGCATTATGGCCATTGAAATAGGTAACACCCTCATTGTTATAGATGGAATAGGGACCGTCCAGGTAATTATATTTGATTACGACTTTATCTACCGGTTTAATGATGGTCTTTGGAGAGGATCCGGTTTGAATTTCCGCTATCTCGTCCCGGAATTCCCGCTGTAACTCTGCAAGTATCTTCTTTGTAGAATCTGTTGGAGAGCCACCCTCTTTTTCGATATTCTCAAGCGCCTCCAAAGCAAGGCGGCCTGCTTCAGTTCGCGTGATCGGCTTTGTCGAGAGCAGGCTGCTTGAGATAAGGCCTCTCAACGAAAGCGTTTCGAGGTCATTGTAGACAGTCGAATCCAAAGGAACGTTGACAGAGGAGGCGGCTGAACACGGACCAGCAGAGATCAGTACTAATAAAAATAATAACAGCGCCAATGGAGTAAACTTCATCACATTTAGAACAAACCAATCGCCTTCATAGCGCCAACCGAAATGGCTATATTGTAAATAATGGAGGTCACATCCTTGGCCAGTTTCAATTTTGAGACTTCTACTACTTTTCTTGGCACCAGAATCGTATCGCCGGGATAGATCACGGTCGATTCGAATCCGCTCAGCCAGCGCCGGCCTTCACCCTCCCAGCGCATCACGTCTGAGCTTTTCTGCTGGTTACTGATCACACTACCATTGGCACGAATGACAAACATCTGTTCCTCATCAGCGTTCACAGTTGCTCCGCCTACAACTGATAAATAATGACTGACCGTTTTACCCTTTTCGAATAATACGGAAGTCGGATTGTAGACAGCACCCATAACATGGACTACACCGGGTTCTTTCGGAATCGTAATCGTGTCTCCATCTTCGAGCACGAAATCATATCGGGAGCCTTTCAACTTATTCAGAGCGTCCAATTTGACAATGACGCGTCCGGTAACTTCGGCCGTTTTCATTTTTTCAATAAGCATTCTCCGTGATTCCATTGCGGCCTTAGTTGCCGCGACATCTTCAGGGGAAAGGGCAGCCGTAGCAGAAGCAACAGAAGCTGCGGCGACATCCTGCTCCATCTCAAAGATTAACTTTTCAAGTGTCGCTTTCTGGGTTACTTTGGCTGATTCTCGCGTGAATACTGCCCCCTTCAGATATGCGCTGGGGAGGAAACCTCCAGCCCTCTCGATCAACTGTGAAAGGGTTGCCTTATCGGAGAGGTAATAAACTCCCGGTAAAGAAATCTCGCCTTGAACCGCGACTCGCGTCTTATCGTTCCAGTTGGGGATCGGATAGATTTGCAGGTGATCATGTGGGTTCAGTTTTATATCCTTTTCCTTTCCTTCAAGGATCCCTTTTAAATCTATTTTCTTAACTTCTGTTTTGAAGAGCTTCCCTCCTGAGGTATCAAAGCGGCTTAATTCCGCAGAATAAGTATATGCGCTTTCCTTGAGATTACCCGCTGCCAGAATGAGATCGCGTACCGACATATTTTCCCCGATGGGATAATCGCCGGGATTGCGAATTTCCCCTTGTATGGTAGCATATTTATCCGGGCTGTATTCTTTCACCGAGTGGATGACCAGCTTGTCTTTGTCCTGTAATACGATGTTGTGTTGATTATCATTAGCCAATGCCTTCCCCAGATCGATATCTAAAAGTTTTACCTCCCTGGTGGCTGGATCCGTACGAAAAATATGGGCCTGCCCTTTGAACGCATTTAGGGACATTCCCCCAGCTTGATACAACGCATCTTTAACCCGCATATCTTTGTCAAAGGGATACTTGCCCGGATTCCTCACCTCACCGGAAATAACGATGTCCGGTTTTTCCTTAAAATCCCATTCGCTGAAAATATAAATTTCATCATAGGGCTGAAGAAGAATATTGGCTTCCGGCTTTTTCTTGAGTGCTTGATCGAGCTTAAAAGAAATGATGGTCGGCTTCATTGCCGGTTTTTCATATCGTTTGACAACAGCATATTGAAAACAGGTTTCCGGCTTTAGAGCGTCAACACTCCCGACAACATCAAAGATCCTCATATCAGGCCGGCACTGGTATTTCCCCGGATGTTTGACATTCCCGTATAAGTAGATAGCATTCACATCTTCTTTGGAAATTTCAAATATCCGTATAATATCTCCATCCTGAAGTTCAAAAGACTTCCCTCTTTTCAATTCCTCTACGGAGGTATTTAAGACAATCCGTTCCTTATTCTGTTTATATCGTTGTACTTCTATGTGCCCCGATAAGGCGGAGGGATTGATACCCCCGATCAACTCCAAGACACTGAACAGGGTTTCTCCTTTTCTTATTTCATAGAGCGCCGGCCTTTTAACATCTCCGATAATAGCAACCGTTGCTTCCGGTTTTGGGACAAAGATAATATCCCCCTGCTGCACCTGCATATCCCTGGAATTATCTCCCTTCAGGAGCAAATCATACAAATCAAAACTCGCCACCAAACGGTTTTGTCGTTTGAGCTGAACCTTTCTCATGGAACCCAAAAGCGTGGGGAAAAGATATTCCTTCTCTTTAATTTGTTTATATCGTTCTTCCAAATTTACGTTTTGTTTTAGCGTATAATCTTTTTCTTGAAGAGACTCTTTCTCCTCAATTTTTTTCAACTCCTCATCGAGCATTGCGATATTTAGATTCCGGAGTTTCTGTGTTTGTTCCGATAATTTTTTTTCATTCTTCAGACTCTCTATAAATTTTTTGAGATCCGAATATTTGTCCTTTTTATCTTCAAAAATTTCGATATTTAAGATCTCTCTTTTAAGCGCTTCAGGATCCAATTCCCGGATTCTCTTCAGAACATCCTCCGTCTGCTTTTCTTCCTTGTACATCTCCACCAGTTGCCTTAATGCAGACGGTTCCTTAATAGGACGGTTCTTTACAGGATCTCCCGCTTTTTCTCTTTCCTTCTTCAGCCTTTCAATGAGATTTTTGACCTGCAGATTTTCCCTACTGAGTTGTGCTTTACGCCATTCCGGGAGAGAGGATTTGATTCCCGGCCCTTTGGCATAGATCAAAGCATTCAAAATCGTATCAAAGGAACTGACGGTATAAGCTCCAGGCTGCTTTACGGCACCGACGACAAAAACCGTGCTGGTTTTGAGCTCGCCCATGGAAACACTAGCTTCAACTCCAGGGATCGCTTCAAACTTCGCCTTTAAAAGGGCTTGCAGTCCCTTGAACGACAATCCTTGCACAGGAAGCGTTCCTATTTGAGGAACAGAGATCGTCCCATCTCTCTGAACCTTAAGATTATATTTCTCGTTTATCCTGCCCCACACATTGAGCTCGATATTATCATCAGGACCTATCGTGTAGCCTGGCATTACAGGTAAATTACCACCAGGTGCAAAAGAAGCATTTCCTGCGCTAAAGAATTCCTGCCCGAAAACAGGAAGTTCTTCAGGTGGAATTAAATCTCCTTCAGCAGCAGCGGATGCAATGTTTTTTTCTTCTGTTTTTTTCTCAGATCCTGTGGAAATGGAAACCGGCAAAGGCATTGCAGTTATGACAGGTTCTGTTTTATTGAGGGTTTTACTTTGCTCTTTCGAGTACCGCTCCATTAGTTCCGGGTGTGACTTCAAGTACTCCTCGGCTTTATGGAGAGAAAGGTCCTGACAAAAAGAAACCCTGCTCAGAAAAACTAAAACAGCAATAATCAAGAATTGAAGGCCGGTTTTCTTCATCTCTAATCCCTTCTCATTCTTCCCGTTCCTATTATGAAATTTCTGATTCATTTTTTTTTAAGCTCTTCTCCGGAATTTCAATAACTGCGGTACTATCCAAATCTTCCTCTTTTGCGGCGGCTTTCAAGTTACGAATGTATTCCAAAATAAACGAAAGGAAAACCCCTATAAACAAAGCGCTAATCAAAGAAAGCAGAATGATCATTGCCCGTTTGGGTTTATATTTTTTTTCCGGTACAAACGGAGAATCAACAATATCAAATCCATAATACTTTTGAATTCGAGCCAATGCTTCTTTCTCGGTCTGCTGTGCAATAATATCCGCCAATCTCGCTTTCAGGATTGGATCGGACGTTTGATATAATTCCTTTTTAAGGTGGTTCCGCTGAGCAGCAGCATCCTCAATCTCCTGAATGCGAAGGCGTTCACTCAATCCTTGAATATAATAATTGAGAATGTCTCGAGCAATTACGGGATCCGGATATTCAACTGCCATGTTGATCGTATTCGCTTTTCTATTGGGCATTACAGTTAACATACGCTTAACAGCTTCGAAGGCATCCTGGTATAATGGAGTTTTTTCTTTCCACTGTTGCTTTTTTTTGTCCCACTCATCTGGGAAAATTAAGGGCATTAGATGATGATCCTGGATTATTTTGTAACTCAATTCCCTGCTTTTCAATACAATTTCAAGTTGTTCAATTGAGTTTGCCCCACCTATGGAAACTTGCGATGCAACCAGAGAGCCAAGCTCCCCGAAAGCTGATAACCTGTTAGCAAGGGATGATTTCTCCGGTTGCGAAAGTTCAATGGTGCACTCAGAACGATAGATTTTGGGGGAAGTAAAAGCGTAGACGGCTGAAGCAATGCCTGCCAACAAGAAAAGAGAAATGATCATCTTTTTATGTTTGCGAAGTACAATCAACAGATCCAGAATACTGATTTCATCATCAACATCTTGCATAATTACCTTCCCTTAGTACATTCTCATCCATCTTCTGAATTTTTCAGATTACTGGGAGTCTCGCTCGCAATCGTATTGTGAACGAGTTGTTGCGAAGAGTAAAATTATGGGTATCAATTAACCTGAAACCTGTTCTTATTCCCTTCTTCCTCTCAGGTCGGCCTTTTTATGCGTTCTGCTTGTGCTGATGAGTAAATGGGGGACTCAACCAGACGGGAACTTTGAGGAATTTAAGAAAGATTCACATGTACAAATTACATAACTTATGATCTGTCACTACTAAATGGTCTTACTAGCGGCCAATCTCCATATTTCAATATAATTCGGAAAAAGCCTGCCTGGGCTACATAGTACAAACGAATCGGAAGATCAATCATTAAATACGGGTACTATGCGCAAATATAACACCCACAATAATAATAATCCGGACATCTTTCGTTAATAATACGTAAAGAATCACTCTCTGTTTTCTTACAATCAAAAAGGGGGCGTAAAGAAAGAAAATATATGATTGGAATTGTTTCAATAACCTTCTGAAGACAACTGAAGCATAAGGAAATTTTCTGAAGCCAAAGGACTTAAAAAAACACCGAATACCCAAGAATGAAAACATGGGAATTGATGCCTCCGTTCGGGCATTGTATTCCGCCATTCGACAGATGACGCCACCGGTAGCCTGCATTAATTGCATGATTCTTATCAATAGGAAAATATGCGCCGGCACCGATCGTATCTGCGAAAACAAATCCATTGGATTGATCCTCATTTTTCAAGGTAATGAAATGTGGGCCGGTTGTCCCGATGATATAGGCGATAATCCGATCGCTTAATTGAATACCATATTGCAGGCCGAATCCTATTCCCAATTCGATATCGGCTCGGGGATGGAAGACGGGATTTATCTGAGGTTCGCAAACGAATGACAGTTTGCCCTCTCGATTCTTTATTGGAAGCACATGCGTATTCAAATCCTTAGACAGATGCCAAATCAAGAAAACAGGTTGATAATGTCCTTCGGAGGTATTTCCTGTTCCGACTCCGGTAATTACCCCCGATTCATTGAAGATTGAATCCTGACCGTACGCTGAGCAAATCAGAACCAATGAGAAGACTACTAGAATTGTAACAAGTACGATAGATTTCGCGCGCATTTTGTCGTGATCTTTATCTCCTCTTTTCCAGTCTTAATCTGACCTGATCAAAGACATCTGCTGCTGTGATCGCTTTCATGCATTTTATCGATTCACATTTTTTTTTAAAACAGGGGCTGCACTCCAGTCCGGCACGGATGATCGCATGCCCTTCCCCATAAGGTCCCGTGCGAGCCGGGGAAGTAGGTCCGAAGATCGCTATGGTCTGCGTATTTACCGCAGCTCCCAGATGCATGGGACCGGAATCGGTTGTAATAAGCAGAAGCGCCTTTTGATAAAGACAGGCCAGATCTCTTAATGATGTCCGGCCGCTGAGATCGATCGACTCCTGTTCCATCATAGATCGAATGTCCCTGATCGCTCCATCATTTTCTGCGCCGGTAAACACGATCTTTATGCCCAGCTCCCGGATAATCCGGTCGCAAAGTTCAGTGAATTTCCGATTATCCCACATTTTGGTGTCCCAGAGAGCCGTCGGGCTGACCGCAATAAAATTCTCGTTTCCGGAAATACCGTTGGCCTCCAGGAGTGAGTCTATCCTTTTTTGATTTTCAGGTTCAATGGCAATTTTAAAAACAGGCTCTTTCAGTGGCAGATCGTTGAGATGTCTCACCAAGTCGAGATAGCGATCAACCGCATGTTTCTCCATGTCTTCGTGGATTTTATCATTCAAGAACAGGCCGCTGCACTCCTGCATGCTGTCATAACCGAGCTTTCTGTTTCCTCCGCTCAGAAAGACAACAGCGGCACTCTTCAAAAGTCCGTGGAAATCTATTACCAGATCATAATTCCGGGATCGCAATGCCCGAAGAAAAGCTCTCACTTCCCGAAAAATGCCTTTTAATTGACCCGTACGAAAAGATCTTATCCAAGTTTTTCGGCACAGGACAATGACACGGTCCAGATCGGGGTGATTCCGGATGAGATCAGAGGCCGATTCCTCTATTACCCAGGTAATATGGGCTTGTGGATATAATTTTCTCAATGCAGACAAAGACGGCAAGGTATGGATCACATCACCGATAGCGCTCAGCTTGACAATCAGAATACTCGAGATATTCGGATCAAACATCGGATATTTTCCCAGCTTAGAATGCACTTTACCTTCGGGGATCGCCTGCTTGCGCTGCAGCCGTTGTCTGCTGAAAAAAATGCCCGCTGCTACCGGACTCACGATTTCACATCCTGTAGAATCCATTTTACTGCGGCCAGGACGTGATCGGCGATGTATGCCGCTTCCGCCGCTGTTTGTAAATTGCTTTCTCCATTGCCTGTGCGGACAAGAATTCCCTTCGCCCCTACATTCCTGGCGGCTTCGATATCTTTCGGCATGTCTCCGACCATGTATGACCGATGTAAATCGATATTCAACTCCTCTGCAGCTTTCAGAAGCATACCGGGATTCGGCTTGCGGCACGAGCAGATTTTTACGTATTCGGGAATTCCTTCCGTAGGGTGATGGGGACAAAAGTAAAAGCGATCGATACGTGCATTGGCTTCTGCCAGAATTTCATTGATCCGGGCATGAATGGAATGCACGCACGCCTCGTCGAAATAGCCCCTCGCTATACCTGATTGATTGGTTATCACAATTGCCAGCAAACCGCTGTCATTGATCAATTTGATAGCGGCAGGAACTTCAGAGAATATATTCAGTTGCTCGGGATTGCTTAAATATCCGATATCGTCGTTTATTGTTCCATCCCGATCCAGAAAAACGGCAATCTTTTTTGTCATGCGCTTGCTCCATCTCGCATCATATCTTGCGCTACTCGAAGAACTTCACTGACTTCGATCGAGGTCATGCATCTAAAATCTGTCGGGCATTTCTTTTTCAGGCATGGGCTGCAATCTAAATTTTTTCTGATGATAACGCAACGCTCTCCGGAAGGAGATGTCGTAACCGGATTGGTCGATCCGAAAATGGCTATGGTAGATACCCCCAAGGCACCCGCAACGTGCATGAGTCCGGAATCGTTGGAAATGAAAAGCGCACATTTCGAAATCAGGGCCATGGCCTCCCGCAAACTGGTTTCCCCTGCCAGATTCAATATTCCATTACCGGCAGAATGAGTGATCAGCTCTGTTGTTTCGCGGTCACCTTTGCTTCCAAAAAGAATGACTCGCGCGGAATATTTTTCGGAAAGTTGCGACGCAGCCTCAGCAAAGCGGTCGGCGGGCCACCTCTTGGCGGGACCATATGCCGCGCCCGGCGCCATTCCGATTAGAAGCTGATTCGTTTTCAATCCAAAACGCCGGAAAAGTTGTGTCATCAACTCACCCGTATCACGTCCCAAGCGTAATCCCACATCTTTAAGGTCCCCTTTGAAACCAAGTGACTTGAGCATCTCAAGATAGTAGCCGGTTTGATGAACCTGCCTGATAGCATCTGTCCTCCGGACGGAGTGGGTCAAAAGCCATCCTCTTGCATCCGAGTTATAACCTGCTCTCACCGGGATACCCGCCAATCGGGCAATAATCGCCGCTTCGATTGCATTCTGAAGTAAAATGGCGCAATCGAACTTTCTATCCTTCAGCTCGCGGGCCAATTTCAATATTCCGGCAAATCCTTCATGTTCACCAGGACTCCGGTAAAGAATGACTTCATCCACCTCCGGACAGGCGTGAATGATATCTGCAACCCAGGGTTTAACCAATACAGCGATGTGGGCTTTCGGAAACGTCTGTCGAATGGAACGAATGGCAGGCAGTGTCATGATGACATCCCCAATCCAGTTCGTGCCACGCACCAGGATCTTCTTGACTGTCTTTATAGGAAAAGGTTCATTGCAGCGAACCTTTAATTTAAAATTATTTGCCTCTTCCAATGCCATTCTGTTTAATTCCATTTTTTGTAATTACTCTTTTTGACAGGGCCGTGTCTTCCATCGCTGATGAACCCAGAAATATTGATCGGGATACTGTCTCACAATATCTTCTATAACGCGGTTGAAATTTTGAGTATTAACCCGGATATCCTCCTCGTTATCGCCTGTTTTAACAATCTCTACTGCCGGCTGCAGCAAACATTTGTAACGGCCGTCTTTCATGCGGATCATGAAGC
>DHHG01000073.1 GCA_002403175.1 Syntrophaceae bacterium UBA4778 | reverse complement strand
GGCAACAGAGGAATCCTGCGAAGCCAGGTCCCTCTTGCTCATTCTGACCCTTGAGGCCGCTCTTATTTTTGCTGCAAGCTGCTCACTCATATTGCCGACTGTATATGAGCTTCCCGGTTTAGCTACAACATCGACAGCTCCCGACTCCAGCGCTTCCAAAGCCAATTTACTTCCTTTGGGAGTCAGTGAACTCACGATCACAACGGGAATCGGATAATAACGCATCAGCTTTTTTAAAAAGGTAATCCCGTCCATTCTGGGCATTTCAATATCGAGCGTAATAACATCTGGTTTGAGCTGAAGGATTTTGTCCCTTGCTACAAATGGATCTGGAGCGGTTCCGACGACCTCGATATCAGAAAAGCGAGACAATTCTTCGGAGAAGATCTTTCGAACGATCGCCGAGTCATCAACTACAAGAACCTTTGTTTTATGAACTTCTATTTGCATGGTGGTACGGGTACCAATCTCCCTTTCTCAGCTGATTTGCTTTGTATACAATCGCTTCGTTGGTATGTGTGTTATAGATCAGTTTTCTGCCCATATCTCCCCCGACATCCTCGGAAACTATCTTGATGTCGAGTTTGCTTAAGATATCCTTTGCCACTGAAATATTTTCTTCCGCCACAATCTGGCTCTCTCTGGAGATGAATGCTCCCCCGAAAAGTTGTGCCCGAATGTCGGCTTTAACAGACCTTTCCAGAAAGAACATACTGGCCAGATATCGGATAGCCACATCTCCGTATTTTGCCGTTTGCGACTTCAAATCCTTATCGGCATTGGGATAGAGATAATGCGCCATTCCGCCGAAACAAATTTGACTATTCCAAAGCGATACTGCAACACAGGAGCCTAAAACAGATGAAATAACAACAGGCTCTCTGCTTAAAAAGATATAACCGGGCTTCAATGAATATTCATATAATTGGATATCCTTTGCCGTCATACCGGATCGCGACCTATTGCATGGACAAGATGATACAGATCTTTCCGTTATCTGACTCAAAATCAAGCCGATAAATACCATCACCGGGGGCAAACTCCTCAGAAGGACGAATTTTGAGCGTAGGGATGGAAAGGTTATAAACCTCTTTATTATCAAACTTGCTCAGAAAATTTCCGCAAATCATATTTACGGCCTCTTTGACACAATCATGTTCGTGTCGTTCAGTTATGTCTTCAGAATCGAGTCCTAACATGTTCTGAGTCATTGTCCCGGCAAGTTCCTTAGGAAGTAAAATCCGAACACGTCCTTGTTTTGAGCCGCCCTGATATCGAATCTCTGACTCAAGATCAAAATCCGATCCCGGCTCCTCCGTCGGTTCCAGAAAAACAAAAATCATTTTTTCAAAAACCTCAAAAATCGACTCCATCATCAGCTGACTGATCTGTTGCATAACCTCCCTCTGTAACACCAAGAACATCGTAAAGAATCGTTCGGACCTCTTCCGGAACGAAAGGTTTTTTGATGAATCCGTTTGCCCCTAAATCGGAAACAAGGTTCCGGCGTTGTTCACTGCCGTCCGTCGTAATGATAATGACTGGAATTTCTTTCAGCAGATCATCTTTTTTCAAATTGGCTAGCAGTTCCAATCCGTTCATTTCCGGCATATTCAAATCCGAGAGAATGATGTCTACCCAAGTTTCTTTCAGCAGCTCAAGGGCCTCTTTGCCGTTTGCCGCTTCGTAACATTGATCCATTTTAAAACCGGAAATATTGATGATTTTTTTCACAACGCTTCGCATGGCATTGGAATCATCGACAATTAAGACATTGAAGGACATAGGCTTTCCCCAATTTATCAAACTATACTAATCAACTCTTGAGCATTCTCAAGATCTACCAACAACTCCATCATTCCTGACTCCAGATCTTTATGGCGGATTTTCAAAGTATCGATGACCTCTTTCAAACCCCAATAAGCAAGCCCATCCGTTCCGCCACCTATTCCCATAATCAGACAAACCTGATCTGCAAGATATATAATCCAACAAAGCTTACTCTGGCCATGTTCCATCAAATCTGGCCGGTGATGAAATTTAATCGCATCATGAATGTCCTGAGGAAAATTCCAGTGCTGGGCAATCCGCCCACCAACTTCGGAATGGCTCACTCCGATGACCTCTTCTTCAGCCCGCAGAAAATCAAAACCCTGCTTCGTTACGAGATCCATAATCTTACTGTATGAATCCTGAACGAATTCGCTGAGTATAAATTTCCCGATATCATGAAGGAGGCCCGCTGTAAAAAGTGTATTATCTTCCCGCCCCGAGATTTTTTTGGAAAGGATTTGTGTCATGAGTGCTACTCCCACAGAGTGCTTCCACAACTCCTGTGCATTCAACCCGTAGCCGGATGCATTCTTATTGAAGAAGCGGGAGATACCGGAAACCTGAATGGCGCGAATGATATTATTCTGCCCCAGAAAAACAACTGCATCGTGTAGCGTGCTGATTCGGCGAACACCAAAATAAGCCGAATTGCATATTTTCAGAATATTGGCAGTAATCGATGGATCGTATTTGATTACATTCACAACCTGACTGATTGAGTAGTCCGGATTTTTCATGATGTCCGTGACGCGCTGAGAAGTAACCGGGAAAGCGGGTATATTCTGGATTGATTTCAGGATTTTATCTACGGTCTTCATAGTTCCGCCATATCCTCCCCCGAACTCTTTATCAGAACCTTTCCGGATCCGATATGCAGACGCACGGTCCTGTTACAGTTTCTTCCAGTATCCTCTCGATCTATCAAAATATTGTTCTTCCAAAAAATCTTCCTCATTGCCATGATATTTTTCTGGCCAATACGGAAATAATTCGTATCATCAAGAATGCTTGCCCCACCTGCCACTTTGACGATCAGTCTCTTTTTTTCGGCACCTAATTTGTAGCAGGATTTGAATAGCAGCGGGATTCCGGTATCAGCAAACATTGCCGGTTTGGATAATGCCTTCTCAGCATCCAATGTAGAATCGGGAAGCATATAGTGAAGGAGCCCGCCAACTTTCACCAGAGGATCGTATACGATAATCCCGATACAAGATCCTAATGCATACGTGACCAAAATATCATCACTTCTACTACTTACTTTTACATCAGATATTCCAACGACGAGTTCAGCCATATTATTTACAGTATACGCTCGGTTCGATATATTTAAATTGATGAGACAATCCCGTCAAACTCTCTGAATGCCCGACAAACAGGTAACCGCCTTTTTTTAATTGATGATAAAATTTTTCCACTAGCATACTTTGTGTTTTTTTATTGAAATAGATCATCACATTGCGGCAAAAAATAATATCGAAATGCGCCGAAGAAGGAGGCGTACTCATCAGATTAAACCGGGCAAATTCAATACAATCCTGTAAATTTTTTTTGGTTCGATAATATCCTTCCCAAGAGCCTTGTCCCATTGCGAAGTACTTTTTTATCAGTTCAGATGGAATTCTTTTCACCCTGTCTGCCGGATAAACTCCGGCAACAGCTGTTTTCAGGACTTTTGTGGAAATATCAGTAGCCCAGATTCTGAGATTGATGTTTCGATCCGCCGATTCCTTTACAGTTATAGCGATTGAATAAGCTTCTTCACCGGTCGAACATCCTGCGGACCATATATTTAATTGGGGAATACGCTCCGATGCGCTTGATGAATTCAGAAAGCTTGGAATCAAGGAGCGCAGTTTCCGGAAATGAGCATCTTCTCTAAAGAAACTGGTCAAATTGGTTGAGATCGAATCAATCATCGTAATCAACTCATCCGCACCCTGTTCCGTTGTGACGTATTCATAATATTCTTTAAAAGATTGAAACTTTCCTTCTCTCAATCTTTTGCCCAATCTGGCTTTAACCAGTTCCTTTTTACCTTCGTGCAGATCAATCCCGCTGATATTAAAAACGAGTTTTCTGATCTTTTCAAATTCGATATCTCTAAGTTCCGGTGACAGCACAAGTATTCCTTTAGCGATCTGGTTTTTTCTACAGATTTAATGCGCTATATTCTCAAGAATGACAGCATCAGATGTAAGGACCTTGTCAATATCAAGCAGGATTTTGACAGTCCCCCTTACTTTAGCCATCCCCAGAATATAATCGGTATTCAAGCTAACACCGAAGGTCGGCGTATCCTCAATCTCCTCTGCTTTGATATTCAGAACTTCGGAGACCGAGTCCACTACTATTCCCATGATCACCTTATTACCGGACTTGTTGACGATCTCTACAACGATGATGCAGGTCCGTTCGTTATAATCCAAATAATCCATCCCGAATTTGGAGCGCAGGTCAATGACCGGAATCACCTTACCTCTGAGATTGATTACCCCTTTCAGATACTTCGGGGTCTGGGGGACCGAGGTGATGTTCATAATTCCTATTATTTCTTTGACCTTTAATATCTCAAGGCCATACTCCTCTCCCCCTAATCCGAAAGTTAGATACTTACCTTCCCTTCCGGAAAATTCTCTCTTTTCTGAAGCAATTATTTCAGCTGCATCCAATGAAGCAGGTTGCATCTAACACCTCCTAAAACTAAAAATGGAAATCACCAAATGAATTCCAACAGTCAAATTTTTGTCTCATCTTGAACAAAATGTCGTCATCTATGTGCCAAGGAAGAATCATTCGGCCCTTCCATTTCTTCATTTTTTAGACTGACACGAATACATCGGTACACTCGCAAAACTTTCATTCATTATCACTGTGCTATTTTTACTCATCTCAATGCAAGTTCAGGACCATCACGGGGGAAATATTATTAATTCTACTTAGGAATCTGAATGAACTCATATAAACGAATTAATCCAATGCAACATTCGCCTTGTAAATCGGAAAAAACAAAATGGAACTTTAATTGCGCAAATATTTTCTCAATTTTGCTGGATACAATCTTCTGCTGGTGTGAATTTCTGATCTAATCATTAAGAAGAGCATGGCTTAAGTTTTGCAACAATCATTCATATCTTTGATTTCAAAAAAAGCGCACCGAGGTTTAAATGATTCAGGCTTTCACCAGCGAATACATATTAAAAGGAGTCCCGCATTGACCGAACCTATTAAGAGTGAAGGAATCTCCCCCATCTGGAAAAAGCTGAACGATTCGCAAAAACACCTGAGGCAAAAAAATGTCTATCAATCCTTGATCTCTTTCAAAGAGACTCTTGAGAAAAGAATGAGTACCGCAATGCTTCCCACAGACGCGAGAGAGCTGGATGAGGAAATAAACAGTTTCCAGCAGGAGCTTTTTGGAAGCAAAGCCTTCAGAGATACATTCGGTCCCGTATCTTTTCAGGACAACGAGCAATCAACTTTGCTTGAATTTATTTTGCAGCTTATAAAGGTTCAGGATCAAAATCTTCTTGAAACTGTCAGCGATCAACTGAATTCCCCTGATGAATCAGAATCCAAATCCGGTTCCGAAATCGAATTGGAGCAGAAGGCCAAACTTGTAATGGATTTTATCGATAAAGGAAATCTCAAGTCGGCCAAACAACACCTCGCCAAAGATTACGAACTGGGAGTATTCGTAGCAAACCTATACAATTCAATCGGAATATCCAGCAGAGAAAAAAGGGATTTCGACGATGCCATAAAACAATACAAGAAGGCGCTGATAGTCCTGCCCGATGACGAAGGACTTTACTATAATTTGGCCCGGTCCTGGATTGAAAAAGATGAACTGAATGAAGCCCTCGAATCGGTCAAAGAGGCCCTGAAATTAAATCCCGAATTCAAAGAGGCAAATCAACTGTACAAATATATAATGGGTAAAAAAGCGGAGGTAAGCTGAATGGGATGTAAAAAGCTTAGCTGAAAAGAATACTACGGCAAAAAAAGGAATAGATGACCGGGTAAATTTTGCCGTACGGACTTGTTTCCTTTTCCGGATTATATTTATTCGATCCTGTCGCAATTGAATAGCACCATGGAAGAGGCAAGATGGTATATCATTTGCAAATTTAAAGACAGAGTGAGAGAGGATCCTGAGCGGCATCAAAATCTAATCTAGATTTGAGATCCTCTAAACCTTAATACGGAAGCCAAATATGAATTGGACAGAAAAGAAAGTACTTGTGACCGGTGCATGCGGGTTTATCGGAAGCCATTTGACGGAAAGACTAGTGGAATTGGGTGCTCATGTAAAGGCACTTGTCTCCTACAATCCCCTCAATAGCTGGGGATGGCTGGACCATGCGCCAAAGGAGATTATAAAATCTGTTGAAATAATTTCTGGAGACATCCGTGATCCCCATCGGGTCCATGAGGCCATGGTCGATGTGGATATCGTTTTTCATCTCGCCGCACTGATCTCCATACCATACAGTTACGTATCTCCTGAATCCTATATAGACACAAACATCAAAGGAACATTGAATGTGCTTCAGGCTGCACGGGCGCTAGCAACTGAAAAAATTTGCATTACATCCACATCGGAAGTTTATGGAACTTCGCGATATGTACCGATGGACGAGAGCCATCCCTTTCAAGGCCAATCTCCTTATTCAGCCAGTAAGATCGGAGCAGACCGTATTGCAGAGTCCTTCTATCGTTCTTTCGGTACACCGATCACGATAGTCAGACCTTTCAACACCTATGGTCCGCGTCAATCAGCCCGGGCTGTAATACCGACAATCATCACGCAGATTTTGTCCGAAACCAGAGAAATCAAATTGGGTTCTCTGAATCCGACCCGCGATCTCGTTTACGTCAAAGATACTGTGGAAGGTTTCATTGCCATAGCCGCATCGGAGAAGACAGTAGGAGAGGAAATCAATATTGCCACTCAGACCGAAATATCGATTCACGATCTCGCACAGGAGATTATGCGTCTGATGAATGCTGATGTTATTACTATTCAAGATAATATCAGAATAAGACCTGAAAAGAGCGAGGTTGAACGATTGCTTGGGTGTAACCGGAAAATCAGGGAACTCACGGGATGGAAGCCACGTTATCCTCTCTCTGACGGCCTTGCAGAAACAATCAAATGGTTTTCCGACGAGCGGAACCGAGGCCGATTCAAGGCCGATACTTATAATATTTGAACATGAGCAGAGTATATTTGGAATCATATATAAAGGATTAAGCCGCCGTGATAAGCACCGCCAAAATTCATCTCGATTCGCCCAATGTTGGTCCACTTGAGAAAGAGTACCTGAACCGATGTATCGATTCCTCTTTTGTTTCAACTTATGGACCGTTCGTTCCTGAATTTGAAAATATTTTTTCCAACTTTCTGAACATCACGGGAAGCGTTGCACTCCAGAGCGGAACAGCCGCTCTTCACATGGCTCTCCATGAACTCGGAATCGGTGCAGGTGATGAAGTGATCGTACCGGTATTGACATTCATTGCTACTGCCAATGCCGTTCAATATGTGGGAGCAAAACCTGTTTTCGTAGATGTTGATCCGGTGACATGGAACATCGATCCCGATCTCACCGAACGTGCTGTTACGGAAAGGACGAAAGCGATCATTCCCGTCCACCTCTATGGCAACCCCTGCGAAATGTCCAAAATAATGAAGGTCGCCCGCAAACATGGCCTTTACGTAATCGAAGATGCCACGGAAAGCCTCGGTTCCAAATATGATGGACAATATACCGGTACGTTCGGAGATTTCGGCGTGTTCAGCTTCAACGGGAACAAGCTGATGACTACAGGAGGAGGCGGAATGATCACAAGCGCCGATCCGGAGCGACTTCGCCATATCAAATACATAATCAATCAGGCACGAGATGATTCGAATTCTTACACACACTCGGAAATAGGATTCAATTACCGGATGACGAATCTCGAAGCGGCTCTGGGGCTGGCTCAGATGGAAAGAATCGGCACATTCATTCAGAAGAAAAGAGATTTTGCCGATACATATCATCGTAAATTCCAGGGGAGAAATGATTTCAAACTGCAACAGCCCTATGATGAATCCGAAACTGTTTGGTGGCTCGTGTCAGGCATTCTTAATAAAAACACTTGTGGGCTGTCCATTCAGCAAATCAAGTCTGAGCTGTTAGGCATGAACATTCCAACAAGAGAAGTTTTCAAGCCATTGGTGGATTTCCCTCCTTATAAAGAGGATGAGAAAGACCGCTATCCGAATGCTTACCAGATCAGTCATTCAGGGATTAGTCTGCCGGGATCAACCCTGAACGGTTTAGAAGAGATCAGATATATAGCAGATACGTTGTCGAATACTCTGGATAAATCCGGGTATTCCAACCAGGTGTTCGAAATAAACTAAAGGAAATGGTGTAAATGACATTCGCAAATTTCGAGAAAGTCCTGGTCAAGCCGGATCTTACTTTGATTGAAGGCGTCAAGCTGATGAATTCAAATTCCATGCAGGTTCTATTGGTCATAGATGAGAACCGGAAGCTCTTGGGCGTTATCACAGATGGTGATGTGCGAAGAGCCCTGCTGGAAAACATCAGCTTTGATACGCCGGTTCGTTCCATTATGGCCAGGGATCCTGTTGTGCTGAATTATCCGCCCGACAAGAAGCAGGCACTCACCCTTATGAAAGAGAAAGGTATCAATCACATCCCGCTTGTCGATGCGGCAATGAAGATTTGCGGACTGCTGCTATGGAAAGATTTTTTTGAGAACGGGGATGTCTCTGTTGCGAAGAAGAATAACAAAATTATAATCATGGCTGGCGGGAAAGGAACACGCCTGGACATTTTTACCAGAATTCTTCCGAAGCCGCTAATCCCAGTCGGAGAGAAGCCTATGATAGAGCATATTATCGAAAACTTCGCCAAATACGGTTTTCATAAGTTCACGCTTTCTCTAAATTACAAGGCGGAAATGATCAAACTGTATTTTTCAGATAACCACAAAAAATACAAAATCGATTATATCCAGGAAAAGGATTACCTGGGCACCGCAGGCGCGCTGGCCCTCGGAAGGCAATCCTTGACGGATACATTTATCGTTTCCAATTGCGATGTCCTCATTGATGCCAATATGGATGAATTGCTGGCATTCCACAGAAAGAATGGCAACACCGCAACCATTCTCGGAATGGTCCGAAATATTAAGATCCCTTACGGGGTTCTCAAAGCCCAAAAATCCGATCTGGAGGATATCGTTGAGAAACCGGAATATCATTTTGTGATTAATTCCGGGATTTATGTTCTGGAACCAGAAATAATCGATCTTATTCAAAAGAATCAGTTCTGCGACATGCCCGATCTGCTTCTTGCTGCAAAGAAAGCGGGACACAAGGTTCAAATCTATCCAATGACTTGTTCCTGGTTCGATATCGGGCAATGGAGCGAATACCAGAAAGCAATAGAGCACATGAGTTCACTGGGGCTGGCGCATTAACCGGAGCCGATATGCTTACAGAAGATTGTTTAAAATCGAACCACAACAACGCTCGGGTATCGAAACATCGCTCATCTATTATGGCAGACCGAATGCATTTGAGAACTGATAAGAGACATACGATCGTTATCTACGGGCTTGGTTCCATCGGTTCACGATTGGCTAGATTGATTCAAACCCATTTCGGTTATGAAGTCATAGCTTTCCGTTCGCACCGGGGAATGACGAACAAGCTGGGTATTCCGGAGATATTTGACAATCGAGAACTGGAAGAATTTTCCCCCGATATCGCCTTTATTACAAATCCTACATCCTGCCATGTGGAATTCGCTATTGAATGCGCTTCCAGAGGGATGCATCTATTCATTGAGAAGCCCTTGAGCAATTCCCTCGCAAATACGGATATTCTGCTCGACATAATCCGCCAAAAAAAAATCGTAACCTATGTCGGGTGCAACCTCCGGTTTGATCCTATCATAACGCATTTAAAGAACATGATCTCTCCCGAACGCTGGTCCCATGCGTGCGTAATCTGTTCCTCTTATCTTCCGCAATGGCGTCCGGAGCAGGATTACAGAAACTCATACAGTGCCAGAAAGGATCTTGGCGGAGGTGTCATTCTCGATCTGATCCATGAACCCGATTACTGCTCATGGCTTTTCGGCAAAATCGATAAGATTGAAGGTACGGCGGGCAAAATCAGCAATTTAAATATCGAGACAGAAGATTTCGCAGACATGGTGTTGACACACACCAACGGATTTAAATCCCACATTCATTTGGACTATGTTGGAAAAATCCCTCAAAGAAAAATCGAGATTCAGGGTGGCGGACTTTGTCTGGAGGCCGATCTGCTGGCCAGAACACTGACCTCTATTGCCGATAGCAGCAAAGGGACATTCAAGCTCGACGCAATCGACCGGGATTTCACCTATATTGAAGAACTTAAATATTTTTTTGATTGCATCGAGAATGGCACTGAACCGATGAACTCAATCGAAGAACATCTTTCGGTTTTGAAGCCCTTACTTGAATTTAAAAATAAAATAGGAATCTGAGGTTTGAATGTTAGGCGGAAAAAAAATTCTGGGACTGGTTTGCGCCAGAGGAGGGTCGAAAGGGATCCTGAAAAAGAATCTAAAGCAATTAGGAGGGAAGCCCCTGGTCGCATGGAGCATCGAAGCCGGCAGGGATTGTCCTTTTATTGACAGGTTAATTGTTTCGACAGATGATGACGAGATTGCTTCTGTTTCTGAATCTTTCGGGGCCGAGGTTCCTTTTATGCGTCCGGCAAAACTTGCAGCAGATCACTCTCCGGAATGGGCTGTCTGGCAGCATGCAGTAACTGAAATGAGAAAAATCGGTTTTCATTCTGATTACCTGATCGTTCTTCCGCCGACGTCGCCCTTCCGCTCCGGAACCGATATTATTGCCGGTATCGAACAACTGCATAAGGGAGGTGCGGATATTATCATCTCCGTAACCGAATCGGGGAGGAATCCCTATTTCAATATGATCGAACTTGGCGAAGATGGATTGGCAAGGCTGGCCAAAACCAGAGAGCACAAATTTTCCAGGCGTCAGGATGCTCCAAAAGTATACGATATCACCACTGTGCTTTATGCTGCTCATTGTGATTATGTTTTAAAGGCACACGGAATTTTCGAAGGGCAGGTAAAAACAATCATTGTACCGGATATCAGGGCCGTCGATATCGACACAGAACTCGACCTGAAGTTTGCTGAATTTCTCATTCAGAAAGGATTGGCCGGATAATGAAGAGGCTATCTGCCCTGATGGGATTGGAGGGTCGCAAGGCTCTCGTAACAGGCGGTGCGGGACATATCGGTCTCGCTATTTGCGAAGCATTGATGGAATTGGGCGCCACCGTTTCGATTCTTGATCTGGATAAAAAGGTCTGCACCGAACGCTGCACTATTTTGAATGCTGCAGGATTCAAGGGATCGGCTACCCCTGTTGCTGCGGATTTGGGTTCGGAATCCAAAACCAGAAAAGCCGTTTCAGAATCGATAACGAGGATGAATGGACTCGATATCATGATACATGCCGCAGCCTTCGTCGGCACAACAAATTTCGCCGGATGGGGTGTACCATTTGAAGAACAGACAATCCCTGCCTGGAACAAAGCAATGCAGGTGAATTTGACTTCAGCAATGGTGATGGCTCAAGAAGCGAAACCCGCGCTGATGCAATCCGGCCATGCATCGATTATTTTTATCAGTTCGATATACGGCGTAGCCGGACCCGATAATCGCATCTATGCCGGCACGAACATGGTCATGCCGGCAGGATATGCAGCTTCCAAGGGAGGATTGAATCAGATCAGCAGATATCTTGCTACAACTCTGGCACCTCAAGTTCGCGTGAACACAATAGTAGCGGGAGGCGTACAGCGAAGCCAACCCAAATCCTTTCAAAACCGTTATGCTCAGAAAACACCTCTGGGACGAATGGCCGTTGAAGAAGACTTTAAGGGGGCTGTCGCCTATCTCGCCAGCGACCTATCTGCCTATGTAACAGGAACGGAACTGATCGTCGATGGAGGATGGACAGCATGGTAGCGAAATCCGTCTGGGCTAAAATTACAGACCCGTCACATACCTTCATTATTGCTGAGGCCGGTGTGAATCACAACGGCCGTCTCGATCTGGCCAAAAAGCTGGTGGATCAGGCAGTGCGCGCCGGAGCTGACGCTGTTAAATTTCAGGCATTCAAAGCGGAACGACTTGCATCCGCCTTTGCGCCCAAAGCGGCATACCAGAAAAAAACAACCGGTATAAAAGAATCACAACTGGAGATGTTGCAAAAGGTCGAATTATCTCCCGAACGGCATGCAATCCTGAAGGAATATTGCCGGCGCAAGGGGATCCTTTTTCTCTCCTCACCCTTCGATGAAAAAAGCGCTGATGAACTGGAAAAAATCGGAATTCCGCTTTTTAAAATCCCATCAGGGGAAATTACAAATCTTCCATTTCTGTCCCATATTGCGCAAAAGGGAAAACCAATTATTCTTTCTACCGGAATGTCCGATCTATGGGAAGTGAGTACTGCTGTAAAAATCATTCGTTCAAAGAACAACGACAGGATTGCCCTTCTGCACTGTGTCAGCAACTATCCGGCCGTACCTTCCGCTATAAACCTGAAAGTGATGGAGACCATGCGCAAGAAATATGGATTACCGGTGGGCTTTTCCGATCATACCGAAGGACTCGAAATAGCACTAGCAGCCGTTGCGCTCGGAGCAGCTGTTATCGAGAAACATTTCACCCTAGACCGGAGAATGGAAGGACCCGATCACAGCGCGTCCATCGAACCGAATGATTTGGAGGCCTTGGTCAAAGGGGTGAGAAAAGTAGAGTGCGCACTGGGGTCCGGAATCAAGAAACCGGTACGTCAGGAAGCTGATACAGCCAGGGCGGTCAGGAAGAGTATCGTGGCTGCGTGCAATATTAAAAAGGGTTCTGTCCTCACCAAGGAAATGCTGGTTATGAGGCGGCCGGGGACAGGACTGTCCGCTGATCAAATGAAAAATATAATTGGAAAGAACATAAAACAGGCATTGAAAGAAGGAGAATTGCTCACGCAGAATATGTTCTCTTAACTGCATCTCATCTTTTTGAAACACCAAGGAGAAAAAGCAATGGGTCCGAACAGGAGCAAAAAATAATGGCCGGACAGAAAAAACTACTCGCAGTCACAACCGGTCGTGCCGATTACGGCCTGCTTTATCCCCTCATTATGGAGTTAAACCGTTCAGGACGCTTCCGGACAGAACTCGTTGCAACTGGAACGCACTTATCCCCGTCACACGGGATGACAATCGATCAGATCCGAAGCGATGGGATTGATGTACACCATACCATCTTTATGACGGAATCCCAAGATTCGGAAAGGGATATCTGTAATGCTATTTCATCCGGTATCACCGGTTTTTCGGATCTTTATGAAAGCGCAAGGCCCGATCTCGTTCTCGTCCTGGGCGACAGGTATGAGCTGTGGAGCACCTGTATCTCAGCAGTGATCCATAAAATTCCGATCGCACATCTCCACGGAGGCGAGATTACTCAAGGACTCATCGATGATCCGATCCGCCATTCCATTACAAAGATGGCAACCTTCCATTTCACCTCAATGGACCTCTATGCTGACCGCGTGATTCAGATGGGTGAGGATCCCAGCCGGGTCTTTGCCGTGGGCGCACTCGGTATAGACAATATCCGCAACATGATCCTGATGAACAGGGCTGAAATTTCGGAATACACAGGGGTTGATTTCTCACATGGCGTTTCGCTGATGACCTATCATCCGGTTACGCTTGATCACTATTCCCACGCGACCCACCAGATCAAAGAAGTATTGGATTCAATCATTGAAGTCAATCTGCCGGTTATCATCACAATGCCGAATGCCGATCCGGCAGGACAGGTCATCTATAAGAAGATCCAAGATTACGTATCCAAATACCCCGATAAACTGAAGCTCATCAAGAATCTGGGGCAGAGAGGTTATCTCAGCGCGATGAAATACGCAAAACTGATAATTGGAAATTCATCCAGTGGTATTCTCGAAAGTGCCTCTTTCCGGGTTCCTGTTGTCAATATCGGTGATCGACAAGGTAAACGATTCAAGCCGCGCAATGTGATCGATTGTACCTGCTCAAAAGACGCTATTCTGAAAGCAATCGAGGAGGCCATGTCGGATGAATTCGCTAAAACTCTTTTAAATCTCAAAAACCCTTACGGGGACGGTCACGCAGCCGAAAGGATCGTAGACATTCTCTCGAATATCGATCTAACAGACAAATCGGCTTTCCTGAAAAAGGGTTTTTTAGATATGGATTATAAAAAGTGAGGTGTTCCGGTACATGAGGATCGTATTCATCGGAGCCGTAGATTTCAGCCGATATACCCTGGAAGCAACCTTAATCAATCAGGGTCATGTTGTGGGGATCGTAACCCCCGCCGATACAGGAGCCAACGCGGACTTCTGCGATTTATCCCCAGTTGCTCACGAATGGCGGATTCCCATTCATTATTGCAAGAATGTGAATGCCCCCGAAACAATCGACTGGATCAAGGGAAAGTCCCCCGATATCATATTCTGCTGGGGCTTTTCTCAACTGATCCGCCAAGAATTGCTGAATGTCCCTCCCCTAGGTATTATCGGGTATCACCCTGCCCTGCTCCCCGCCAATAGGGGCCGTCATCCCTTAATTTGGGCTCTATGCCTCGGCTTAAAGGAAAGCGGTTCGACCTTCTTCCGGATGGAAGAAGGCGCCGATTCCGGTCCCATCCTTTCGCAGGAGAAATTCCCAATTTCACCGGAAGATGATGCCTTCGCCCTGCAACAAAGAATAAAAGAAATCGCCTCCGTTCAGATCAGCAATTTTCTTCCCCGATTGGTATCGGGGAGAGCTGAATTCAAGGAACAGGATCCAACCCTGGCTTCGTACTGGCGCAAACGCACCCGTGCGGATGGGATAATCGATTGGCGGATGAATTCTGAAGCCATTCTTAATTTGATTCGAGCTTTGACGCATCCTTATCCCGGAGCCGAGTTCAAATATAAGGGTCAGTTCGTAACAGCTTGGAAAGCATCGCCTTTCACTTCATATTTGCCAAAAGATATCGAACCAACGAAAGTTGTTGACGTCATTGAAGGAAAGCCTGTGATCAAATGTTATGATCGAGGTATTATTATTACTCATTTCGAACCTGAAATTGATTTCGTACCAGGAGGATATTTGGAATAAATGAAAGCGCTCTTTATTTCCGTTCATCCCGATGATGAAACACTCGGCTGTGGGGGAACCATCCTGAAACATCACGACCTGGGTGATGAGATATTTTGGCTCATTCTGACCGCGCCAACTGCTACAGGCGGATACACCAAGAAATTTATTCAATCCAGGGAAAAGCAGATAGAGCTAGTCTCGAAATCATACGCCTTCTCCAAAAGATTTGAATTAAAATTTCCCGCGGCAAATCTGCACGCTATTGATTTGCTGGAACTAATAAAAAAGATCGGAGACGTCATACGGAAAATTGGGCCTCAAGTTATTTATACGGTCAACCGCTCCGATATCCATACGGATCACCAGATTGCCGCAAAAGCTATAATGAGCTGCACGAAGTTCTTCAGAAATCCTTTCTTGAAAAGAGTTCTCATTTACGAATGCATTTCTGAAACTGAAATTGCACCTCCTTTTGTCGATCAAATCTTTACGCCGAACATTTATTCGAATATAGAAAACCATCTCGATAGAAAACTGGAGATCATGAAAATCTACGACTCCGAGCTACGCCCGCCCCCTTTTCCCCGAAGCCTCGAAAATATGAGAGCCCTTGCCCGTTTTCGCGGCTCCTCTGTAGGGCTGCACTACGCAGAAGCTTTCATGTTACTCGGCGAGATTATATAAAATTATATTATGCAGCCGCGTCCGGGATACATCCCGATTTTTTCATCCATCTCTATCATCCAGAAAATGGACGTAAATTATTGTATTCGAAGCAAGACATTTTTTTGCCTTGTTGTTGTCAAAAAACAGTCTTCCAGAATAAAAATAAAATTTCTGAATGACCTTTTTACTTTGAATTATTAGCAAAATCAGCATCTTCTTTTTTGGCATGCTGTGTGCAATTCAGCATACAAGTAATTATTCATTCTATTGTAATTATATATGGCGACTACAGCTGAAAAGACAATCCTGATAGGGGGCGGGGGTCACGCCAGAGTCCTCGCAGACATTATCCTGACTGCCCGTAGCGGAGATATGATCGGCTATACGGATTTAGCCCCGAGAGAGTTGATGGGTATTCCCTACCTTGGGAATGACTGTGCAATAGACAATTTTCATAACCAGAGTGTGGTTCTGATAAACGGAATCGGATCAACAGGACGTCCTCTTAATCGTTGTGACGTTTATCGAAGGCATGTGGAAAAGGGTTATGATTTCAAGAGCGTCTTCCAAAGCAATGCGGTGATATCATCCCGAGCAGTTATCCATATGGGAGTTCAGGTTATTGGAGCGGCTGTTATCAATACAGGCTCAATCATTCATGAAAACTGTCTGATCAATACATCAGCCATTATCGACCATGATTGCACAATTGGCCCACACACTCACATCGGACCAGGTACGGTTATCTCGGGAAATGTTCAGATCGGTGAAGGCTGCCACATAGGTACCGGAACGGTCATCATACAGGGCGTTAAGATTGGTGACAATGTTTTGATCGGCGCCGGATCGCTGATTATTTCAGATATACCATCAGGAGTGAAAGCATATGGCTCTCCCGTTAAAATCATCTATTAACCCGGAAGCAAAGGACCTCTCAAACCAAGCGCCCGTCCGGATCATTCCGCGTCTGGACATTAAAGGCCCCAATCTCGTCAAAGGAATACATCTGGAAGGCTTGCGAGTTCTAGGCAAACCAGAGCGGTTCGCCCGCTATTATTATGAGGCCGGTGCCGATGAAATGATGTATGTGGATGTCGTCGCCAGTTTATATAACCGCAACAGCCTTCACGATATCGTATCGAAAACCGCCAAAGAGCTTTTCATTCCCTTAACGGTTGCAGGAGGAATCCGAACGATCGAAGATATCCGTGATATTCTACGGGCCGGCGCTGACAAAGTAGCACTGAATACGGCTGTGACAAAGAATCCTGGAATGATCAAAACGGCTTCGAGAAAATTCGGGTCCTCAACCATTGTCATCTGTATCGAAGCTATAAAGCAGAAAGACGGACGCTATCTTGTTTACACCGATAATGGAAGAGAATACACCGGCATCGAAGTGCTGAGCTGGGCGCAAAGGGTGGAAGAATTAGGCGCAGGCGAAATCGTTATTACCTCGGTCGACCAGGAGGGAACCGGACTCGGATTTGATCTCGAATTGACCCGCAGTGTGGCAGAAGCGGTTACCATCCCGGTTATTGCCCATGGGGGCGCTGGAAACTGCGGTCATGTACGATCGGTTATTCAGGAAGGAAATGCTGATGCTATAGCAATCGCCTCCATGTTCCATTACGGCTGCCTCACAGGTGATTGCACTGAGGATTACAAAAAAGAAGGAAATACAGAATTTCTGAAAAGCGGAAGAGCTTTTTCCAAAATAACAACCACGTCCATCTGCGAATTGAAGAGATATCTACTTGGCGATCTTATCCCATGCCGGTATTAGAATAGGGGAACAGATGAGCAATCTTAATCATGCCCGTGTTGCTATAATTGATTATGAGGCAGGAAATTTATTTAGCGTGCACCATGCTTGCAAGGCTGTAGGATTAGAGCCGGTCATTACCCGCACCGCAAAAGAGGTTGCCGAAGCCGATGCAGTTATTCTTCCAGGAGTGGGTGCTTTCGGTCCTGCAATGGAAAATCTTCGGAAGCTAGATCTGGTGCTCCCTCTGCTCGATTTCGCGAAGAGCGGTAAGCCTCTTCTCGGCATCTGCCTGGGCATGCAGCTCTTGTTTACTGAAAGCGAGGAATTTGGTAACCACAAGGGGCTGGGTATTATTCCCGGGAATGTCGTTAGGTTTCCGTTGAAAAGTGAAAAAAAGATCAGGGTTCCCCAGATTGGCTGGAATCGGCTGCAGAAACCATCGAAAGATGTGGATCCCTGGTTCCATACAGCTCTGAAACATGTACCAAACGGCAGCTTCATGTACTTTGTTCATTCTTATTATGTACAACCCAACGATTCGAAGCATATTCTCTCTTTATCCAATTATGGAGGAATCGAATACTGTTCGGCAATCATAGAAGGAAATGTAACGGCAACCCAGTTCCATCCTGAAAAGAGCGCGGACGAAGGGATGAAAATATACCGATACTGGGCTAAGCATATAACCACGTGCAAGGAGAGTTAAACAAAATGAGTTCTATATTGGAAACCAAATACGGGTTGCCTGAAGAGGTTATTTTCTGCAAACGATGCGTTATGTCAAATCAGCGCCCTGCTTCAGCTATCGAGTTTAAACATACAATTGGAAGTAAAAAGAAAACCCTCAATATTGGCGAAGACGGTATTTGCGACGCATGCCGACATGCCGAGGAAAAAGAAGCAATCGACTGGAAAAAGCGTGAGAGAGAGCTCCTGAGATTGCTAGACAAATACCGGCGCAATGATGGTTACTATGATTGTATTATCCCGGGAAGCGGCGGTAAAGACAGCGCATTTCAAGCTCATATTCTGAAATACAAATACGGGATGCATCCTTTGACGATTACCTGGCCTCCTATCCTCTATACGGAATACGGTTACAAGAATTTTAAAAAATGGCTTGAGGTAGGCGGGTTTGATAATATCAGCTTTAATCAGAACGGAAAGGTCTTAAAGCTATTAACTCGGCTCTCAATCGAAAATATTCTGCATCCGTTTCAAACTTTCATTCTGGGACAGAAGAACCTTGCGCCCAAAATCGCACTTAAATATAACATACCCCTAATCTTCTATGGAGAAAATGAAGCCGAATACGGCAATGCCATCGCCGACAATTCGACATCATTGCGCGATAAGTCTTATTACAGTATGAAAAACCTCGATGGGATATACCTGGGTGGCCTATCAATAAAGGAATTGAGATCGAAATACGAGATTGATTTGGCCGATCTGATGGCTTATCTGCCGGCACCGCATGATGATTTGGAAAAATCCGAAATCGAGGTTCACTATCTCGGCTATTACCTGAAATGGACGCCTCAGGAGGTCTATTACTATGCCGTCGAGAATACCGGCTTTGAAGCACGGCCATTTCGGTCTCAGGGCACATACAGTAAATATAACAGCATCGATGATAAAATTGACGACCTTCATTATTACACAACATTTATTAAATTCGGAATCGGGCGCGCTACTTACGATTCTTCCCAGGAGATCCGCAATAAGCACCTGACACGCGAGGAAGGTGTGGCCCTTGTAAAGCGTTTCGATGGTGAATTTCCCGACAGGTATTTCGCGGAGATCATGCAGTATCTCGAGATGAAACCCGAATACTTTATAGAGCTTTGTGATAAGTTCCGCTCACCCCATCTCTGGAAACAGGAAAATGGGGTATGGAAGCTGAGGCATGCGGTGTGGCATGAGGCTGATAAAACAGAATGAAAGGACATTACAAGTTGGACCATTCCGATAAAAAACTGATAGCCTGGGGTGCTGGTCCATTATTGGAGATATTCACGAAATACTATCCGGACCATGGCTTTGCGTTTTGCATTGACAGTAACCATGAATTGCATGGCACAACATTGAACGGCATGCAAATCGTATCTCCTGAAGCGCTCTCGAATGAAGAGAAAGGAAAATATTTCATCGCGATTACCGCCTTTTCATCGACGGCTATCCAATCCATTCAATGCTTCCTCAGCGATCACGGTTATATCCTGGGCCAGGATTTCGCAGACTTGGCCTTTCTCATTAAAGATATGTTTAAAATCAGGGCCGAAGCGGCATTCAATAAGGTCTTTTCCGAAGAGTATTTTGTTTTTGCACGCGCTTTCAATCTCAATTCCCTAGTTCCTCTTCAGACAACTATTCTCGGCAACTGGCTCCTGCTCGAAGCCTTGGACAAAACTCGTCAGCTAAATGGGGCCGTGGCGGAAATTGGGGCATACAAGGGAGGCAATGCTCAATTGCTACTCAGCGCCATGTCTCTCTGGAAAGACAATCGGAGATATTATGTTCTTGATTCCTTCGAAGGTTTCCCCGATCTTTCGGGTCATGATCCGACAGGAATGCAGGATTCGTATAATTACGATTATAAAAGAGAGCGGATTTTTAATGCATTGGCTGGTTATCCACTGGCATCTGTCTATCCCGGATTCGTGCCGCAAACATTTTCTCAGATTCCGGATGATTCCAAATTTTCTCTGGTCTTTTATGATTGCGATCTCTATCAGCCAGCTCTGGACAGTTATGCCTTCTTTTGGGAAAGATTATTGCCCGGAGGCATTCTTGTTATTCACGATAATATAGCCACTCCGAAAGGATGGACAGGCGTGCGATTGGCAACACAGGAGTTTTTCAATCCTCTCGGAATTCCTTACATTGATTTTCCGGAAACAACGATGTCCATCATATTCAAATGATTAAAATGGAGACTCGCAAAAGAACAATTACCGATAAATACATAAGCTATTGCAATTCACTTCGATATCGGATGACTGAGCCCGCTCTTTTGCGTATGCTGCGATGGCTTTACGAAGATGATTACTCTCAAACTGATGAGAGCCCTCTAATCTCAATTATTATTGCCACGTACAATAGAGGTCGAATTCTGGTCGAGAGAACCCTTCCTTCCATACTCGGTCAAACCTATCGAAATTTTGAAATCATCGTAGTAGGAGACCACTGTATAGACGATACTCCTGATTTGCTGTCTCAGATTAAAGATCCCCGTTTGAGGTTTTATGACATGCCGAAACGAGGCCGTTATCCAGACAATGTGAAACTACGCTGGTTCGTTCAGGGTACCCCACCTCGAAATAAAGGAATGCAGCTTGCTCGAGGTAAATGGCTATGTTGGTTAAGCGATGACGACATATTTACGCCCAACCACATAAAAGTCCTGCTCACCTTCGCAATGAAGGGGCGGCATGAGTTCGTCTCGGCAGACTACGAAGAAGAACGTGAGGGGCATAAGCGGATACTGGGCAGCAAAGAAATGCAGGAATCAATAGGAATCGCTGCTGGAGGAATGCCAACCTGGCTTTATCGAAGCTATCTGAGGCATTTCCGATGGAACAGTCAGTGCTGGCGGAAGGACTGGAACTGTCCGGTTGATTATGATCTCCTGATTCGGATGGATCGTGCCGGGGTCCGCATGGGGTATCTCGATGAAGTAGTAACAATAGTCCCCCCCGTTGAAGGCACTAACACGGTCGGATTACGGGCCTTGCTACAATTAGAAACTTAGTTGCAGACTAATCTTCAGATTGTTCACCGGGGGTGCATTGCCGTAAGCAGGTGCAATCATGTTTACTTGTTTTCGTACCTTCCGGAAAAAGCCAAGGGGATTTACACAAATGCTCGGATGCAAGGCATCATGCTTTCATTACCGGGATAGTTGTCGGGGAGGATCGAGCAGCGGAGCGTACCTTATGTAAAAGGCAGCAAGGTCCGAAGCGTAGCGCGTCAGATGATTTTTCGACAGCTGGCTGACCCGTATCGTCAAGAAACTATCTCTTTGGCGTTGTTCTTTGAACCCTGCCTACATATGTCACTGGATTCATTGAGCGCACGAAGGCAAATCCATTGGCACTACGTTTGCATGATTGTTTAAGGAACGCAAATATCAAAAAAAACCCTTTTAGCGGGATCAAGGACCCGGAATACTGGAGCTATCTTGAACTTAGATTTAGCGATCTTATTTACAACAAACTGATGAAGAATGATAAACCATAGGACTCCCACATGATCGCGGAAACGAAGGCATCACTATGAACGCAGAAAAAGAGGACGTGAAAAATCTGATCAGTTTTATTACCCTCTCCGACGATGTGTCAAACAACTCGCAATTGGAATCCGGGACAGCTCTCTATTTTACGGTCCCCGCTCAGGCGAGTCTTGAATCCCAAACATTCCGGGAGGAATTCCTTCGGGCCAGAGGGGAGAAGAAGGGCTGCAAAATACAAACGCCATGGGTACTCTTTCTCGAACCGGATGAATATCTGGAGCCAACGACATTAGATAACATCGAACACGAATGCCGTCGGAATTTCTTAACACCTCTGCAAATCCGTGTTGAACGCTTTATCCCTGAAAACATTTTTGGCCGATATTCGTGGGTGACAACGGCTCCCTTCATGAAAAATGCAGTCCCTATCCTCCGCAGGTACACCACCTTGGAGACCAGACTCTTTCCAACGAAATTTCTGGATCGTTTACGAATATCCCGGCCTCAACCAGATGTCCCTATCCAGTTTTCGATAGAGCTGCCTGATAACGCTAAAACGGGGCAGATTTGTTCAGCCCTCGTCTCACGCCGAGACGAAGTGCTTCAGGTAGAACCACCTAGGCCGGAAGACCGGGACATCTTCAGAAACGGTCACCAGCAATACTTCAATGATACGATTTACTCCGCTCGCTTTGGATGGCCTCACACCGTATACCACACGATTCGCAAAGACTATATCCCTGGGGTCATAAAAGGTTTGAAGGCGGGTCTTTGCAATCCTGACATTGTGATGTTTACGCTTCTTTACCTTTTCCGCTATCGTGACTTCTCTACAGCCATTGGCATAATTAACTTGATACCACCAGAATGGTACTTCCGCAATTTCGATTTGGCAAGCATCGCCGCAACCCTCCGGTTCATCACAGGCGAGCAGAAGCAGTCACTCGATCTTTATAATTCAATATTGGCCATGCTGCCGGAATCGGAACTTGTCGCCCGGAATGCTATCAAGCTGAGCATTCTCGCTGAGCAATACGATAGGATAGACGATATTCAGGAAAAATATAAAAAAGCGACCGGTCATGACCTAGCCGATGATTATTTGGATCAATTCATTGAAATTAACGGCAAAGCCCCAAAGAAAACTGCCACATTGAGTGTCTGCCTTATCATTCGGGACGAAGAAAAGACAATCGAAAGAGCCATTGCTTCTATCAAACCTGTTGCGGATGAAATCATAGTCGTGGATACGGGCTCAAATGACCGCTCCGCCGAGATAGCGGCATCAATCGGTGCGCGAATTTACGATTTCCCTTGGGCTGATGATTTTTCCGCTGCCCGTAATTTCGCGATCAGTAAGTCCACCTGTGATTACATTTTCATGCTGGATGGTGATGAATACATATCCCCCTTCTTCTACATCGAATCACAGACCTTTAAAAGTTTGCTCCCTCTAGGGAAGCCATGCGCATTTTCCGTCTCGATAGGAACCTATTTCAATGAAACGGACTGGCTTTTCCTTGTCACAGAACAAGGAAATTTCAGGACAGAGTGTTCTTCGGTCCGCTTTTTTCCGCGCATGACTGGATTAGCTTTCAGGGAAAAGATCGTTGAGTCGATCGAGCAGACCCTTTTGGAGAAGGACGTTCCCGTTCATGTAATCCCGATGAATGTCCTCCAGATCGTGCATGATCACGATAACAGAAATGCTCGGATCAAACGCAAAGTCCCTATCTATGAGATGATAGATAATCCGGGAGAAAAAATAATTCTTGCGGCAATCCGGGACATTTCATCCATCGGACGAACCCAGGAAACCATCAAATGGCTGAGGACTTATTACAGCAATCAGACCGGCATCACTGAAAAGATAAAAATGGGTATCCATCTGGCAGGGCTCTTAGCATCTTCCGACTTGTTGCAAGCGGATAATCTATATCGGGACTTGATCCGGACCTATCCTGAAAGCACTGATCTTATCTCTGCGTATATTGGCTTTCTCATAACCAACAACCGAATAGCCGAGATCGCTGGCCTAGAACTGCCTGATTCACCTCTGAAAGACAAAAATGCCTCATTTCAGATCGGCTGTATCCGCTCGCTTCAACACTTTGAAGCAGGTGATCAAGAAAAAGCATTTGAGATCTTAATCGAGCATCTTGATGCAAATGCTTATGAATTGTTCCCCCAAGCGATCCGATTTTATTATATGGCCTCCCTGAACAATATCGAAGGGGTTGTGTCATCCCTGGATACCCTATTCACGTTGATTGGCAAGCGTAAGGATTTTCATATCAATCAGATCGAAGATATTTTTGCAATGGTGGAAGAACTTTACACCTCCATGTGCAAAAGCGCTTACCGTACAGAGTGCTCTCTGATTCTTTATGGGATTACAATACTTGGACTTACCTGGGGGGTGTCATGAGCCAAACCATCTATGACAAAAACTTACAAATACTGGAAAAAAGATATCCGCTGATTGCCTCACGGATCAACAGTTTGACCGATACTGGCTATTATGAGCTGGCGCCCTCTGCCCAACAACACACGCCCAATCTTGTTTACAGAGGGAAAACCCCCGCGATCTTTTTTTATGAAAACACTGATCCCCTCAAAAATGCACAGGCCTTTCTGAAAAGCATTCTACGGGGGAAAAACCGTTTTCTGGCCTTGCTCGGTATAGGGCTGGGCTACACAGCCGAGTTGCTCCTCCAGAGCAACATTGGAATTTACAAACTGTTCATCATCGAACAAGACCTTGCCTGTTTGAAGACGGCCATGCTCAGCCGCGATTTGTCTACCATTCTGGAAGATCTGAGGATCAAATTAATTGTTGGCTGTGATGAGCATGATCTGTATGTAAATCTCTATGATGCAGTCAACCCACATTTTGCCGGCTTAAAAGAATTGCAATTTCTTCCTTGGCCAGCTTCACTCAGTATTTCGGAACGATATTACGAACGAGTTGTTGCAACATTTCGAAATGTCGCCGACACCTACGGCGCTGACCGGGGTAATGACCCCTATGACACCCTCGTTGCTTACGAACATTTCTTTACCAATATCGCTGAGCTAATGTCGCATCCCGGTGCAGAATGCATAAAAGATTTCTTCAAAGATAAGCCAGCTATTGTCGTTGCAACCGGTCCATCCCTAAAAAAGAATATGCATCTTTTAAAAGAAATTGAAAATTCGGCACTCATCATCTCTGCCGACGCTTCATTGAGGATACTTAATCAACATAATATTTTCCCTCACATGGTCACAACCGTTGAAAGACCTCCCGGATTTGATGCCTATTATCAAGGCTTGGATCATCTCGACAAAACGGTATTCGCAGCTGCTTCGTTTGTGCACCCGTCCACATTGAAGGCCTATACGGGACCTATTCTCTTTTTCCATCGCCTATATAACTTTATGCTCAATCTCGGTTTCGAGAAAGACGCCATTACCATGGGAATGTCAACAGCAAATATGGCCTATGAGGTAGCAAGGCACATGGGATGCAACCCGATTATCCTCGTGGGAAATGACTTAGCTTTCGACTCGACAGGCAACACTCACGCACCTGGATTTATCCTGGGCGAAAAACAACCTGTTTATGAGGAATTCGACAGACTTGAGGTACCCGGGAACATTCAACCTCTGGTGAAAACATGTGATGGCTGGTTTGCATGCATTAAACAGTACGAAAAAAGAATTTCCGAGTGGGCAGGCAAGCTGATCAATGCAACCGAAGGTGGTGCTCGCATACGTGGTTCGAAAATCTCGACCTTACAGGAGGTAATCGATGAATACTGCACCCACGCTTTCTATCCGAGAGAGGCTCTGCGCGACCACATGGCCCGATGGGAAAACTCGAGGCAGCCGGCTAAGCTTCTGCATACGGTAGAGCAATATATTATTATAACAGATAAGTTTATAGACCTTTGCCGCAAGCTTCATCCGATCCTTAGGGAAACACTTCGGGAAATAGAATCCTCCCAAACACTCTCTGAGGACCTGAAAGAAAAACTAGAACAGACAATTCCGCAAGTCGAGACGATTTTGAACAACATGACGAATACGGAAATGGTCAGCTATTTCGAAGAGTATCTCTATTCCGATATCTACCCTCTCTTATTGGAGTGGCAAGTCATCAACACCCGGTTCAACGATCCTGCATGGGCATCCGCTTACAGGATCAAACTAGCCGAGAATTTTTTCGGGGGACTGGGACAGCTATGCATTTCGCTCAGAGAGGTTCTGCTCGACGGCCAGAAGCGCCTGTCCGCACTGAACGATTCCCATTAAAAATTTACTTCCCTTCAGTTTCCTATAAATTGCTGGTACAGTCTTAAACTGGTTATTACACCCCTGCCCGGGGAAGCTGTAGCAATTTTATCTTTCTTCTATTTTCTCATTTATTCCCTAAAGTACTCCCCCTCCATCTACCGATAATAGAGCTAAGAGAAATGAGGCACAAATAAAATAAGGAGGTGGGAATTCAAGTATTTTTTTTTCGTGCCGATTATTAATCTCAAATTAAATTAGGCAAGGATGCCAAATAAACTCACACCATCAAGGAGGATATTACAATGTCATTAAGGATTCAAACCAACGCAGCAGCACTCAACTCACATCGTCAGTTATCAAGCGCAGATACCGGAATGTCAAAAAATTTAGAGAAACTCTCTTCCGGCTTCCGTATCAACAGGGCCGCTGACGATGCGGCCGGATTGTCGATGTCCAGCAAATTTACTGCACAAATCCGCAGCATGAATGTCGCATCGCGAAACGCTTCTCAGGCCAACTCCCTGCTGCAGATCGCTGAAGGCGGGATGGACCAGGTCGGAAACATCCTGAGCCGCTTGAAAGAACTGGCAACCCAGGCGTCTTCGGCCAACAGTGGCGCAAATTTGACGGATATCAATGCAGAAGCAACAGCTCTGAAATCTGAAATGGACCGCATCTCGAATTCCACGACATTCCAAGGAACGAAGCTCATTGACGGCACTTTTGGTGCGACCATGACTTCAGGCAAAACACTCACAGTTGCTGCAAACTTGTATGATCTTGACGTCAGCGGCGCATCTTCACACGTCTTTTCCGTCACTTACAGCTCAGCAGCCGCTAACACGCTTACTATTAAAGATATGTCCACCAGCGTTTCGCAGAACATAACCAAGGCTGCGGGTGCCGCCACCTACAATTTCACTGCCTTTGGGATCTCATTCAAGACAACCGGAGCCGCCGATCAGTCAACCACATTGGATGCTCTTGCGACTGGATGGTCAAATCAAATCAGTGTAGATGCATCGGCAACACCGAAAACCTTCCAGATTGGTGAAACCAACGGTTCAAATTTCCAGATTTCCTTTTCGATTAGCAGTTCCAAAATAGATACCCTATTCTCCTCCGGAGGAGGAACTAATGTTCAACTAGATACGGCAGCACACGCACAAACGGCGATGGACTTTATTGATTACGCCATCGGACAACTGGCCACTGCGCGAGCCAACATCGGCGCTGTCATGAACCGTCTCGATTACACCTCCGCCAATTTGGCAACATCTATCGAGAATGCCAGTGCAGCAAACTCGGTCATCAAGGATGTCGATATGGCCTCCGAAATGACAGCGTTCACGAAAAACCAGATTCTGGTGCAGGCAGGTACTGCCATGCTGGCCCAGGCCAACCAGTCCTCTCAGACCGTTCTGTCCCTGTTCAAATAACAGCCATAGGATATCTGAAAAGGATAAACAATCGGAAGACCTCCGGTCGAAAGACCGGGGGTCTTTTTTTGGTGCGTTCGGCCGGGCGCACTCACTTGGAGGTGTAAATCCTCTACGGATCCTGATGACGGGAACCGTTAGCCGAACCGCAAGGGCTATCGCCGTGAGGCGGGGTCTAAAGGAAGCGGCAGGCAAAACCCCGGCCCGAGGAACACGAAGCGCTTAAGATGCAACATCTTGGGCCCAAGAGATTCAAAGCCCGATAGACTTTCGGAAGATGCGGGAGCATATGCGACAAGGTATATGGGGAGAAGGTGGGTGTGCAATACCCTGGGAGACCTACCCGCTTGCCAAGAGCTACCGTCTTCGGGATGGGATGAGATGAGACTGCAGAAGTCAGCCACGGGCATAGTAGCTGCTGCGCACGGCAGCAAAGGCCAAATATGTGAGAAGCGGAAGGAAACCGGAACCTTGGCGGACGAAAGAGACGCAGAACGGAGGGTAGCGGGCGGAACCCCGCGAGAAGAAGGATGGGAGCTTCAAGCGTCCGTAGCGGTGAAGGGGAACCCCGACCGAAAGCGTACCACAGAAGCCTATAGCGCCTTACATAAACAACCATATGCCGATCGGAACGTAATGGTCCGTGAAATGTTTCAAAATAGCCATAAAAACATTCTTGAAGGTGCACATATTTTGTGATAATTGTACGCACGTATTTTTCCTTTTTGTGAAACACTTTTTATTCTACGAGCGGACAGGCGGAATCAATTGAATACTCCACCCCGTCCACAGGGTGGAGTATTCAAGTTATAAAATTTCATAAAAACAAGATCCTATCTGATTAGGTTTAAAAATATAATCCCACCGTGAAAGGAGTGAATACTACTATGATGAAACATCTGTGGGTTCTTTGGGGGTTGTTTTTTTCTCTTCTAACGGTTCATTCCGCAATCGCCGAACCTACCTTTTACATAACGAGCAGATCCAATAGTGGACTTTATAAGATCAGCGGTTCAAATAGCGCTACACGAATTGACTATCTTTCCAATGTCGATTTTGCCTCCGTTTCAGGCTTCGGAAACACGCAGCTTCTTGTAACCGATCTATCCAGCAATAAGATTCACATTTTCAATCCAGATGGGACGGTTTCACAATCTCTCCAGGCAGCATATCGCCCCGAATCAGCAATTAAGGACAACACCACTGGAGATATATTATACGCAGATTATCAAAATCATTCTGTTAGAAGAATAAATGTGAACACCGGGAATGATACGCTCGCTTGGCAGATCTCATCCAACAACGCGGGAATGTACGTAGCTCAACGTAGTAGCGGTTTAGTATATATGACAGATTGGCACAATATATACCAAGCATCAAATGACGCTCAAATTGCTACATCTGATCAACCACGTTTTTTGATTTCTGATGCCCAGAATCTATACTTTGGAAATTTAAATTCGCACTCCATTTATAAAATTGACTCGGCAAATAATGTATCCCTATTCTGGTCTGATCCAAGTGGAACTATTTGTATTTATGCAATGAGTTACGATCAGGCAAGTGGAAACTTCTTCGCACTCGGGCAAACGGCCGGTCAAACCCTTTTCAATATTTACCGCTTCACTGCAGATGGTTCTATCTCTCTCTATTTGCAGGACATCGCAAACCTACCCCCTCCAAATGAATCCAGTTTCTGGGCGGGACAATAGATATCGGCGATTTAGGAGAGCATGTTTAAATCCCAATCATGGAAGGAGACACATCCCCCAAACAGAACAGGGGCTTTGATTATAAACCACTCAAAACGGATTGAATTTACTTTTCACTTTCGATCACGAGTAATTTTTATTCTTCATTCAACTGAAACCTCCTTCCCCGTAGACCTTGAACGGTCAACGGATAGGAGGTTTTCTTTATAATCCCAATCAAACTCTGCTATGTCACCCCGCAAAGCCAAGGGCTTACCTATTATTCGTCCTGAAAAAGTCAGTTTTCAGAATTTAAAATGCGACTCGGAAAATCATGATGTCAAAGGGAAGACTCTCAACCTCATCACCCACGTTCAGCTTGAGAAGGCCAGCAATCACGACTTGAGTTTTCCCGCACCGCTCAGATCGTCTCCTGCCCGGCAGGTTCAAGCTCCTCTGAAGATCACCAAACATAAAGAGAAGCGTTTCAGCAAGAAAGCCCAGTACCCGGTTCAGGAGGATTATGGAACTGACCCCGAATTCCGGGAAATGTAACGTTGGCGGGCGGGATTGAATCCACCTTCTCGGACATAGATCGTATCACTGGCATTAAGCACCTGCGTGTCAGATGATTCTCTGAGGTGCGCTTCCAGCCGAATCATCACGGCCCAGCGCTTAACCAGGTCGCGTTGCTTTTTACGAGGGCAAATTGTAAAAATTATATGATGATGGTCGAAGATCATACTCTATTAGAGCTGGTCTGGAAAACTGGACAGGTGCTAAGGGGAAGAATCGATCTATTGCCTCCCAAAGGAGGAAATGGACATGAGCAAAAGAGCCATACGAAACCATGCTCCTGCCTTCAAAGCCAAAGGTAGCCTTGGAAGCATTGAAGGAGGAGCAAACCTGTTTAATTATTCCAACGCTATCAGGTTCATCCTGACCAGATTGCTGAGTGGAAGCGCCAGCTTTTAGATCAGGCTTAACCGACTATATCAAATTCTACAACGAAAAGAACTTTGACAGTCTGCGGCTTGATCTCTAGCCCAGATCAGCAACCCAATGAAGTCCTGTTCCCCGTCCAAACAACCCGGAGCCTCTCTCAACAGATTGCTTTTTCATCATTTACTTATCCTTGGCAAGCCTTTTGCTTTTTTTATCAAATGACTAAAGTAACCGGCAAAAATTTCCGATATATAAAAACAAGATAAGGCGTTATAAATATTGAATAATTTGCATCAGGAGCAACCATGGCAACCAATTATATTAGTGGGATGGTCAGCGGACTTGACTGGCAGAGCGTGGTCACATCTCTGATCAATGCCGAACATAAGCGGGTCGATCTTGTTACGTCGCAAAAGACCACGACGGAATCGAAGCTCAAGGAGTGGCAGTCAGTAAATACCAAGCTTCTGGCCCTTAAAACAGCTGCAGAGGCCCTGAACAAACCGGCAAGTTTTTCCCTCTATACGAGTTCAATGACAACAGACAGCAGCACCGTGAGCGGCTCCGACCTGATGTCCGTCAGTACCGGTATAGAAGCGGTACCTGGATCTTACGATATCAAAATTACCAATTTAGCTCAGGCTCAGAAACTGTCATCAAATCCCTTTACAAGCAAGTCGACTGCTCTCGGTAGTAATTATGCAGGTGATTTCCTTATCAATGGGAAGAAAGTCTCAATCACTGCGACGGATAGTCTCTCCGCTATAGCCACTAAGATCAATAATCTGAATTCGGGCGATTCGCCTACCAATGTAACCGCATCCGTCATCAGTTACGGAACCAACGATTTTCGCCTCATCCTGACCAGTGATAAAACAGGATCAGAGGGTATCAGCCTGGCCAACGGCTCGTCTGCCAATCTGCTTCAGGCGTTCGGATGGAAGGACAATCAGGCCGCATTGGTCAAAAATGAAATTACCAACGGGGTACAATCGGATCGTTTTACAGACACCTCCGTTGCCATCCAATCCCTTGTCGGATTGACTACCGGCGAAGCGGGCAGCATCACAATCGGAGATAAATCGGTAACCATCAATCTTGCAACCATGTCCCTCACCGACATAAAGGATGCAATTAATACGGAAGCACCTACAGGCGTGAGGGCTTCCATTATCTCTCAGACGGATGAGGACGGAAAAACATATTACCGTCTTCAAATTGATGGCACACAGGCCTTTACGGATACCAAAAATATCCTCAATACCCTCGGAATTCTCGATCATGGTAGTACAGCTGTTAGCGGAAAAATTTCATCGAACTCAATAACAACCGATGGTGCAAAAATTACCGGCTCCACCCTGCTAAAAAATATCGATGGATACAACACTTTCACGGCCGGAGATAAAATAACCCTCTCGGGAACCAAAACCGACGGTACTCCCGTTAACGGCACGGGTACTTACGACTTTGCCATTGAAAGCACCACTACGATTCAGGACCTGCTTGATAAAATAAAATTACAGTTCGGCAATGTCTTGGCATACGTTACATCGGATGGAAAAATTCGGGTAGACGATCTTTCAGGCGGCAGTTCTCTTTCGATCACCCTGACCAGCGCGATACAGGACACCGGTTCCTCTCTTAATTTTGGCGCATTTGGCGCTGCTGCCGCCCGGAAACGTGAAATCGTAGCCGGAGAAGATGCAACGTTAGAGGTGGATGGTGTCGCGGTCACCCGAAGTGGAAATACGATTGATGACGTCATCTCAGGGGTAACTCTGAATCTCACCAAAGAAGATGATAATACAACGATTTCCCTCAACATCAGCAGGGATGCGGACAAGATCAAAAGTAAGGTTCAGGATTTTGTAACCGCTTATAATGCGGTGCGCTCCTACATCAATACACAATTTAAATACGATACAACCAATAATACAAAGGGAGGCGTTCTCTTCGGTGATGGAACCCTCTCTTCCGTCAAATCGGATTTGGTCTCCAGACTGACTCAGAGCATTCCCGGCGTTAATAGCCGATACTCTACCTTCGGCCTGGTCGGCATAACAATGGACAGTGATGGGTTGCTCACGATCGGCAGCACCTTCACCGACTTATTGAAGACCAACTTCAGTGACATCCAATCCTTATTTACGGTTTCCGGATCCTCTACCAGAAGTGAGCTGAGCTATAATACCAATAGTCGAAATACCAAAGCTGGTGATTATACGGTACATATTACCACCGCCGCAACCCAGGGCACAGCCACAACCGGAACAGTTGATCTTTCATCAGGCGGAGCAACCGGCAGCCTGACAATCATGCAAAACAGCGGAACGGCCGCTATATCAATATCTTCAGATATGGATGTCGAAGAAATAACCCAGGCGATCAATGCAGAACTGGATAAGGAATATACGCAGAAGCTGGTGGGAAGCGCGCTTATGAAACAGGATGATGGTGTAACAGCTATATCGGCCCAAACATCCTGGGATCATATTTCCGGAACAACACCCCAGAATAAAGACATCATCTCCTTCTCGGGAACAACCAGAACCGGCACGGCTATTTCTGGGAGTTATACAATCAGCGATACCTCCTCGGATACAGTCCAGGGACTCCTCTCTGCAATTGAGGAGGCTTTTTCTAATCAGGTCACCGCCGGCATTGATTCCTCCGGACGAATCACGGTAACAGACAACAATCCGGGTACCAGTCAATTGTCCTTTGATATTTCGGAACCTGAAGCCCGAGGGCTTGATTTCGGAACGGTCCTGGCAAACAACTCAGGCGGTGTTACGGGGCGCCATGCAATTGGCGTGACCGCATCCGATGACGGCAGCGGACACTTAATCCTTAAGAACGACAGCTACGGCAGCGCCAGCAGTTTCACCATCGCCTCATCAGGACTGGGTTTGACTGATGAAACCGTTACAGGCCAGGACGTTGCCGGAACAATCGGCGGTGAGGCCGCTACTGGTTCAGGGCAAACATTAACTGGGAATTCCGGCAATGCCCATACAGACGGGCTGGCGGTTACTTATTCAGGATCAACGGCAGGTGTGGATGTCGGCGCGATCAGCATCAAAGTTGGCGTGACGGATCTTTTTTCACGCGTCCTCTTCGATATCACCGATTCCTATGAGGGGTATGTCGCGGCTAAGCAGAATTCTCTCCAGGACAAGATCGATGATTATAAGGATAAGATAGATGCCATGGAGGAGCAGCTCTCACGCAAGCAAGAATTGCTGACGAACCAGTTCGTTCGGATGGAAACGGCAATGGGAAAGCTTCAAAATCAAAGCAG
>DHHG01000312.1 GCA_002403175.1 Syntrophaceae bacterium UBA4778 | reverse complement strand
GGCATTAAGGTTCAAGATATCATTACCCAGGTAAATAAAATTAGAATCACGGATATAAAGGAGTACAACCGTGAAATTATGAAGAAAGCAGATTCGGTTCTCCTTTTAATCAAGCGGGGAAAAGCGACCTATTGGATTGTGTTAAGAAATGACTGATCCTTTTGAAACCGGCCCTTGAGGGCCGTAATTGTTGTCTAAAAAGAGGGGCACAGCTCAAAGTTGCGCCCCTCTTTTCATGAAAGAACAGTAATGGAAATCGAGAAAAGATTAAATATCATTTACGATAACCTGAACAATCATTTTGGGGATTTAAAATGGTGGCCGGGAGATTCGCCTTTCGAAATCATTGTGGGGGCGATCCTGACCCAGAATACAAATTGGGGAAATGTTGAAAAAGCCATTCAAAACCTGAAATCTCGAGGGCTTCTCTCAATTGGTGAGCTGCTGGAGATGGAGGAGTTTCAGATTGCAGAATTGATTAAACCTGCCGGATATTATAATATTAAGGCAAAACGACTAAAGCATTTTCTCCATTTTCTATCATTGGAATATCGCAATAGTTTGGGATCCATGTTTTCGGAAGAAATGTGGTATCTCAGGGATAGATTATTGGGTATAAACGGAATAGGGGAGGAAACAGCGGACAGTATTCTCCTCTATGCTGGAGAAAGACCAATTTTTGTTGTTGATGCCTATACGCGCCGTATTCTTGAGCGCCACTCTCTTATTACAGAAGGCTTCCGTTATAAGGATATCCAGGGCTTGTTCATGAACAACCTGTCGGCTTCTGTGCCTTTTTATAATCAATATCATGCCTTGATCGTCAATGCGGGAAAGTATTTTTGTCGTAAATCGCCTCTATGTAAGGATTGCCCTTTGAAGGGGTGTTGAAGGAAGCTCCTTTCGCGAAATTATTTCGGAAAATCTGAGATAGTCGGAAAGACGGCAGATGAAATATTTCGATTATGCCGGTATTATCCATTTTCATTCCGAGTACTCTTATGATGGGAGAGTTCCTATCTCTGAGATCATCCGTTCTGCGGAAAAGGCAGGGGTAGATATCCTTCTGCTTACCGATCATGAATGTATGACTGCACGCCGGAAAGGAGAAGAGGGCTGGCACGGAAAAACGCTTCTGATTGTTGGTGAGGAAATAGCCCCATTTCGGAATAATCACTTTCTTGTCTTCGGGCTAAGCCGCTCAATCAGTGAAACAGGCTTCACGGATAATTACCTCCAGAGAATGATAGATCACGTGAGAAATGCCGGAGGGATAGGTTTGATAGCCCATCCCGATCATGAGGGCACGAAATTGTTTCACGTGAAACAATTTTCGTGGGAGCGGTGGGATCTTTCCGGATACACGGGAATGAGCATCTGGGATTTTATGACGGACTGGCAATCAACATTGAAAAGTTATTGGAACGGGCTTATCGGCTTTCTTTTTCCTGCTTTTGTCCTGCGCGGCCCTAAGCCGGTGACACTTAAAAGATGGGATGCATTAAATCAGGATAAAAAAATCATCGGATTCGGCGAGCTCGATAATCACGATACCGTAAAAAGGATTTTGGGTATTGCATTCAGCGTTTTTCCGTTCAGGAAGGCATTTCGATTTGTGCGGACCCACATTCTTCTGAAAACGCCATTAACCGGAGATGACCGGACGGATATCCCTGTCGTTCTCGAAGCGCTCAGGGAAGGCCATGCCTATGCCTCTTTGGATTATTTTGCTGAAACAAAAGGTTTTCAGTTTACAATTTCAGAAGGCGATCAGTTGGGCACAATGGGTGATATATTTCATGTGGAAGGCGCTGCCCTTATAGACGTTCATGTCCCTCTGGCAGGTCTGATCAGAATCATCAAAAACGGATCTCTGCTAGTGCAACAACTGGGGCGTGATTTAAAAATCAAGGTGCCGGAAAAGGGCGTGTATAGAGTGGAAATCTATATAAAGAAATTTGGAGGTTATCACCCCTGGATTTTTTCAAATCCCATTGATGTACAGTGACCAGGATCTCTTGATGGCGCTGATCTATTTACAATTTCAGATTACTTTGAATCTATACTTATCTCAAATAACTTCGGCCAGTTTTTCCCGGTAATCAGCAACGTATTTTTTTCCGCATTGAAGCCGATACCGTTTAAAACATCGGCATCACAATTTCTGCCAAGCCTGGTCCTAAGCCCCGATAGGTCAATCCACCCCGTGACATGACCCGTTTTCGGCGAAATTCGCGCGATGAGATCCCGGCCCCATATGTTCGCGTAGATTTCTCCTTTTACATATTCCAATTCATTCAAATATTGGATAGGAATACCATTATCACTGATTGAGATACTGCCGACAGTCTTAAATGTCACCGGATCCAGGTAGTAAAGTACATCCGTTCCGTTACTCATGACGAGATGGCGCCCATCGAACGTAATTCCCCATCCTTCCATCGGGTAGCTGAAAGCTGCAACTTGACGAAATGTCATCCTGTTGTAAACGAATCCCTTCCTTGATCTCCATGTGAGTTGAATTAACCGATTTCCAATGATAGTGATTCCCTCGCCGAAGTAGGCAGGATCAAGATGTATTAGCTTTAATATTTTCCCGGATTTCAGATCCACTCTCCGCAGGGTGGATTTTCCGTATAATCCGGTCCCTTCATAAAGAGAACCGCCATCCAGAACCAGACCCTGGGTAAAGGCATTCGGATCATGTGGATAGGTATTGACTAATTCATATCCGTATATTGGTGTTTCGGTGGCAGATAAAGGCGTTGTTAAAGCAAAGGTGCTGATGATCAGAATGCAAGAGATTATGTTGAATAGTCTATTCATGTTTGAACCGGAATAAATCTGTTCGGATCATATCTTTTGGATAGAAGCGAAAAGGGAGAGGTCCTAATCTGCCCGGGCTCTCTCCCATATAAGATCATCAGATTGCGAGTAGTTCGCTTAGTGTGGGATGAGGTATGACCCATCTTTTCAAATCCGCTTTGTGCATGCTATTGGCAATTGCGAGTGCCAAGGGGGATATCAATTCCGCAGCTTGC
>DHHG01000340.1 GCA_002403175.1 Syntrophaceae bacterium UBA4778 | reverse complement strand
CTTACGGCCTTGAATACGGATATCATTTTGCTGAACAAGCAATTGCCTCCCAATGAGAAATCTCTGTTGAGCAAAACAGAATCCATGGCAAGGTTGATCGAAATGACCATGAGCACGGTTAAACGCATATATATGGATCTCCGTCCCGGCATGCTGGATCATCTCGGGATTGCCGATGCGATCTTCTGGCATGCTAAAGAATTTCAAAAGAGGACGGGGATTATCTGTTCCGTGAAAATTCGGCCTGAAGATGTTTCGCTCGATACTGACATTTCTACGGCGGTTTTCCGAATTTTCCAGGAAACCCTTACAAATGTGCTGCGCCATGCTGATGCTACGGGGGTTAAAGTCAATTTGCGTGTATTTTCGGGAAAACTTCTCCTGACGGTTCGGGACAATGGAAAAGGAATCACCCAGGAACAGCTATCCAAGCCGAATTCTTTCGGACTGCTCGGGATGCAGGAAAGGACGTTTCATCTGGGAGGAGATGTACTCATCTCCGGTGAGCCCGGGAAGGGGACTGTCGTGAAAGTTACGATACCACTTAGAAGGAAAGGAAAAACCATATGAAAAAAATAAAAATCCTGATTGCCGATGATCATCCCATTGTCCGGGAGGGCTATAAGAAGATATTGTCCGACACAGCGGATATGATTGCTGCCGATGAGGCGGAGGACGGCCAGGAAGTTTTAGAAATTATCCGGAAAAAGGATTTTGATCTTATCCTTCTTGATATATCAATGCCCGGCCGAAGTGGGTTGGAGGTTCTGAAGGATTTAAAAGCTCTGAAACCAAAGCTTCCTGTCCTGATTCTGAGTATCTATCCGGAAGAGCAATATGCGGTTAGGGCTTTCAGGGCCGGAGCTTCAGGGTACCTGACTAAGGCTAGTGCTCCTCATGAACTGATTACGGCTATCAGGAAAACTTCCCAGGGCGGAAGATACGTTTCTTCGTCCATGGCGGAAAAGCTGACTTATTATTTTGATGTCGCCGCCGCAAAGGCCCCTCATGAAATGCTTTCGGACCGCGAATATCAGGTAATGCTCATGATTGCTTCAGGGAAGACTGTGACGGAAATTGCTGATGAGCTCTGCCTTAGTGTTAAAACAATCAGTACCTACCGCACACATATTATTGAAAAGATGAAAGTAAAAAACAATGCGGAGATTACGCTCTACGCTATTCAAAACAAGCTTGTAGGCTGATCCGCTATTCTCTTTCCCGCTGTCCACCTGCATTCAGAGCGGCATCGGACAAACACTGATCCCTTCTTAGGTGTGCTTCCGAGTCGCTATCATTGGTCGGTCTTAAGTGCATTTCAGACACCCCCCGATTGTACCTTCCTGAAGCGTATTATAGTTTGGCATCGTCTTAGGGACGAATGATTTTTGGCAACGCAGGAGAAATCTTGCTTTATATATAACATCCGTACGATGATCCCCCCCGATGCTGTGCGGAAAAAGAACTGCCCCGGTTACTCTCGTAATCCGGGGCTTTTCTTTTGAGCTCTCCACTTACCGATGCCGCTATTTCCCCCCGAATCCTGTTTTAAAATCTGAGTTGATCGGCCAGCTAATAAATTTTGGGGCTAAATATGTTCAATAAGAAGGCCTGCATTTACAAAAAAGTTTCGGTCTGTTATAAGTGTCGCCGATTAAGCCCTAAAATCGCTTTCGACAAATTTAAAAGGATATAGATCGGTATGCATCCCTCATTTCAGGAATTACAAAATGAAATTTTTCATGGTCGTCGGCTGAGTCCGGCTGATGCCATGGAGTTATTTGAACAGGGGTGGAAAAGGCCGTTCGTATTGATGGCGGCAGCTTCCGAAATTAGGGAGTATTATAAAGGAAAGAAGATCAACTTGTGTGGCATTATTAACGCGAAATCTGGTAAGTGCCGTGAAGATTGCAAATTTTGCGCTCAGTCGGGACATTGGCATACCAATGCTTCATTTTATCCCCTTTTACCTGCAGAAGAAATGATTCAAAAAGCGGATAAGGCTGCGGCGATCGGAGCCCGTTTTTTCGGAATCGTGACCAGCGGCACGAGAATATCGTCCGATGGCGAATGGAATACTATCTTCCGAGCTATCGCACAGATAGGAAAGTCCAATATAAAACCATGCGCCTCTCTCGGCATGATAGATTTTTCAAAGGCTCTTGAACTCAGAAAAGCCGGGCTGTTTCGGTATCACCACAACCTTGAAACCTCCCGCAGCTTTTTCGACGAGATCTGCACGACGCATCCATACGATAGTGATATAGAGACCGTTCTGGCCGCAAAGAAAGCGGGACTTTCAACGTGCTCCGGAGGGATAATCGGATTGGGAGAAACCATCGAGCAGAGGATTGAATTGGCCTGCACCCTGCGCGATCTGGACGTTGATTCTGTGCCGATTAACATCCTGAGTCCAATTCCCGGGACTCCTCTTGAGAATCGTTTTCCCCTTTCGCCCATGGAAATTCTCCTGACTATTGCGGTTTTCAGGTTCATTCTTCCGGATAAAGATATCAGGCTCTGCGGTGGTAAGGAAAAAAATCTGAAGCAACTGCTTCCGTTGGGTATTGTGGCAGGGGCGAATTCACTCATGACGGGAA
>DHHG01000259.1:2677-7439 GCA_002403175.1 Syntrophaceae bacterium UBA4778 | reverse complement strand
ACCTTTTCTGGTAATCCCGATCGCAATGAAGGATCGATCCAAACCTTCTATGCGGGCATGGGGCAAAGCAATTCCTTCATTGAAGAATGTAGAACCCTGTTTCTCACGATTCAACACAGCCTCGAGAATGACAGCCGGATCCAGAATCCGGACCTTTTCCCATATTAAGGTAACCAGCTGACGAAGCGCTTCATCTTTTGAAATCGGCCTGTCCCAGAGGATGATATTTTCCTTTGAAACTAGACCGCTCAACGACAGGGTCGGCACCTCCGCCGGTTTCTGTTCTCTCGGTTTGCCTTCACGTTCGGGCACATTTATTTCGAAAGTCTCTTCGGTTCTGGATGTATCCTGAACTACTATTGTGATATCTTTTGCTTTGGATATCAACTCTTCGGCAAAGCTTCTTTTCCCGAGCATTCGCTTCCAGAGAGATATCTTGGCAGGACTCCCGATAATGATGTGACCGACCCTGTATTCCTTTGCAAATTGAAGGATAGTCTGAACAATGTCCTCCCCTTTGAATGTAAAAACAATCGCGCCCAACTGTTTTGCCAAAGTCAATGTATCGGCCAGGAACCTCTGACTGCCTGCATCGATTTCAGTTGCCTCTTCACCAGGGGTCTGAACATAAACGGCATACCAGTTTCTGTTCAATTTCCCAGCCAATCTGGAACCATATCTCAAAAGCCTTTCGCTGTTCGGACCCCGCGAACTCAAACACACCATGACCTGGTCGGGAAGAACGGCTAGTTCCTCCTGGACCGGCGTACGATAGCGTAAATCAATGAGAGCGGCCGTTTCCCGCAATGTTAGCTCCCGAAGTTGATCCAGATTGGTTTTTTTAAAAAAATTCCTGAGGGCTGTTTCAATTCGATCCTTGGGATAGATCTTCCCCGCTGAAAGCCGCTCCTGCAAATCCTCATAGGTCAAATCGACATTGACCAACTGATCGGCTTCGGCAACGATGATATCGGGTATTCTCTCCCGCACCTTGATGCCGGTGGCCTGTTCTACAATATTATAAAGGCTTTCAAGGTGCTGTATATTCAACGTGCTGATTACATGGATCCCGGCATCGAGTATTTCCTGGACATCTTCATAACGTTTGGAATTGCGGCTTCCAGGCACATTTGTATGCGCCAGCTCGTCAATCAGGGCGATCTGAGGCCTGCGGGCCAGAACGGCATCTACATCCATCTCCTCAACCAGAATCCCTCGATATTCCTGTTTCCGCCTTGGGATGACTTCAAGCCCTTCCACGAGTTTCGCAGTTTCCGCACGGCCGTGAGTTTCAACCAGACCGATCGCAATATCGATACCCAACTCCTTAAGACGGTGCCCTTCAAGGAGCATCTCGTATGTCTTCCCCACGCCTGCGACATACCCAAGATAAATTTTCAGGCGCCCCCGTCGGCTACGCCGGATCATGCTTAAAAAAGCATCCGCTCTGTTTTCAGTTTCCGTCATGAATCCCATCCAGGTCCAGATTGAGCATCAACACATTCACTCTCGGTTCACCCAAAATCCCTAAGTCGCGTTCTTCCGTATGGAGTCTGATCCGGTTTTTCACATATTCCAAATTGACTCCTCTGGCCTGCGCTACCCGTGATGCCTGAAGAAAGGCATTTTCAACGCTGATATGCGGATCGAGACCGCTTGCAGATGCAGTCACCGCATCAACGGGCACGAGGGCGCTGTGTGGAAGATGATTAATCCTGCGGTAATCGATCGCATTCTGCCGGACGGTTTCGATCAGTTTACGAGAAAGCGGTCCGAGGTTGCTTCCCCCCGAAGCGAGCGGATCATAGCCCGAACCGGCCGCAGAAGGCCGCGAATGAAAATACTTCATATCCGAGAACCTTTGCGCGAGCAGCTTCGATCCTGTGATTCGGCCCTTGCTCATGACCAGAGATCCTTGAGATAAACGGGGGAAAATGATTCCACTCACTTCCTTGATTACCAAAGGGTACAATCCGCAAAGGATAATCCCCAGCAATACGATCACACTCACGGCAATTCGAATTTCCGAAATTAATTTGGACATAGGTTGATTCACCCCAAATCTGAAAAAAATTAGACCAGGTGAAGCGCATTCACAATCAGGTCAATGCATTTGATCCCGGGAAAAGGCGCGATCAGTCCACCCACTCCGTACATCAGAACATTGCGCATCAGGATTTCGGATGCGCTCATCGGCTTGAAGCGGACGCCTTTCAGAGCCAGTGGAATCAATGCAACAATGATCAGGGCATTGAAAATAACGGCACTCAGGATCGCACTGTCGGGTGAATGGAGTCCCATAATGTTCATGGGGGCAATTGCCGGGAAAGCACCAACCAGCATAGCGGGAATAATGGCAAAATATTTTGCGACATCATTGGCAATACTGAAAGTTGTCAGGGCACCGCGCGTAATCAGCATCTGTTTTCCGATTTCCACGATCTCGATCAGCTTTGTGGGGTTGGAATCGAGATCCACCATATTCCCCGCTTCTTTCGCTGCCTGCGTCCCGGTATTCATGGCAACGCCGACATCTGCCTGGGCCAGAGCCGGAGCATCATTGGTCCCGTCTCCCGTCATGGCAACCATTCGCCCGGCTGCCTGCTCTCTTCTGATCAAAGCAAGTTTATCTTCCGGCTTAGCTTCCGCAATGAAGTCATCGACACCCGCTTCGGAAGCTATTGCAGCCGCCGTCAATTTGTTGTCTCCTGTAATCATGACCGTCTTGATTCCCATTGCACGAAAACGGTCAAAACGGTCTCTAAGACCTCCTTTGACGATATCTTTCAAATAAATGACCCCGACGATTCTATTATCATCGGCAACGACCAGAGGCGTACCCCCCGTTTGAGCAATGGAGTCAACAGCTTTCTGAACCTCACCAGGAAGAGGCTGTCCCGTGAATTGCCGAATCACATCGGAAGAGCCTTTGCGAATTTTCCGTTCCCCCATATCCACGCCGCTCATCCGCGTCTGAGCCGTAAAGGCGCTGAACTTTGCTCCGGGAATCTCTGATATGGATCTACCCCGAAGCCCGAATTGCTTTGCCAGCACGACAACGCTCCTTCCTTCCGGGGTCTCGTCGGCCAGGGATGCCAACTGGGCCGTTTGTGCGAGTTGCTCGACCGTGTATCCGGGTGCGGGAATGAATTCCGTAGCTTGCCGATCTCCCAGGGTAATGGTTCCCGTTTTGTCGAGCAGAAGGACATCCACATCTCCCGCCGCTTCAACGGCCCGTCCGCTCATGGCTAGCACATTTTTCTGCACCATACGATCGATGCCCGCAATGCCAATGGCGCTTAAAAGTCCGCCGATCGTGGTCGGGATTAGACATACGAGCAGTGCAACAAGGACCGTTATCGAAAAGGATACATGATGATAGAGGCCGAAGAACTTCATGGTCATGATTGCGACCAGGAAGATAATGGTCAAAGCCGAAAGTAGGATCGTCAAGGCAATTTCATTCGGGGTTTTCCGGCGCTTGGCCCCCTCCACCAGTTGAATCATCCTGTCGAGAAAACTATGACCCGGATCGGAAGCCACCCTGATTTTGATCCTGTCCGACAGCACTCTGGTTCCGCCGGTGACGGCACTTCGGTCGCCCCCTGCTTCCCGGATAACAGGCGCTGATTCCCCTGTAATAGCCGATTCATCAACTGTTGCGACCCCTTCAATGATGTCTCCGTCGGCCGGAATGATTTCTCCGGCGGAAACGATCACGAGATCGCCCTTCCTTAATTCTTCCGCATGGACAGACTCGGTGCTTTCGCCTTTTACAACGCGGTTAGCCACCATTCGGGTCCGGGTGCTCCGCAATGCTCCAGCCTGGGCCTTTCCCCTTCCTTCCGCCAGAGCCTCGGCGAAATTGGCGAAGAGTACTGTGAACCAGAGCCAGAGAGCAATTTGTAATTCGAATACAGGCGCCGCATGATGACGGGTAAAAATAAGGACAACGGTTACGGTCAGAGCGCCAATCTCCGTTACGAACATGACCGGATTTTTCAGCATATGTTTCGGATGGAGTTTTCTGATTGCCTCCCCAAAGGCCGGTACAACGATTTTTTTATCGAGCATAGAGCGTCTTTTCTTTGCAGCCATCACATTCGCCTCAGTAGAGAATATTCGATCCGATCATCAGGAAAAATTCAATTACAGGTCCCAGTGCAAGCGCCGGAAGAAAGGTCAAAGCGCCCACAATAATGACAGTAGCAGCCAGGAGTCCACCGAAAACCGGACCCGAAACTGGGAAACTTCCTCCGCTCGGAGCAACGCGCTTCTTGGCTGCCAGGCTTCCGGCCAATGCAAGGACCGGCACGATCATAAAAAATCTTCCCAAAAACATGGCAATGCCCTGTACGGTATTGAACCAGACGGAATTGGCATTCAGTCCGGCAAAAGCGCTCCCGTTATTGGCGGTGCAGGACGTGAAGGCATACAGAATTTCGCTGAAGCCGTGCGGACCTGCATTGTTCAACCCCTCCAGACCCCAACGCGATACGACAGCCCAGGCGGAGAAGCCCAGAATACTGACGGTCGCGATCAGGATAAACAGGACACTGACTTTGATGTCGTATGCTTCTATTTTCTTTCCCAGATATTCGGGCGTTCGGCCAACCATCAGGCCGGCGAGGAAAATAGTGAGAACGACGAAAACAAGCATCGCGTACAATCCCGACCCGACACCACCGAAAACCAGTTCTCCGAGCTGCATATTGAAGAGCAGGGTTAATCCGCCGATCGGCGTGAAGGAATCGTGCATGGC
>DHHG01000259.1:0-2670 GCA_002403175.1 Syntrophaceae bacterium UBA4778 | reverse complement strand
ATTCCGAACCGGACCTCTTTCCCTTCCATATTACCACCCGACGGATCGATGCCGAGCGCATGCAATCTCGTATTGCCTGCACTTTCGGCCCACCAGCAAACCAGAAAAGCGGCCAGAAACAGAGCCAGCATGGTTCCCCATACAGTCCAGCCGTGCCGTTGATTTTTGACCATTCTTCCCAGCGCATAAGTGAGCCCGCTAGGGATGAGAAATATTGAGAGCATCTGGATAAAATTGGAAAGGGGAGTCGGATTTTCGAACGGATGAGCGGCATTGGCATTGAAGAATCCCCCTCCGTTCGTCCCCAGCATTTTGATCGCAACCTGCGAAGCAACCGGACCCTGAGGAATCGTTTGAATTTCGATTTTCCGATTCGACTCTGCGCTGGAAGTGTCGGTTGCTTTCCGTTCTTCCTGAATCGTTACGGGTTCTACTATTCGGGCTACATCATAGGGTTTGAAATTTTGAATAACACCCTGGGAAACCAGAAAAAACGCATAAACGATCGAAATCGGCAAAAGCAGATAGAGGGTCACCCGGATCATATCCGTCCAGAAATTGCCGATCGTTCGAACGGATTGGCGCGAAATGCCCCGCATCAAAGCGGCAGCGACTGCGATACCCACAGCGGCAGAAAAAAAGTTATGCAGAACCAGCCCTACCATCTGTGAAAAATAGGACAGGGTGGATTCTCCGGCGTAATTTTGCCAATTGGTATTGGTTGTAAAACTGATGGCCGTGTTAAATGCCAGAGGAGCACCGACGGGACCGAACCCCTGCGGGTTCAGGGGCAAAATGTGCTGAAGACGCAAAACAGCATAGGTTAGAAGCATCCCTAAGAAGCTGAACATCAACAACGAAAGGGCATACTGTTGCCACGACTGTTCGGAATGCGCTTCTATTCCCGTGATCCGGTAAACCAGTCGCTCTATCGGGCCGAGAAGAAAATCAAGCCGGGTTTTTCCGTTTACGTCAAGCACCTGCGTGATGTAAAGACCTGTGGGCTTCGTCAATGCGAAGAGCAGACCGACAAACAGCAGCAACTGAATCCATCCAAATATATTCCCGAATGCTTGCATGGAATCGATCCTTTCAGAATTTTTCCGGTCTCAATATGGAGATAAACAGATAGATAATGAGACAGATTCCTATAATCAATATTGATATTTCCATCCTTATAATCTCCCGCAGGCTTTGACGAATAACAGACAGCTTCCAAAACAGACCAGCGCAAGCAAAACATACAAACTATCAATCATGATCTTCCTCCTCAGGCATGAAATCAGCCCGCTTCAGCGTAAAGGAAAACGTGCTCCCTTCGCCCTCGCGGCTCTCCACTTGGACCGTACCTCCGTGGGCATCAATGGTCTCTTTAACGATGGCAAGTCCTAGACCAGCCCCCGTTTGGGGCTCCTGATCCGGAACGCGAAAGAATCTTTCGAAGATCCTGGGGAGGTACTGGGAGGGTATTCCCCTGCCCGTATCCTTTACCGAAAAGCGTACGAAGCGATCCAGGGATTGTGCCGCAAGCGTGATGGAACCGCCTGGCCCCGTATAACGAAAAGCGTTCGAGAGCAGATTTCCGAAAACATGCCGGATGCGAATGATATCAACCCAGACTTCCGGTAGATCCTCGGGCAAGTCGGTAATCAATGCAATCCCACGATTACGCGCTTCACCTCGGAAAAACTCAAATATCTCTATGACCATTGCACGGGCAGGAACAGCATGGAAATGCATCCCTGCGCCTTCCGTCTCTATGCGACCGATATCCAGGAGATCCTCAATAATTTTGGAAAGCCGCTCGCTTTCCTCTCTAGCAGAAACCAGCAGTTCCACCTGTTTTTCGGCCAACTGTCCTATTTTTTCATCCAGAAGGAGATGGACTGCCATCCGAATAGACGTCAAGGGAGTTTTCAGCTGATGCGATACCGTCGAGATAACCCCTTTTTTCAGATCATCCTGCTGTTTTTGCTGCGTAATGTCTCGAAGGATAAGAATGATACCGGTTAATTGTCTTTCCTGATCCAGGATAGGCACCGCCTGCGGATGGAAGAATCGCTCTTTTGAACCCAAAAACTTTTGAATGATGGAATCCGGACCGCTTAACTCCGCCTTTCTGCCGGTCTCAACGACGTCTTTCCAGATTTTGCCGATCCATTCAAAAGGCAGATCCTGGATGCGAACGTCCCGATGAAGTCCGAAAATAACCCTGGCTGACTCAGTAGAGAGTTCAACTCTCCCCTGCAAATCCATTACGGCGATTGCATCCGGGAGACTGTCAAAAATCTGCTGAGCGGCGCGTTGCGTCCTGATGAGCTTAAGCCGGCCATTCCGGCGAAGCTCGCGAAGAACTGCAGCCATTTCATTGAACGATTCCGAAAGATGACCGATTTCATCCTTGGTATCGCTTTTTACAACCAGATCGAGATTCCCTTGCTTGATCTCCTCAACGGAACGGGTAAGCCGGGTTATCGGGAGAAGAATCCACCGACTCATAAAAATGACGTATAGTGAAGCAATTGTGAACCCGAGCAGCAATAGCAGGTACCTCTGCCGTTGCGCCGTGGCTGCTTTTTTCCGAGCACGGTCGTTTGCCTCGATCATGTTTTGCTGATTCGGCTTTAGAATTTCATCGGCAATCGTTTGGATTTCCCGGGATAAATGGAG
>DHHG01000212.1 GCA_002403175.1 Syntrophaceae bacterium UBA4778 | reverse complement strand
ACCGGACGGCTTCCAGTGCAGACAGCTCGGCGATGGCCGGATGTCCGGTTCTCGAATTGATCAGTTTCCCGCGGTTGCTGGCGATGAATTCCATCATATTGCAGATCAGGCCCTCGTATTGCTTGAACTGAGCTGAATAACCGTACAGACCCGGCTCACGGACCGTAATGAACTCTGCCTGCCGGACCATTTCAGGCCAGGTCTCAGGCGGTTTGAATCCGTACATTTCGAGGAGGTCCTTGCGGTAATAGAGCATCCCGCTGTCGATGAAAAGCGGAATGCCATAAATTCTTCCTTTGTATGTATTGGCCTCAATAGTATTGGTCAGAAATTGCGATTGAGCAGACTTGGGGAACCACTCATCAAGCGGAATCGTCCAGCCCGCTGCAGCAAATTCGGCCGTCCAGACGACATCCATAAAAAAGACATCCAGATCGCGGCTTTTGTTCTTGAGCTTTTGCGTTAACAGATCGTGCAAGGCCGTAGAGGAATTGGGGCCGATTTCACGACGGACCTTGATACTTGGATGCTCTGATTCGAACATCGTAACGATCTGATCCCAGACCTTGGGTTGATCAGACTTCCAAGTGTAGAAGCGAAGTATCTGCCCAGGAACTGTAGCCTTTTCTTGCTCACCGTTTCGGCCACATCCGGTCAATAGCAAGGAAAACGACAAAAGAAAAAGCCACAGGAGGATACGGATAGGGCTGAATTCGATGCGGTTCATCATGTAAGAGATTATAAGGTATGAGCTGTAATGCAGATATCAGGGAAGGGAGTGGATTGATCTTCGAAATATCTTAGAATTATCCTTGATACAATCACCCCGCCTGATCCATTCAATGAATTGTTTTATAACCAGATGATCCACGAAAGAAAAAAAGTCAAAACCGAGGAAAAAAAAGCCGCTCTCGATATACTTTGAATTTCTTTACGGAACGCTTATGGAACCGACGCAATAAACGTCGCCGTAAGGTTGGTTTCTTCTGATCCTGTCAGATCTAAGATCAAAGGGCTTGAATCATACGGCTGGCCTACCTTGCCCCATGAGCGGCCGATTGATTCATCATGAAAAATTCCTGTTCATCCTTGGACATGTATTTGCCCATATAGCGCATGGCTTGCTCCAACTCGGTTACCGACCTGGCTGAAGCTTTCTAGCCACAATCAATTTCCCGCCATGTATTCTCGGCTGGCGTGGAGTTTGGATTCCTGCCTGAGTTTCATATGGAGTATCTTTATTGCCCTGTCCTGTCAGGCACTCCGATCCGTCTATATTCCCTATCGGGAATAATTTCAATCTGGCCCATCCCGGTGTAGTAAATATTACCGATCGGGTATAAATTGCTTGACAAAGGCTATTTGCTGCCATATATTCCCGAACGGTAATAAAACTGAGGGCTGATAAAAAGTGATAATCAAAACACCTAAGGACCTTGGATTTGCAATCCGGCAAAAGCGGAAGAAAGACGGCCTGTCCCTTACGGACGCCGCGGCACTCTGCAACGTGGGTTACCGATTTCTCTCGGATCTGGAAAACGGAAAACCAACAGTTCGGCTGGATAAGGTTCTCCAGGTGACCCAAATGCTCGGGCTCCAGCTTGAACTCAAAGAAAGGGCCTGGCCCAATGAAGCATGAGACCGGACTCGATGTTTTCCTACAGAGGAAACTTGTCGGACATCTTAATCTGGATGAGAGGCGTCGCTTTATCTTTCAATACGATCCCCAATGGCTATCTGATCCGGCAGCCATACCTGTTTCCATTTCGTTGCCTTTGAGGCCGGAGATCTACGATAACGATATGGCTCGCCCGTTCTTCTCGAACCTTCTTCCGGAAGGAGAGGTCAAGCGTATCATCGCCCGCAAGTTCGGCATTTCGGAGCAGAACGATTACGCGCTCCTAGAGAATATCGGCGGAGAATGCGCCGGCGCCGTATCCCTTCTGGTCCCAGGGCAGACTCCCGAGGACGGAAAAGAGTACCAGGCTTTAACTGAAGAGGCACTGGATAAGATCATTACTCAACTCCCCAGAAGGCCTTTACTTGCAGGCGAGGAGGGGATTCGGCTGTCTCTGGCAGGAGCCCAGAACAAACTTCCGGTTTGCATAGACCAGAAGGGAACCATTTCCGTTCCTCTCAATGGGAGTCCAAGTACGCACATTCTCAAACCGCCCGTGAGGGGCTTTGACGGGATAGTAGAAAACGAAGCCTTCTGCATGGCGTTGGCCGAGAGGGTCGGTATCCCTGTTCCGAAAACAAGCATTCGCAGGAATCGACACGTTCTTCTGTTTGTGGATAGATACGACAGAAGAAAACAAGGGAACCGGATCATCCGCCTTCACCAGGAGGACGTATGCCAGGCACTTGGAATTTTGCCGGATCAGAAGTATGAAGCCGAAGGCGGTCCAACCCTGAAAAGCTGTGCCGATCTCTTGAAACGGGTGAGCATTCGCCCCGCTGCCGATTTGGCGGATCTGCTGCGATGGACGGTGTTCAATGTCGTGATCGGAAACGCAGATGCACACGCCAAGAACATATCGATCCTCTATACGGAGGGAGGGCCTCGCCTGGCCCCCTTCTATGATCTTGTCTCAACTCGGGTTTACCCGGAAATTAACGACAAGTATGCAATGCGAATAGGTGGCGAGAAGCGGCCAGGCAAAATATTCGATCGGCATTGGGAACGATTCGCTTATGATCTATCAATGAAGTGGTCATACGTTTCAAGGATAAGGCGCGATCTGATGAAAGGAATTCTGGCCCAAGCGGAGTCTCTAGCCGAATTAGAAACATTTAGGGAGATCGGCATAATCAAGAACATCCTCGAGGTAATCCGGAGAGAGGCGTTATAAATTCAAGCCGCCCATTCCCGCCATTGAAAATGAAAAGGATTAGCTGGCTATTGCTAACTGCTTGTTTTTATGGCGGAAGTGCATGGGAATCGAACCCGTATTGTGTCCTGAATTGTTTATAATATTCAGTAGCTTACAATTCATGTTTTTGGCTCGGGCAAAATTTGGGCAACAAGGGAAAATTAGGTAATGAGTTGAAAACGGGGCACTAGAAATTTTTTTCACCCCAAAACGCCAATTCATCATCAGATTGTCGAGTAAAGAACTTCGGCAACTCAGCTTCTGTAGGACATGAGTATCTGCCAGCATAAATTGCTTTTGCTCCCTTTGAAGGGACTTCAGAAAAAACGAGCTGGCCAATTGGAAGGCCTGGATATAATGCTATAGGACTTTCGCTTAGGTTAACCAGTTCAAGTGTTAATGCGCCCTTGTATCCTGGTTGAACTGCCGCTGCTGTCGCGACAACCAGGCCGAGTCTTCCCCAGGACGAACGGCTCATTATCATACAAAATACATCAAAAGGTAATGATAAGTACTCAAACGTACCACCAAGGATTAGTTGATTAGGGTGAAGCATGAATTTTGAATGGAGCCGGAGAGTTTTTCGATCGTACAATTTCCTTTCCACCTGCTGAACAACTTCCGGATTAGTCATATCCTGTTTTTCGACATAGGTTTTTTGGGGTCATTCGTAAAAAAATTGAAA
>DHHG01000182.1 GCA_002403175.1 Syntrophaceae bacterium UBA4778 | reverse complement strand
CTCACTGCAAAAGAGCATATCCCGGTATTTTTGAGCGCCAATAAATAGATCATTCCTCAATATTTTTTTTGAAATGTGAGATTGTGATGATTGAATTCTATAAGATGAGCGGAAGCGGCAACGATTTCATTCTGATTGATAATCGGGACGGGTCGCTTAGAATACCTGATCTGAACACGTTTGCGTGCAAGGTCTGCACTCCGAAGCTGTCGGTTGGGGCAGATGGCCTGATCATTATTGTCCCTTCGGATAAAGCTGATTTTCGCTGGTTATTCTTTAATGCAGATGGAAGCGAAGCGGAGATGTGCGGTAACGGCGGGCGATGCGCCGCGAGATTTGCATTTATCAAGGGCATTGCCCCCAATAGGATGTCCTTTGAAACGAAGGCCGGTATTATCGATGCCGAAGTAAATGATAGAACTGTAAAATTGAGACTGACCGACCCGAAAGACCTAAAGGTGGATTACCCCGTTTCCGTTCAAGGAACTGCTCTGACAATGAACAGTATTAATACGGGAGTTCCCCATGCCGTTCATTATGTAACAGAGATAGAGTCGTTTGATGTGTTCGGTTACGGAAGGGAAATCCGGTATCATCAACATTACAAGCCGGCCGGGACCAATGTAAACTTCGTTAAGGTGATGGACAGAAAATCGATACGCACCAGGACCTATGAAAGAGGCGTCGAAGGAGAAACACTGGCATGCGGAACGGGTTCCGTTGCATCCGCGCTGATCTCTGCCTGGCAAGGCCATGTCGATTCTCCGGTGGATGTTCTTGTCCAGAGCGGAGAAAAACTCAGAATATATTTTGAAAAGAATCATCAAGGATTCGATAAGGTATATCTTGAAGGCGGGACAACTTACGTATGTCGCGGATATCTGAATGAAGAGGCTTTCGAGTGATCGTAAGCGTAATTTTGAGATTCCGGATTTTCAATTAAAGAAATATGTATCAGGAGGAATTTATGTTTCAAGGAGCTATCGTCGCGATCGTAACTCCTTTTCGAAATGGAAAAATCGATGAAAAGGCATTGAGAGATTTAATTGAGTTTCAGATTGCCAATGGAACCAGTGGAATCGTACCCTGCGGAACGACCGGCGAATCAAGCACGTTATCGTATAAAGAGCATGATCGGGTTATTGAGATTACCATAGATGCGGTCAATAAGCGTGTTCCGGTCATTGCAGGAACCGGTTCCAACAGTACCGATGAAGCGATCCGGTTGACGAAACAAGCATATAAAGCGGGGGCGGATGGTGCGTTGATGGTAGCCCCGTATTATAACAGACCGTCGCAGGAGGGATTGTATCAACATTATAAGAAGGTTGCCGAAGCAGCCCCGATTCCCATTGTTCTTTATAATATCCCGGGGCGAACCGGTGTGAACATGAATCCGGAGACACTGGCGCGATTAGCTGAAGTCGAAAACATTGTTGCAGTCAAAGAAGCATCCGGCTCCATCAAACAAATGAGCGATGTCATTCGCCTTTGTGGAGATAATTTTGATGTCTTTTCAGGGGACGATCTTTTCACCCTGCCATTGATGGCAATGGGAGGAAAAGGGATCATTTCCGTGGTATCAAATATCGCACCTGCGGATATGGCTGCATTGGTCGGTGCCGTTGAGTCCAGAAATATGAAAAAGGCAAGAGCCCTGCATTACAAGTTGAGTCCGCTGATCGATGCCATGTTTATCGAGACCAATCCGGTACCGGTGAAAGCAGCATTGGCCATGATGGGCCTGATACAGTATGAAATCAGACTGCCTTTGGCAAAGCTTTCAGAAAGCAACCATGAAAAACTTCGCCAGGCAATGGTCAATTATGGACTGATTAAGGGATAAAGGAAAAATCTCTATTCAGCTTCCGATTTAGTATCGCATGCATAGAATTGAGGAATAAATATGGCAAAGGCTATTGTTATGGGGGCGGCCGGAAAAATGGGTGGCCGCATTGCATCCCTGATTGCCGACACCGACGGGATAGAAGTGGTTGGAGCGGTGGAGCAAAAAGGGCATCCGATGATCGGACGCGATCTGGGGGAATTACTGGGTTTCGGTAAGATAGGTGTTTTAATAACCCACGATATTCTGGATTGTATCGATAAAGCCGATGTTATCATCGATTTCACTGCACATGAATCCTCGATGGAACATTTCAAAATAGCAGCGGGAAAGAATAAAGCAATTGTTATCGGCTCGACAGGATTCACTCCGGAGGAAATGCAGGAGATAAGATCCATGTCTTCAGGAGCTCGTTGCGTGCTGGCGCCGAATATGAGTGTCGGAGTGAATGTTCTTTTAAAAATTCTCAAAATTTCTGCGCAAATTCTGGGTGATGATTATGATGTCGAGATTGTGGAAGCGCATCATAATCAGAAAAAGGATGCGCCCAGCGGAACGGCGGTAAAGATGGCGGAAGTTCTGGCAAATGCCTTGCACAGAGATCTTGCTGAAGTGGGTGTATATGAGAGAAAGGGAATGATCGGCGCCCGGACAAAGAAGGAGATTGGATTGCAGACGGTTCGGGCCGGAGATATAGTCGGCGAGCACACCGTTATTTTCGGAGGTATCGGAGAGCGGCTGGAATTCATTCACAGAGCGCATAGCCGTGACAACTTTGCCAAGGGAGCGATCAGGGCTGCTAAATGGATTGTTAACCAGCCTAATGGGCTCTATGATATGCAGGATGTGCTGGGGCTGAAAAATTTGAAAGAGTTGTAGTAACTCTGATGAAAAGAAAATGAAGGAGATAAACAATTGCAGATAGCCGATAGATTGACAAAGATCCCTCCTTATCTCTTTATGGAATTAAGAAAAAAGATAGCTAAGGCCAAAGCGGACGGCATCGATGTTATCAGTCTGGCCATCGGAGATCCCGTGGAGCCGACGCCATCAAGCATTATAAAGGAATTGAACCGGACAGCAAAGGATCCGGAGAACCATCGTTATCCGACCGATGAAGAAAAAGGAATGCTGGCATTCCGGAAGGAAGTTGCCAACTGGTATCAGGAGCGATATGGAGTCACCCTCGATCCGGCACAGGAAATACTCGGCCTGATTGGTTCGAAAGAGGGCTGCCATCATTTTATTCTCGCCTGTATCAATCCGGGCGATATCGTCCT
>DHHG01000210.1 GCA_002403175.1 Syntrophaceae bacterium UBA4778 | reverse complement strand
TTTTTCTTATTTTTCTTCATCACGGCTTTAAATTCCTGCTATTGATTTTTTTCAAATATAAGCCACCTTTATCGCAAGCAGTTGATCGCAGGCTTCGGGGCTGTATTCACCGTTTCTACAGTGATATATCTTTTCTGTCCAAATTAATACAATCCCATTTTAAAATCAAAGGGATCTATTTTCGACTTCTCCTGGTACCACAGCATATTGTGCCGGTCAAGATATTTTGCCTGGATATTTGGTGCTTTCTCGTAGTACTGAAAAACAGCTTCCGGCAGCCTTATTCTATACCTCTGAATATTCTAATAAAGAAATTGAGTTGCAGGTTGACGGCTGGCGTGGTAAACATGCATATCTAATTTGGACCGGCATTTAAAAAAATCCGGAGGTTATAATTTCGATGACATACGGCGAAGTTTTCACCCAGATCCTTTCCGAAATAAGCGGAAGATCGGTTGCGGAAATTACCGCGCTGTTACTTATCATCAGACCATCTTTTCCAGAAGGCCATAAGTTTGATGATGAGCTCTCGGAAGAAGATTCCGAAAACCTCTTAGCCTCACTCAGAGAAGGAAAAGATGAATTACGTGAAAGGCTCATGAAAGGCAAACTTGCTTTCATCTTTCAGGACCCACCAATAGAAACAGAGTAGAATCTGCCCGAATTGAATCAATTCTAAGTTAAACCGCATCTTAAATGAAGAGTTGGGGCATTACTGAATCAGAATAAAATCTTCAGCCTCCTCGCTTCCTGCTCAATTTCATTTCTGAAGTCGGGATGCGCTATGTTGATCAATGCGCGAGCCCTTTCACTGCGTGTTCTTCCCTGAAGATTCGCAATTCCGTATTCTGTTACAATGTACTGAACGTCCGTCCGGGGGACTGTGACGTAAGATCCCTGTGGGAGCATGGCAGTAATTGTGGAAATAGTATCATTCTTGACCGTCGAATAGAGCGCCATGATCGCCTTTCCACCTTCCGACCTCCTGGCTCCCCGGCTATAATCAAGAGCTCCTCCAGTTCCCGAATACTGAACAGTTCCCAAAGATTCGGAGCATACCTGGCCCGACAAATCGACCATCAATGTTGTATTAATGCTCACCTGCTTGTAATTCTGACCGATTGTAACTTCATCCGCATTTACAGTGGCATCCTGAATGTAAATGGCGGGGTTGTCATGTATGAAATCGTAAAGCTTGTTTGTGCCCAGAAAAAATACGGCTGTCATCCGGCCGGGAAAGTAAGTCTTCTTGCGATTCGTAATGACACCCGCTTCATAGAGATCCACCATTCCGTCATGTATCATCTCCGTGTGGACCCCGAGGTCCTTTTTGTGGAAAAGCTCAGCGCAGACCGCATTTGGAATACTGCCGATTCCCAGCTGAATGGTGGCACCATCTTCCACCAGCTCGGAAACATATCTGCCGATAACCCGGTCCTTTTCCGAAATCTCGACAACAGGCAATTGGAATAAGGGAGCTGTATTTTCTACTATATAATCAACATCGCTGATATGCAGCATGGCGTCTCCCATATATCTCGGCAGATTTTCATTGACCTCTACCATAGCAATATCTGCGGCCTTGAGGAAAAACTTGTCATGGACCGATCCTCCGCCGATGCTCATGAATCCGCGTTTGTCCATGGGAGAAACCGTGGTCCAGTATACATTGATGTGATTGTTCTTCGAAGAGATCTTTCCGGACGTTGACATGTGTTCCGGAGCGTAATCGGACAATCCGATTTCAGCTCCTTCACGATTGTATCGGCCAAAGAAAGTGCTGTGATTAAAAAGATGCCCCTTCATTTCAGGATCGTGCATCCAGGGTTGAGGGATCATCCCCAGGGATTGAATAATCCTTACGTTCTCCAGTTCACGGTAACGCTTGCACAGCGCTGCTCCCAGTGCCGGCGGATCATTCAGACCGAGTGAACCACCAATATTAAAACCGGACTGCACACAGCTCACTGCCTCTTCCGGTGTGGTCAATTTTGCCTTGTATTGTTCTTTAAACAGATTGACTGACATAAAAATCCTTTCTACTCTGCAGATATAAAGCTAGCGAACAGTGGCAACTGAATTCCTTTAAAAGAGGCAGCGCCTCATTATATTTCGAAGTCAAAGAGGTAGAGATAACTACAAAGTATATTCAAAACTCTCCGACCTTTTCTTTTCAATTTTGTTTTGTTCTTTATTGGTCGCCTCACTTTGAGGCCCTTATTCTTCAGCAAGCAAAGAGGTATAGATGAACGCAAGATAATAAGATTATTTTCTGCTGCGTATTCAGTAAGTGCAAAGAGCCTGGAGAGAGGGGGCACAAATGTCCCCCTCTCTATGTTTTATTTTAGAAGAAATATGAAAGCCTTCCCTGCGGACCGCTAAAACGATAGCCGTTCTTGTTTTCAATATCCTGACGATACTGAAGGAGAAGCTGGAAGTTCGGAGTCAGCATGAAACCGGTTCCGAATTTTAAATACGTCTCGCCCTGGTTTCCGGTCAGATTTATATAGTCGGTAAGACCCAACTGCGAGCCGTCGAAGTGCGTGTTGCCCCCTGAAACATGAATGGCGGAAACCCCGAGTTGTATCGTTTTGCTGAGATCATAGGCTATATGACCCTGATAGGAATACTGGACATCTTTTTGAAGTTTTACCTTGTTCAACGTTCCTTCAGGCAAACCGGCTACCAGACTGGGATCAAAATCCTTGTTATCTGTATAGAATGCAACATCGCCCACGATTGAGAGCCAGAGATTGCTGAGCCTTAATCCCAATGCCATCTGTGAGGTGGAGGAGTATCGCCTATCACCCATGTTGATCAGCCTGCTCTCACGATATTCCCCCGTGGGGAAGGTGACGTACTGAGAGAGAGCCAGGTCGAGCTCATCGGTGAAACCGAGGCGAATTGCCTCAAAATAAATGTT
>DHHG01000166.1 GCA_002403175.1 Syntrophaceae bacterium UBA4778 | reverse complement strand
TCTCTCCGCGACAGCTAAATCTTTAAAGCCTGATCATGAAGCGGCATTCGGGCTTTTTATCCTCTTTTGACGAAAAAATCTACTCAAAATTTCCCCGCATTCTTTGGCGAGAACGCCGCCCGTAACTTCAACCGAATGGTTGAGCCTTCTATCATTAAGAATGGAATACAGAGAGGATACACCCCCGGCTTTAAGGTCTTCCGCCCCATATACGATCCGAGCCAGCCTGGCCTGAATAATGGCTCCGGCGCACATAATACAAGGCTCGATGGTCACATAGAGCGTTGCACCGATGAGTCGGTAATTCCCGAGTACTGCACCGGCTTCCCTCATCGCCAGAATCTCAGCATGCGCCGATGGATCACGGGTAGAAATGGGCCTGTTATATGCGGCAGATATGACCCGATTATCCTGAGTCAGCACGGCACCAACAGGAACTTCGCCCGACTCCAATGCCTGTTCGGCCTGCCGGATCGCCATAAGCATGAATGCGATATCCCGTTCTGTTTCCATCCTGTGAAGTATATCAATGCATTCCTTTTCTTTCAACGGCAATTCCCGGGCCCGAATTGGCCCTTTACGGATTGATATTTTTGACATTTCCTTATTCATTCATTAGGATCAACCATTCGTCGGTCCAGAACCAAACAAATCTTCCGGGAGGCCTTCCTATGCGAAACAGACATTTGCGGACCATAATTGCCCTTCAGCTTATTTTTCTTTTCCTGATTACAAACACAGCGCTTTCAGCCAAACCAGGTCACCTGAAAGAATCCTGGCTTGTATCCGATTGGTGGAAACGCCCCCAGATCTTAAAGAAAATGGAAGTTTCCGATCAGCAGATATACAGGATGCAGGAAATATACAAGGCGCGATCTAAAGCCATATCCGAGGCTCGGAGTGCCTTTGAGAAGGAGCGCGGTCGGATGCGCGTATTGTTAACTCAAAGTCAATTGGACGATAATGATATCAAACTGCAAATGGACGCTCTGGAATCCTCGCTATCCCGTCTATTGCACGCGGAGATGGAAATGAATTACGAAATGGCGAAAGAACTCACCGAAGACCAGAGGCAAATACTGGGTGCGATCGTTTTTAAACCAGGAGACCGGAAATATCAACGAGGGTCTAAACAGCATTCTACCTCGGAAAAGCAAAAACTGGAGAGAAGATATCATCGTTTTTGAATCAAAATTTCTGGCGCAAGCTCCAAGCATATCCGCAAGCATATTCAATCCTGCACTCTCTGCGAATTCAGCGGTCAGCCCCGCTATGGAAGCTGACCGCCTCTTTAATTTTATTTTACCCAAATCACGCTTTCTTCCAGAGGCGCCCGCTGCCGCTCGAAATGATTGATCGGGGAACTCAACCCCGGGTAGCCGAGAGCAACTCCCATCACCATCAGTTTGTTTTCGGTATGCGGAAGAATCCCCCTCAGCAATGACGGATACCGTACGGCGCAGGCCATGATACATGTTCCAATCCCGCGATCATGGGCCAAAAGACATAAAGTCTGAATGGCAAGGCCAACATCGAGCAGGGCATATTCAATAGAGGCCGAGCATTTATCAATGCAGGCGACGATCAGACACGGCGCATCAAAAAGATAGTACATAAACTGTGTGTACTCAGCCCGTGCTGCAGTATCCTCTCTGGCTATGGACAGCGATTCAAGGGTACTCCTTCCGACCCCCGTGTATCGTTTTTTAAGCTTTTCTGTCCAGTTCTCGGGCATTCTGATATCCGGCTCGAAGGGAACTCCCTGCTGCATTTTTTCCCTGTTTGCCTTTTTGAATTTTTCGAGGGGATCTCCGGTAAGAACGTAATATTCCCAGGGCTGGGTGTTGCCCCATGACGGAGACCACCGGGACTCATCGAGTATTTCGCGAATCAGGGTTTCGGGAATCGGATCCGGCTTAAAATTCCGGATGCTCCTGCGCTCCCTGACAACCTTTCTAATATCCATAATTCCTCCTATAGGGCTGTCGAAAACACCTGATATTTGGCAAGGGCAAATATTCCCCATAAGGAGCTGCGCACCTCTGAGTAGCCTGTCCAAGCGTTCCAACAGATTTTCATTTTGGTATGGAAATTCCCCCCGGATTATTCAGAAAAAAAACAGGGGAAAACTTCTGATCATGTTAAGCGGATTTTCATAGCGGAGACAAAATGAGGAGTTTCTTTATGAACCATATTTTTCGTGTTTCATGCTAGTCCGGCATCGCCGTCAGGACTTTATAATTAAAATCCCATAGCGCATCGATAAAGGCTGATATCTTTTCCCCTCTGATTCTGATCATCACCAAATGACTGCCATCTGCCAAAGGGTGGGTCAGCAAGGTCAGGATTTCGAGCCGATTCTGTTCGCACAGTGAAACAATGCGATAAAAAATTTTCATTTTTTCGTCCACAGGAATTCGAAAGCAGACACGTTTTCCGTCTTCTCCCATCTGGGCAATTTTGGTAAGCGCCTCCAATACATCCGATTCTGTGATAATACCTACAATTTCATCTCCATGCACAACCGGAATGGCTCCGATCTTTCTATTGCGCATCAATGCACCTGCCTCCTCCAGAGGAGTATTGCGATCGCAAGTGACAGGATTCTGGACCATTATTTCGGAAACCCGGACACACCTCAGTTTAGCAGCGAATTCAGTAGACATAATGGCCCGATTCAGACCCTGTGGTCCGATATAGGGGTAAAGATCGGAAAGAGCTATGATTCCGCACAATTTATTCCCTTCCCTTACGACCGGAAGTCGCCTGATCCTATGCTGATGCATCCTTTCAAAGGCCTGTCCCAGGTCCATTTTCTCATCGGCAGTAACCGGCCTTTCTGTCATCCAATGGCGTACAAACACTCAGGATCTCCATTCCGTTTGTAAATGCGACGGCATCATACCCGAACTGAATTAATATTGCATTAAATTTGGTAAAATTCTGAGTAAGAAAGAAAAAAGGAGGAGGCGGACACATCCGCAGCTCCTCCTCTTAAGTTTCTGTGTTTGCAGAATTACCAGGGTTTCCAGATATACATGAATTTGACTTCAGGAGATGAAGCGACTCCCGCGTTTAAAAGGCTGGCCGGCCAGGACGCACTGGCAGGATAACTCGAATAAATAGAACCCTTATAGCTTCCGGGACGAAGGTAAACAATCACCCTCGCCTGATCAATTTTGAGATCTTTTTTGAGCTGGTTGATAGCATCGTCCAAATAACCAATGCCATCAATCAGTTTATTATGGAGAGCCTGTTCGGATGTATAAATTCTGCCATCGGCCAGTTTTTCAATCGTACTCCGCGGCAGAATTCCGTTTCGCCCTTTGGCAACAACATCGAGGAACCTGTTGTGAAGCTGGTTGATAATGGTCTGCATTATTTCAATCTGTTCCGGAGTGCTTGGTTTGAAAGGAGAAAGAAGATCTTTATTTTCTCCGGACTTAAATGCTTCTTGCTTCACTCCGATCTTGTCCATAAGTCCGTGCACGTCCATCTTCATAGCGATCACACCGATACTGCCTGTCAAAGCCGTAGGATAGGCCATGATATTATCCGTGGCAGAAGCAATGTAGTAAGCGCCCGACGCACCTAATCCCAGAATACAGGTATTGACTCTTTTTCCGGTTTTCTTTTTGAACTGCACCAACTCATGATAGATCATATCGGAAGCTGTTACGGTGCCGCCGGGAGAATCTATTTTCAAGAGAATACCTGAAACATCCTTGTCCTTTTCAGCTCTCTGCAGCTCCTCTTTAATTTGTGCGACAAGGGACACCTCTTCTGAAAACCCCATTTTTTTGGTTTTCTCCTCTTCAGAGATGACCCCTGAAATTTCCATTAAAACAATCTTGGCGGTTCCCTCCCCTTCAAGCACTTTTTCCTGTAAAGGCTGAACGGGAGGAAAGATCGGAACCTGGACATATGCACAGCCGCTTAGAAAGAAAAGCAGCGCCAAGCTAAACCATAAAGCACGATACCCTCTCACAATGATTCCTCCTTGATTGCGGACAATGAACCATGTGAATATGACAGATCATTTCCGCTGTTAATTCAGAGATTGATTAAAGTTTATGACCGACTTTTAATTGGATCAAATGGAGATGGAATAGTGACTAAAAATTGGAGCCGGATTGAGAAAATTCAAAACAAATAAGAGATTCAGGTGATTTCGTACTATAATGGTTTTCAAAAATCAAGCTTAATTTGAAAAGAATGGAACGTACATTCCGGTAATGGTAAAATTTTCTTCCATGCTAATTAAGTCTGAATTGGGGCAGTCGCTTTGAAAATTGCTGGGAACAAATTTAGTCCCGTTCTAAAGGGAATTTCTCCATGAGATTAAAAAGGATGGAATTTGACAACTTGGTTAAAAGGGCCATCAGGCGAATTCCGCAGGAAATTCGAGAACAACTCGTGAACATTCTGATATCTGTCCAGGAAGAGCCTTCTGCTGATATCCTGGGAGATATGGGACTTCCTGTAGGTTACCCTTTATTAGGTGTTTATCAGGGGGCCTCTTTGACGGAGCGTTCATCAACATCACCTCCGCTTTATCCGGACACAATTTTTCTTTTTCAGAAACCGCTAGAAGACATGTGCAGATCCGTTGAAGAACTCGAAAAGCAAATCGAGATTACGGTTGTCCACGAAGTCGCCCATTTTATGGGGCTCATCGAAGAAAAACTTATTGAGCTGGGCTACGAGTAGCTTTCTGAAACCGCTCGTATGAAATCTACTTTTTCCGACTTACTTCAGGATTAGTCCGCTGTCTCTGTCTGCAGGCGCTCCACCCGGAACAATGATTCGTGACTGCTCCTGTCTCTGCATTTCTTTAGCCTCTTCGACCAGATGTGCTACGTATTCCTCCATAGCCTCGGAAAATTTTTCCATTGCCTGCTGAAGGCTTTTAGCATCGATAGGAAACTGGATCGGCACCGGACCATGCGGAGTGTAAATTTGCGACTGCCCTGCGAACACCATCTTACGAGCTTTATCCGGCTCGCCGTTTGCTTTTACAGGCGTCAGCTGGCGGATAGAACCGACCGTAATATCGGTAAAAATATCTTCCCGGTACAGATTACTCTGATTGAATTTTAATTTTTTTCCATCTACTTCCATTATTTTCTCCAATATTGAAATGTTTGAAATTCAGTTATCGATTGATACCGTATCCGCTTTTTTCAAAGCCGTCAATACTCGATGCCTGTCTTCCCCTTAATTCCTTGGCTGTAATGATGTTTAATTTCCCTGATTTCACTCACCATATC
>DHHG01000021.1:677-2979 GCA_002403175.1 Syntrophaceae bacterium UBA4778 | reverse complement strand
TCATGAATACCCATAAATAACCCCTCCCTTTCTTCTTTTACCTTCTTTGCTTACTTTCTTTATTTAAGGTTCATTAAAAAGAGTCCCATACCGGTTGTTATGTGAAAATGAATAAGTGCACTGCTCCTCGGCTTGTGCTTTTCTCCATTCACGTTTTGAGTATTGTTTTGAAAATTATTCCAATTCCTTCAGAATCATATCCGCACATCTCATCTCTGACACCTTAGAGGGAAATTCCTTATCATCTGCTAACAATAAACCAGCCAGCATTATTCCTCTAATCCGACAATATCACTTATATATTATCCGGTACCTTNNGACGAGACAGGCCTACGCATAGCGACCGCTTCTACCGGGCACTCACTGGAGCAGAAGCCGCACCCAATACAGGCTTTATCATTCTTGATAAACGGAAATTCGTGCTGACCCTTCTTCCCATTTTGCGGAGCCGACATCCCGATACAGCTTACGTTTCTCAAACACAGTCGCAACTCCACAGCCATCCAGGATTGAACCCTGCGCGCACACCTTCCCGCATACGCCGCATTCTATACATTGCCCCGCATTAATCTCATGTTTCTGTTTCCGTTCCCCAGATATGGCCTCTACCGGACAAAGTTTGCTGCATGCGGTCATCCATTGCACTTATCTGTAATGACGTATGCCATCGTTTTCTTCCTTTCATCGTACGGAGTTCCGGAACGTTAACTCCTCAACATTCTCTCGATGCAAGTTTTCGCTTTCCCCCTGACTTCCTCAGGAACAATTACTTCATGGCTCATATTTTCCAGAGCCAGACAGACCTTTTCCAGGGTTGTCAATTTCATATTTTGGCACACTGCCTGATCTGAAGCCGGATAAAAGATCTTGCCGGGGCATTCCTTCCGGAGCCTATACAGAATGCCGATTTCGGTTCCGATAATGAATTCCTTCTTTTCAGATTCTTTGGCATATCGGATCATACCCTCGGTCGAGAGCGCCCGGTCGGCAGCCTCTATTACCTCAGGCGTGCATTCCGGATGCACGATTACGTCCGCTTCGGGATGAAGATTACGCTGTTCCCGGATATGGTCGGGGAGAATTGAAGCGTGGATCGGGCAATATCCTTTCCAAACGATGAAATTGCGTCCTGTTTGCTTGGCCGTGTATGCAGCCAGATATTGATCGGGAACGAAGATAATCTCCTTTTCATCGCGCAGGACCTCTCCTGCCATTCTTACGGCATTAGCGGATGTGCAACAAAGATCGCATTCGGCTTTTACATCCGCTGTTGTATTTACGTAACACATCACGGTTGCTCCCGGATGCTGTGCCTTTAGTGTTCTCAATTGATCCGCCGTGATCATGTCGGCCATGGGGCAACCTGCCGATTTCTCCGGTATGAGAACGATTTTCTCCGGTGAGAGGATCTTGGCCGTTTCCGCCATGAAATAAACGCCGCAAAATACGATAACATCCGCCTTTGTTTCCGCCGCTTCAATGCTGAGGCCGAGCGAGTCTCCGATATAATCGGCAATATCATGGATCTCCGGCAGCTGGTAATTATGAACCAGAATGATCGCGTTTTTTTCTTTTTTCAATTTTTGTATTTTATCTATTATCTCCATCTATAGCTCCCTCAATTATTCCGCCGCCCAGCAAAATATCCCGATCATAGAAAACAACCGATTGACCCGGAGTAACGGCTTCCTGGTCCTCGTCAAAGGACACTTCGAGCCTATGGCCGTTTTCAGCAATACGGCAGTCAATCTCTTTTTTTCGATATCTGATTTTGGCCTGTGCACGCTCAGGCCAATTGTTGCATAATTGTTTCAAATTACCGGCCACCAAACCACGAGACCTCAAATCCTCTTTTTCGCCCACGACAATTCGATTCCGATCCGGATCAATTTTTATGACATAGAGGGGTGTCGGATGGCTGATCCCCAGTCCGCCCCTCTGACCGATCGTGTAAAAGACAATGCCCTTGTGCATTCCAAGTACGCGTCCTGACCTGTCCGTGATCTGTCCTGTGGGAATATTCCCGAGTCTATCCGAAAAGAATGTTTCCCTCTCGTTATGCCCTATAAAACAGATATCCTGGCTTTCAGGTTTTTCGGCCACTGGCATACCCTGTTGTTCCGCAATTTTCCTGACTTCTTCCTTGGTAAGATTCCCGAGGGGAAAAAGCACGGAATCCAAGATTTTACGGCCAATCGCATAGAGAAAATAGGTCTGATCTTTTTTCCGATCTTTCGGTTTTTTCAGGACAAAGTCGTTCTCTTCCCTATCGATGATTGCATAATGTCCTGTGGCCAGGCAG
>DHHG01000021.1:0-574 GCA_002403175.1 Syntrophaceae bacterium UBA4778 | reverse complement strand
GATCCAGTTGCAGACATTTCGAGCATCGGAAACAGCATCCCCGCCGCATTTGGCCGTGTCATTCCCGGTACCTTTGATACCGAGCTGCATCGTGGTGCCCGCTACACAGTATCCATCTTTATGCAAAAGAAAGGCAGCTACGGAAGAATCGACCCCGCCGCTCATGGCAACCAAAACTTTCTTATCTCTTCCTGATTTCTTCACACTAAACTTTTTCGGTTTCAATCTGCACAAGGCGCTCAAGGGTGAATGATTCCAGAATGTCGGATATCTTGCTGTCCAACATTCTCCATATTTCCCGGCTGGCGCATTTTTTCATGCGCGGACAGGCTTCAGAATCCTTGATGCAATCTATCAGGCAGTTTCCTTCCAGGATATCGACAATATCTTTCAAAGTAATATTAGAAGGTGATTTCGCCAAAGCGTAACCACCATGCGCTCCCCTGATGGATTTGACGATCCCCACCCATTTCTGGGGAATGATAATCTGGCTCAGATACTTTTCCGAAATTTCCTCACTCTTGGCAATTTCCTTCAAATAGATAGTACCTTCGCCATAATTCCTCGCCAAGAC
>DHHG01000208.1 GCA_002403175.1 Syntrophaceae bacterium UBA4778 | reverse complement strand
CGTTTCGAGATAAAGATTCTCCTTGCCCCTGAAATAATAGTTAACGGCAGCGAGATTCACCCCCGCCTTGCCGCAGATATCACGTATCGTTGCCTTTCGAAATCCGTATTCCGCGAAAATCTCTCCTGCAGCTTCCAGAATTCGAGACCTCGCATCAGATATATTTGTTTCTTTTATCATATCAGCTTTTCTACCACTTGTTTTAAACGTATGTATTAAAAGATTGTTCGCTTTGCAAGTTATTTTTTATTTTTTTCCAAAAGATGGAAAAAATGCCAAATAGGTAATTGTTGAATTCGGCAGCAAGCGTCCTGTTTAAATCAATTCGGTATGCTGAGTGATTATGGAATCAAGTGGAAATAAGGAAATAGCCCTTCGGTTTTTATGAGAGCATTTTGGCACAGAAATTACAGGCTTTTTTTCAGCGGTCAAAGTGCCTCTCTTAATAGGAACCTGGATGCAACAGATTGCGCGAGCTGGCTTGTATACAGGCTGACCGATTCCGCATTCATGCTTGGTTTGGTAAGGTTTACAGGGCAAATCCCCACATTTATTTTTTCTTCTTAGCCGGAGTTTATGCGGATCGCTGGAATCGAAGGTGCCCCCTCAAACGGCAATGTGGTGTCGTATGCATGATTGGCGCGTTGATCTTTGCCGGCCACCTCCCGGCCCGTCTAAGTTCAAAAGGCATAATCAATGATTGGCACTTCCGAATAGCTGTAGCCAAAAAAAAATTTGATCATACCTTATCTTTTATTTATTTTTGAGAACACATCCGCTAAGATGATTTCAAGTCTAAGCATATCTTGAAGTATTGATCACTCCTGTAAGCATCAGACCTCGCTCAAGGGGAAAACAACAAGAAAATGGTTTTAGCGGCTTTCTATTTTCAGATGCACCAACCGATGCGCTTGCATCCGGACCGTGATAAATTTATATGGTCCGACAAGGATGAACAAATCTTACTGGAAACAGCAGATCTGTGCTACCTGCCTGCCACCCGTTTGTTTATTGAACTCGTATCGGCCTACCCTGATTTTAAAATGATTATGAGCATGAGCGGCACATTCCTTGAGCAAGCGGAAACGTATTGTCCGGAAGTGATCCATCTCCTGCAACAACTGCTTGATTCGGGCAAAGGTATCCAGGTGGAGTACCTTGATGAAACCTACTATCATTCTCTGACCGGCTTATACGTTGACCCCCGGAAACAGGAATTCAGAGACCAGGTTTCTTTGCACCGCGATATGATGAAACGTTTTTTCGGGATAAGGCCGATATCTTTCCGGAATACGGATCTCATTTATAACAATGAGATTGCGGCGGTAGTGGATGATATGGGGTATAAATCCATGCTCAGTGAAAGGTGGGCGGGAACACATCTTCAGAATGGATACGGCATTCCTCCAAATCAAATATTTAAGGCCAAGGGGAGCAATCTTGTCGTCATACCCAGAAATAATGAGCTAAGTGGTGCAATTTGCGCCCAGTTTGGCAAAAAGGGGTTGACTCCCCGGGAATATCTGGACCGGATTACATCTACAACTGACCCGGCGGTAATGCTAGGGTATGATTGCGAACATATAGGCGCTTGGATTCGGAAGGACAAAGGCATCTTTGATTTCTGGCGGGAGATGCCTAAGCTCCTGTCGGAATCTTCCGAGGTGGAAGTTGTTACGGCAACAGAGATTGCAGAGCGCTTCCAGAATGTCGATTGTCCTGTATTCGATATGAATGAGTCCTTAGAGACATCCTGGAAAAATGTTGGACTGAACGCACTTGGACAAAAGGATCTCAAGAGGATCGGGCATCTAACCCAGTACGAAATTTTTAAAGATATCGAAAGCATCGGAATGGACGCCAGAAAAGCGGGAGGCGATCTGCTAAGGAAATGGCGATATCTTACGGAATCCGATCATATCTGCTTTATCAGGGAAGGTAGATTCGGAACCAGGCCCTTTCATCACTATATAAACCCGTATGGCAAGTCTACCGTAGCGCCCGCTCACATCATCACCAGAAAAATTGACAATCTGGAGGTGACAATCAGGAGATTTCAAATCCTCCGCAAACGGGAAAAAACAGTCGTATTGATCATCAGCCCCGAAACGGGGAAATTGCCTGAAGAAATGGGCGCTTTGGCCCAGTATATTTCCGGCAAAAGCGGAGGGCAGGGTGAAGTTGTTTCTGCTCTCTGCAATGGGCTTGTCGAGAGGGGGATTGAAGTCCATCTGGCTACATTGAATCTGAAGAAACGTTTCCAACTGGAGTCGGGAATGGATGAGATGGGATGGCGGCAGATGCGATACCGGATCGATCCGGACCGGATTCATCTGGTCAGTTCCTCTTTGTTTGCTGAGAACATGAGCGCCTATTCGGGAAATCCCGTTCTGACCGCAGCTGAATTTCAGCGCGAGATAGTAAACAACGTTATCAAGATAATCAGGGCCAAAAGTCAGGGGAGACTGATCGTTCATTCCAATGACTGGATGGCGGGAGGGGTAATTACGGCGTATGCGAAATCAACAGGATTGCCAGTCTTGCATACCGTTCATAATATCTTTACCGGGAAGATTCCCCTGGAAATGCTCAATGGGGTAGATCTTAACAGCATGGCCTATGATATCTACCTTACGCATGAGAACGGCAGAAGCTATCTGGACAGTCAGGCCACGGCAATTAAAAGCGCAACCTTGATCAATTTTGTCGGTGAGAAATTTTTGCATGAGGTTGTTGAGGATTATTTCATGGATCGGCCGATTGTGCCGTGGAGTGTGCGTGAGGAGGTTAAACAAAAATACCGTCACAATGCTGCCCTTTCTATCATCAATGCTCCTGCTCCATACATGTATCCGGAAAGATGCGAATCGCTCGTCCGAAAATTCGGTCCGGATGAAGACGTGCTCCAGGCAAAAAAAGAAAACAAGGTAGAATTCCAAAGGCGGCTGGGACTGCTGGTAGATCCGGAAGCCATTCTTTTCTACTGGCCGTCTCGCCTGGATCCGCTCCAAAAAGGAATCGAGCTCATCGAAGATATCGCGCTACGTTTCGTGATCGAGCATGGAGATGCTCAGATCGCCTTCATTGCGGACGGAGTGGGAGGAGACCGGACCCACACGGAGATTCTGGGGAGAATCGCCTTTGCATCCGGAGGCAAGATTGCGTATCATCCTTATGATGGAGATCTCTCTATGCTCGGGTTTGCTGCCGCAAGCGACGTCTTCGGATCCTCCCTGTATGAACCTTGCGGACAGATAGACCAGGTCGGTAATTTATTTGGAGCTACTGCAACCAATCGCGATACGGGCGGGTATAATGATAAGATCAGGGAATTAAGGCTGAAAATAATGGGTTCTCCTCAGGATGTCGGAAACGGCTTTCTTTTCAGGAATTACGATCCCGGCGGTTTATGGTATGCGATGCACAACAGCGTCATTTTCCATCGCTTGCCGGAGGCGGTCCGGGCGGAACAGATCGTGAGGATCATGAAAGAGTCCAGAGAAACATACGATCTGGGGACGATGATTGCACAATATATCCGGACCTATGAGCGCTTGAACAAGGGGAAGCCGTTGGTTTAGAATTTTGGTGTATTTCCGTTGCCATTACAGCGACTGAATAAAACGGAAGATAATCAGAGCCATCAAACCGATAATGTAGATCATCAGGCAGGATAGCGCGAATCTGGTTTTTCTGGATAATTGTACACGCGGCATAATTTATCTCTCATTCTGATTTTCACTGGATCCAGCCCTTAGGCTTTTAATCGTGTTTCAATTCCTTTCATGATGTCATTGTAAAAAATAACCCCAAGCAGACGATCATGACTGTCCACAACCGGCATCATCCGGTAATGATATTTTGCAAACATCTGCGCAAGGTCCTCCTGAGCATCATCTTCTTCCGCCGTAACGGGAGGTGAAGACATGATCTCATTCATGGTCATCTGGTCCGCCGCCAGTACGAGCTCCCGTAAATCCACCACGCCGAGGAGGGTACGTTTATCATCATTGACGACGTAAATATAAGAGATACTCTCCGGCTCTTTTCCCGACGATCTGATCTTCGCCAGTACCTGTTCCGCCTTTTCATTTTTATGAACGCTGATGTAGTCGGAAGACATCATGTCTTTTGCAGTTATTTCCCGTTCCGACAAAATATCGCGAACACGATCCGCCTGTT
>DHHG01000078.1:6648-7554 GCA_002403175.1 Syntrophaceae bacterium UBA4778 | reverse complement strand
TGTTTTTTCGCAATTGGAACGGTTCAGATCCCGGGCCGCCGTTATTTCAATCAAAGGACTTTTCCCCCGCTTCAATCTTTTGGTGGAAAGGATAACTGCATCTTGACCAAGATCTTTCCTGATTTTGTCCATTGCTTCCTGAATGCTGGATGCCTCATACCTTTTAATCTGCATATTTTATATCTCCAACATACCGAGTGATTTGATGTTCACTTCCCGTGTGATCTCATTGTGCGACAGCACGGTTATGTTTGGAAAGAATCTTTCCAGCAGCTTCCTTAAATGCCCTCTCAATTGCGGAGAGCATAAGATGATTGGCTGCAGTCCTTTCGATGTGAACGCAACCACATATCTTTGCAAATTAGAGACCATTCTCTGCACGATGGAAGGATCCGGCGTAACATAAGATTCCAGCTCCGTATGCTGGACAGAGGTGTTGATATGATTCTCAATCTCAGGCGAAATGGTAATAACAGTCATATTGCCTTCCGGATCTTTGTATTGCTTTGTAATCGTTCTTGCCAGGGCCTGACGAACATATCCGGTCAGAATATCTGAATTTTTTGTTAATGGAGCATAATCGGCGACGGTATCGAGGATCGTCAATAAGTCGCGAATGGATATCCTCTCTTTCAAAAGTTTCTGCAGAACTTTCTGGATAACACCTACGGGAATGACATTGGGAACGAGCTCATCAACAACTTTCGGATACGTCTTGGAAAGATTATCGAGAAGCGCACGCACCTCCTCCCGTCCCAGAATCTCATCTGCATGCATTTTAATAACTTCGGTTATATGCGTTGTAATCACAGTAGCCGGATCAACGACAACAAATCCCTTTGCCTGAACACTTTCCTTTTCTTTTTCCGTAATCCAGACAGCAGGCAGACCGAAGGTCGGCTCCTT
>DHHG01000078.1:0-6623 GCA_002403175.1 Syntrophaceae bacterium UBA4778 | reverse complement strand
TTTAAAATAACCGAATACTCATTCGGCTTAAGCTGGAGATTATCCCGGATATGAATGGCCGGAACGATAAAACCCATATCCAGCGCAAGCTGCTTGCGAATAGCACGAATTCTTCCCAGGAGTTCTCCTCCCTGCGCGCTATCCACCAATGGGATCAGACCATAGCCGACCTCAAGCTCAAGAACTTCGATCGGAAGAATCATATCTACCGACTCCTTGGCCGGTTCCGCCGCTACCGGCTCTTCTTCCTTTTCGGACTCTATCTTTTTCGGAGCCGAACGGAAGATTGAGATTGCCAGAATTCCGGTCACAGCCGCAATGGCAATGAAAGAGAATTTCGGCATTCCGGGAATCAATGCAAATACGAGAAGCATGGCCGATGCGGTTCCGATCGCCCGAGGCTGGATCAGCAATTGCCCTGCAATCTCTTTGCCCAGATTTTCGGAACCCGCTGAACGGGTTACGAGCATACCTGCCGCAGTGGAAATGATCAAAGCAGGAACCTGAGTGACCAGCCCATCCCCAACCGTTAACAATGTGTAATTTCGGGCGGCATCCACCACCTTCATATCCTGCTGCAAAACGCCCACGATCAGGCCGCCAAGAATATTAATGATGGTAATGACAACACCTGCAATGGCATCTCCCCGGACAAATTTGCTGGCACCATCCATTGCACCGTAAAAATCCGCTTCTCTTTCTATTTCCCGTCGCCGTTTTCTGGCATCCGATTCCGAAATCAGACCGGCATTAAGATCGGCATCGATGCTCATTTGTTTGCCCGGCATGGAATCCAACGTGAAGCGTGCAGCCACCTCAGCAATACGGGTAGCGCCTTTTGTGATAACAACAAAATTGATCAGAACGAGAACAAAGAAAACGATTAATCCGACCACATAATTCCCGCCGACAACGAACGTCCCAAAAGCTTTGATCACCTGTCCTGCTGCACCAGTTCCTTCATTGCCGTGTAGAAGAATCAGCCGGCTGGAAGCCACATTCAGCGAAAGACGCAGCAGGGTGACCGTCAACAGCACAGAAGGGAAAACGGAAAAATCGAGCGGTTTCAGAACATACATCGACATCAAAAGAATAATGATGGACAGGGTGATGTTCAAAGACAAGAGCAGGTCAAGAATAATCGTCGGCAAAGGGACCATCATGATCACAAGAATACCGATCACGCCCAGAGCCATAACCATCGTGACATTCTTCGTCCAATCCGGCAGGTTTTCCGCTTTAATCGCAGCTTCTGTCATAATTATTATCCGACCATTCTCTGTCTTTTCAGGCTGTAGACATACGCCAGAACCTCTGCAACGGCCTTATACAGATTCTCCGGAATGACGCCATCTACTTTCACCAGTTTGAATAGGATACGTGCCAATGGTTTGTTTTCTACAACAGGCACGCGACTCTTTCTCGCAAGTTCCTTTATTTTTTCAGCCATGAGATCGGCTCCTTTTGCAACTACAACAGGGGCCGCCATGTTCATCTGATCGTATTTGAGGGCAACTGCAATGTGGTCAGGGTTTGTAATTACCACATCCGCACTGGGAACCTTAGACATCATTCTCTTCCTGGCCATTTCTCGCTGCAGTCGCTTGATCCTCGATTTCAACAGAGGGTCACCTTCCGTTTGCTTGTACTCATCCTTGATCTCCTGTTTGGACATTTTGAGGCCTCGCTCATATTCCCAACGCTGATAGAGATAATCGAGTACGGCTAGTACCACCAGGACCCAGCAGGTCCTGACGATAATTTTGAATGAGACATCGCCGATATAGACCATGATCCCCCAGATACTCTGGTCCATCAGGGGAACCAAATTCTCAACTTCCGATGTGATCGTCCAGTAAGAAACCCATCCGACTATAACGAGTTTGCAAACATTCTTAACCAAATCCGCCAGCGATTTAAGACCAAAAAGCCTTTTAAATCCGTTCATGGGGCTGATCTTAGAAAACTTCGGTTTCAAAGACTCTGACGAAAAGAGAAACCCTACCTGGATGTAATTCGCAATCAATGCTGCAATAAACACAGTGAGCAGAAATGGGAAAAGCACCATGAAAGCATCATAGATGAAATTTGCAATTACGGTCGGAACAGTTGATTGAGTCAACGTTGTCGTGCCGGACTCACGCAAGGATCTCGATATCATATCGGATAGTTTCTGGACCATTCCGCCGGTTCCGAAATAGAAAAAAAGAATACACCCGAGCAGGACCGTAACGGAAACGACTTCCTGACTTCTCGCAACTTGTCCTTTTTTTCGGCTCTCCTCTTTTCGCCTGGGAGTAGCTTGCTCGTTTCGTTCTTGATCTTGATCTTCCGCCATGATCCTTCTCTATCTCTTAAAGGTACGATTTACATCGCATTCAACAGCATTCCGATTTCTGTTTTCATATCAACAAAGCATGTTTCCACAATCTTTATGAACAGAGGGATGGTCACGCCGATTCCAATCAAACCGACAGCAATCTGAAGCGGGAACCCAACAACAAAAATATTGATCTGGGGAACCGTTCTGGCAACCAGGCCCATACCGATACTCAAAAAGAACAGGATGGCAACAATGGGAGCTCCGACTTTAATTGCTACGATAAACATTTTACCCATCATGTTAATTAACACCTCCAGCAAAGGACCGGAGAAATGAAAATTGAGAGGAGGAAGAACCCTGATACTGTCCGCAATCGCGTAAATGAATATGTGATGTCCATCCATGAGCAAAAATATCAGCAGAGCAACCAGGTACTGAAATTGTGAAATGACGGAGACCTGCGTGTTGTTAGCCGGATCGATGACATTGGCGATAGATAAGCCCATCTGAAAACCGATTAGCTGCCCTGCCAGTTGAATTCCCGCAAAGATCAGCCTGGAACCAAACCCTATCGCCATACCGATCAGGACCTCCCCTATCATTCTCAGGACCAGCGAGAAAATATCGAAGCTGGAATTTGAAACATAAGTCTGCATAACCGGAAAGAGAATCATAGCCATCATAAGAGATAAGCCTGCTTTCACACGCATCGGAACGGATGCATCTCCAAGCACAGGAATCGTGATCATGACCGCTGTCACCCTGATAAATATAAGGAAAAAGGCTTCGGCTTGTTCGGTTGATATGACTGGCATTTTTACAATTCCTTTTGAGACGCTTTCTTCTCTGACTTCCCGGCTGAAATATATTTATCTTTTCACCTTATGTAATTCGGGATATTTACAAAGAGATTATGCGTATAATCCACGAGCATATTCAACATCCAGGGCAATGCGAAAATCATTGCCAATAGGACTGCAAATATTTTCGGAACAAATACGAGCGTCATTTCCTGAATCTGCGTGACAGCCTGAAATATACTGATTACCAGGCCAACTACCAATCCCACAATCAACATGGGAGCGGCCACCAAGAGAGTTACCTTTATCATTTCAGCTGTAATTCCTATAATTAGATCAGAACTCATATCATTTCCCCCATCATATTCCAAAACTTTGCACCAGCGAGCCCACCAGAAGACTCCAACCATCCACCAATACGAACAGAAGCAATTTGAAAGGCATGCTCACCATGACAGGCGGAAGCATCATCATACCCATCGAAAGGAGAACGCTTGCCACAACCATATCCAGAACGAGAAACGGCATATAAATCAAAAAACCAATCTGAAAGGCTGTTTTTAACTCACTGATAACAAAGGCCGGAATCAAGGTAGTCATTGACACGTCTTCAGGTGTATTGGGACGCTTCTGTTTGGCTATATTGATAAAGAGCGCCAGATCCTTTTCTTTAGTCTGTTTGAGCATAAAAGCCTTCAAGGGCGGAGCCGCTGCTTCAAATGCTTTTTCTGCCGGAATCTGCTGCTTAAGATATGGCTGAATTGCCTGCGTGTTTACCTTTTCAAATACAGGAGCCATGACAAAGAAGGTGAGAAAGAGTGATAGTCCCACAATGATCTGGTTCGGCGGCAGAGATTGAGTTCCAAGCGCATGTCTCAGGAGTGAGAAAACCACGACGATGCGCGTGAAAGAGGTCATCATGATCAAGATAGCCGGAGCGAGAGACAATACCGTCAGAATGAAAAGGAGCTGGAGAAGAACCGAAGCCTGATCTGATTTAGCGGCGCTGGATACGTTCAGGTTCACTGTCGGGATCGGAAAGGGCTCCGCAAATACGGGAACGATCGTCATCAGAAGAAAACAGATGATCAAAAGCGTGCCTATTATGATTCGACAGGAGCATCTGCTCGATTTGAGCCGGTCTATCGGATTATGAACAGTTTGATTACTCATTTTTGATTCTCTACCTTTTGAATGGATTTATTGCATCCCATTTGGATTTGTACATCATCAATTGTTCGGTTAAAGGAGATCCTGTTCCGCCGGATTTTCGGTTTTGTTTCAGGCGCTCCAGACTTGCAGGATCGGAAATATCGGTCAGCATTGTGATCTGATTATTGGAGATCCCTATGGCTACGACTTGTCCAACAATGTCCACCAGCATAATGCTGCTCTTCGGACCCAGATAGCGAGTGGCGATTACACTTATCATTTCGCCCTGATCCGTGCTCATTACCGCATCTTTCATGAAGCGTTTGAAAAAGTATGTAGATCCAATCAGCAGACCGAGAATAATAGCCAGCGCTGAAATCATTTTTAAAAAAGACCAGAAAATATCAAAAGAATTCATCTCCACATCCCGTTCATCTTAATTTATTAACCCGCTCTGCGGGCGAGATGATATCCGTCAATCTAATTCCAAATTTTTCATTGACAACGACGACCTCACCTCGGGCTATCAATCTCTGGTTCACATAAACGTCCATCGCTTCACCCGCAACCTTCGTCAATTCAATGACTGAACCTTGTCCCAATTGGAGGAGCTCACTGATCAGGAGTCTGCTGCGCCCCAACTCGGCCGAAAGCGTCAACGGGATATCCAGGATAAAATTAAGATCCAGTTGCTGAACTCCGGATCCCCTGCCAGCCCCTTGCAGCTCTTCAAATGAGGCCATACTGGCCTCTACCTTGGGGACTGGATTTTTTGATTTTTCAAGTTCCTGCTGGACATCATCCCAACCCAGATTTTCATCATCTCCAGATGCAGAGTTGCTCATCAGGGGTTCCCCGTTCAATAAGGCATCTACTTCACTCTGCTCCATACTGGTGACCCTCCTTCTTGTCATAATGTTTCACAATCTTGACAGCCTGATTGCCCTTGTATATTCCAGGACTAGCTGCGAATTTAAGCATACCTTCCACATAGACCTTCAGCGGATCTACCGCAAATTGATTCAACAGAATGACATCTCCTTTCTGTAAATCCACAACATCTTTTGCACTGATGTTAGCCCTGCCCAGTTCTACTAAAATGTCCACAGAGGAAGACATCAGATTCTCTTTAAAGCGACCGGTCCAAACCGTATCCACTTCCAGCGTATCGCTCTGAAAACCGGCCTGCAATTTTTCCCGGACAGGCTCCAGCATCGAATAAGGTATGCAGAGGCAAAGTGTCCCCGAAGCGAATTCCATTTCCATCTCATAATTAATCAACACGATGACATCTGTAGGTGGAACGATTTGCGCGAATTGCGGGTTTGTTTCCGATCTTTGATAGCTGGTTTTGCAATCAATCAGTGCACTCCAGGCTTTTTCCAGTTCCATCAGGGCGGAAACAACTACTTTTTTGATCAGGTTTGTCTCAATTGCGCTGAATTCGCGTCCTTCAACACGGTAAGGATCACGGCCTGACCCGCCAAAGAAAATATCGACCAGTGTAAAAATGACCTTGGATTCGACGATAAAGATCGCATTCCCTTTAAACGGCTCCATTTTGAAAAGATGAAGGCTGGTCGGCACGGGAAGGGTCTTTAGAAAATCACCAAATTTGATCATTTCTATGGAAATGGTGGTAAAACTGACCACCTTTCTGAGCAAAGATGATAAACTGGTTCGGAAGCTACGCGTGAATCTTTCATTGATCATTTCCAGGGTTGGCATTCTCCCCCGGATGATTCTGTCCTGACTGGTTAAGTCATAAGGCATTGCCTCACCGGAATCCAGGGCATCCTTGAGAATATCCGTCTCAATCTCTCCCCCTGATATTCCCCTTAGTAAGGCATCAACTTCTTCTTGCGACAGAATATTGGTCATCTTTCATAATCCTTACTGAATAACGAATTCTGTAAAATAAACTTTGGTAATTTTTCCACCGCTCAGAAAACTGTTCAAGCGCATCATGATTTCATCCCGAAGCCGCTGCTTTCCCATCATATCGACCAGGTCCTTATATGATTTGGCTGTTAACAGATCCAGAATGTTGTCTCTGAGCTTAGGTTTGAGCTTGTTGAGTTCGGGTACAACGTTTTTATCCGAGACCTCCAGTTCTACCGATATTTTCAGATACCGCTCACCATTGTTATCAACGAGATTAACGATAAAGGGCTCCATGGCCCAGACCGCCGAAACTGGTTGTTCTTTAACAGGTGTCTCCTTTTTAGAGGAATTATGGATAAAATAAAATGCAGCCAGGCTGCCGCCGATTACCAAGACCGCAGCTAAACCGCCGATTACGAGCCATTTCACCAGAACGCCACCCTTTTTGGGCGGCTGAACTTCTT
>DHHG01000162.1 GCA_002403175.1 Syntrophaceae bacterium UBA4778 | reverse complement strand
GTGTGCCCCTCGATTCGGATGGATTTATCTTTTACGTTCTTAAGTACATCGGTAACCTTGCCGAGGACTTTCAGTCCGTCTGATTTGACTTCTGCCTTTCCGGAATCGAACAGAATCGCTTCCACCATGTTTACAGTCAGCTTGCCTTTGAGCTCTGTGATCGTGACCTGCCCTTTTGCAACTTCAGATTTCATTTTCTCGAGCATCTCTCCATAGGTCTTGCTGACTTCCTGGATTTTTTCCTCCTTGCTCTTCTGCAGATCTCCTATTTCTTTTTTCAATAGAGCATTCTGAGAGCGTTGTTCGGCTATTTTTTTAGATAGGTCATCCTGCTTCGCTATCAGAATATTATTCAGCTCGGAGATTTCCCCTGTTTGCCTGTTGATCTCTTTTTTCTGATTTTCATTGAGGATATTTGCAGCGGCGATCTGTTTCTTTAACGTTTCATTTTCATCCACTTTCTTTAGATAGGTCCCTTTCGTAACCATGCACCCGCTCACGGCTAAAAGAAAAGCGATAACCACCGACCATCTGGCCATACCCTTTATCATTTTGTCTCTCCCATTGTTGATTTCACTAAAATTGCATATCAGCACTACCCTAAATTCATTAACAGGTTTATACCTCGTTTTCAATTGTTTTCACCGGGTCTGCTTTAATAAATACCGGACCGAAATCTCTTTGATCTTGTGAATGATAGGAAAATTAAGTATGGTTTACCGGATACAATGTAGCGCAGATTTATAGTGGAGAATTGCCTCTCCGGGTAGAATCAGGATTTTTGGAGGATTTCATGACGGATCAAAAAGATAAATGGCTAAAAGGTATCGCCCTGACAACTGCTTTGCTGGCGGTCTTTGCGGCAATCACAACTTTGTATTTAGGGAAGTATTCATCGCGTGCTATTCTGCAACAGGGGCTGGAAAGCAATCAATGGGCCTATTTTCAGGCAAAAAGCATTAAACAACATACTTACGAAATTCAGAAGCAGAAACTTGAGCTGGAACGCCTATGCCAGCCGATGCTTCCCAAAGAGGCGCAAGCAAAATATGAAGAACTGCTGGCTTCTTATGAGAAAAATATTAAAAGGTACGACAAAGAAAAGGAAGAAATTAAGAAACTGGCGGAGGGCCATTCCAAACAAAAAGAGGATGCCCAGCAAAGAGGCGGCAATTTTGGTTACAGCCTTATTTTTCTCCAGATCGGAATCATGCTTTCTTCGGTTTCCGCCCTGACCAGACAGAAATATCTGTGGTATATCGGTCTGATTGTTACAGCCGGCTGGGTATTTTTCTTTCTGGACGCGTACTATTTGTTCTATTAAAAATATCGGCGCGTTCGTCCTCTATGGAAGCGTAAAACCTACGGGAGGCTATTATGGAACCGGTTGTCTTTTTTTCTGAAAGATTCGATACTGCCGTTATTAAGGAACTGTTTGAAAAAACCTGCCAATGTGAAAACGGAGATATAGGGAAAAGCGACAAGGTTGCCATTAAAGTGCACTTTGGCGAAAAGGGCAACTCCCGATTTGTTTCTCCCCAGAATATCAAACCGGTCATCGATTCGCTGAAAATACGTACGGATAATTTTTTTCTGACAGATGCCAATACTCTCTATAGAGGAATGAGGCTCAACGCGACGGATCATCTTAAGATCGCCATGGAGCATGGATTCGGCTCACTGGAAACCCCTATTCTCATTGCTGATGGTGAACATGGAGATGATGAAGAGCATGTGGAAATCGGAAAAAAAATCTTTGCCTCGGTGAAAATTGGCCGACAAATAGCCGACGCAGATGCAATTGTCGCCATCTCTCATTTAAAGGGCCACATGTTGTTTGGTTTCGGAGGCGCCATCAAAAATATCGGAATGGGAAGCGGATCGCGGGCCGGCAAGCTGGAAATGCACTCGAAAATAAAATTGTCCGTCGGGATTTCCTGCATAGCTTGTGAACAGTGCGTTGAGAATTGCGCGGCGGATGCCATCACGATAGAGGGTGATCGGGCATTGATCGACGAAGATAAATGCATCGGATGCGCGAAGTGTATTTCCGTTTGCGACCAGGAGGCAATCGCTATACCCTGGTCGGGTGCTACGAATATTGAGGTTCAGGAGAGATGTGCCGAATATGCCTTTGGTGTTCTGAAGAACAAAAAATGTATTTGCATCACCTTCATCAATAACATCTCGAAAGATTGCGACTGTATGGCAGATACGAGAATCATCGGGCGCGATGTCGGAATTGTGGCCTCAACCGATCCGGTTGCATGCGATCAGGCGGCCTATGATCTTGTTGTGGAGAAAGATGGTAACATTTTCAAAAAAGTGACAGGGGTCGAAGGACAGCACATTCTTGATTATTCGGAAGAGATTGGATTGGGTAAAAAGGCATATCGGCTGGTCAGGGTGTAGGGTTCGAATGGGAGAGCCGGCATTCAAAGGTGAGGAAAAATTTTTTTTCATTAGTTCTGTTCTGGGATGAGAGAGGTAGACGATTCGTATATAACTTGATCAAGGAGGTCTTATGGTTCAGAATTCCAGGGAACAGCGGAAGCAGAATGTAATTCAAGTACTGAATAAGGCACGGTCGATGGAGCTGCAGGCGATTCACCAATACATGAATCAACACTATAACCTGGACGATATGGACTACGGCGATCTGGCCGTCAAAGTAAAATTGATTGCGATCGATGAAATGCGTCATGCGGAGATGCTTGCGGAACGCATTAAGGAACTCGGTGGAGAACCGACGGCGGAGCTGGCTGATAAAATAGAAAAAGGGCAAGATGTAGAAGCTATTTTTCTCTTCAATGCCGGTCTGGAAGATGATACCATAGACATCTACAATCAATTTCTGCAGCTATGCCGGGAAAACGGCGACAGTACCAGCATGAAGCTCTTTGAATCCCTTGTTGACGAAGAGCAGATCCATTTCAATTATTTTCAAAATGTGGACGAGCATATCAAAAAGCTCGGCCCTTCATACCTTGCCCAGATTGCGGGAACGCCCGCCGATAGCGGTCCCCCTTCGAAGGGTTTTGTAACAGGGCAGGCCCAGTAAATTTTCATTCAAGGAATTTGTTCAGAAGCGCGCAGGCAAGGGAAAGCATTTTAGGTTGAAAACCTTCAATGTACAGCACCGGAAAGGAGGAACAGCATGAAAATATTCGTCGTGTTCTACTCGTTGTACGGTCATGTTTTCAGAATGGCGGAATCGGTGAAAGAAGGGGCGAGTCAGGTCGAAGATGCGGATGTGCAACTCTATCGCGTGCCGGAAACGCTCTCGCAGGAGGTATTGGGGAAAATGGGAGCCATTGAGGCCCAAAAGGGCATGGCTCATATTCCAATCTGCAAGGTAGAAGACCTGGCCACGGCAGATGCCATTATATTTGGTACGCCGACCCGATTCGGCAATATGTGCGGACAAATGCGCCAGTTTCTGGATGCGACGGGTGGATTGTGGGTGAAAGGTGCGCTGGTCGGAAAGGTGGGCAGTGTTTTCTGCAGCAGCGCTACCCAGCATGGCGGTCAGGAATCGACGATTCTCAGCTTTCATACAACTCTTTTGCATCAGGGAATGATTATTGTCGGTCTGCCGTATGCCTTTGCAGGTCAGATGCGCATTGATGAAATAACAGGAGGCTCTCCTTACGGAGCTTCCACCATTGCCGGAAATAAAGGTGAACGGATGCCCAGCGAGAATGAATTGAGCGCTGCCCGGTATCAGGGAAAACACGTCGCAGAGATCACCGCAAAGCTGGTTCGCTGAGATTCAGCATCATATCCGGTATTCTGGACCGGCAGTACTATATTCGGAAAATGAACCATATTTGAATCCGCTTACAAATTACTGCGCGTATTCCGGTCCTATTAAAAGATAAATTTGTATTGTCATGTCTCAATAAAAAAGATAAAGCCCATATGCATGGGCGATCAACGGGCGTGCATTCGCATTGAAGCTCATTGACGATTGTGTTTACGGGCACTATGTGCGATGCCTAGTGGTGTGAAAAATTCTATTTAAACCTCTTCTATAGGAAATGGTGTGGCTCAAAAAAATTTTTTGATGATGTTTTGTACCGTGCTGATATTTTGGGGATTGGCAATTCAGGATGCTGCTGGATTGGCGAAATCGCCGCGGCATCATCATGCCGGGAAAAAGCATCGCCATTGTCGTGCTGTTGTAAGCCGTTTCAACAACTCGCCTCAGAATCTTGTTTTACGGTCCCAATCCGCTCTGGTTGAGGATCAACAAACCGGAGAGTCTCTTTTCCAAAAAAATGCCACGGCTGTTGTTCCCATCGCCTCCATTACAAAGCTGATGACAGCGATGGTTACCCTCGATGCTCAAATGGATCTCAACGAGAAGATCATTATCGAACGTGAAGATATAGATTCTATACGGCACAGCCGTTCGCGTTTACAGATAGGTACTTCTCTAACACGTCAGGATGCCTTATTACTGGCCCTGATGGCATCGGAAAACCGGGCAGCTCATGCCTTGAGCAGAACCTATCCGGGGGGGCAGTACAGTTTTGTAAACGCCATGAATTCCAAAGCCCGTACCCTGGGGTTACTGGAGACACGCTTTTCGGATCCCACGGGACTTTCCTGCGGCAATATCTCTTCAGCTCACGATTTGGCCAAACTGGTCAATGCAGCTTACAATTATCCTCTCATAAGAGAATGCACGACTCGCGAGGAAGCAACCATCCAATCGGGTCGTCGCACGCTGGCGTTTCATAATACCAATCCTCTTGTTCGGAATTCCCGGTGGCAGATCGGCCTTTCCAAAACGGGATTCCTGGACGAGGCGGGCAGATGTCTGGTCATGCAGGCTCGATTGGCCAAACGCCCCGTTTTAATTGTTCTTCTTGATGCTCAAGGCAAGTTGACCAGGTTCGGAGATGCTAATCGTATCAAGCAATGGATGGAGCGATCAGGGGCATCGCGACGGATGACAAAATTAACTCAGTCTCCGAAAAAGGCCGAAATATTTCCCTATGTAATATAGAGATTATTCCACCTCTGGTATTTTTTTCAGATGGCTGTTTTTATTGACCTGCAGCGGTTAATCCCCTATACTCCTACCCAGAAAAAGGATACGATCTACTAAATAAATCCATGAATATCATTACCTGAGCAGGTCTGATCATATGTGAGTCAGGTAAGCTGCAAGATGTACCGATCTCAATTCCGTTCTGCAGAGTTATGGAATGACTGTTCCCCCATCGGTTAGGCGTTAAACCAATCGGGCCAGATTGCAGATAAGGGGCAAATAGAAAGAGGAGTTTTTTAATGGAAGATAAGGACCAGACAGATATATGTAAAGCCAAGATCCGAACATCTTCTGACTTCAGGGAGGAAATTCCCAAAATTGTAGAAGCGCTCGTAGCTACATGCAACCATAATGGCTGCTTCGATCACGTCGGGCCCGAACCGATCCCATCCAGAGATGCCATTATCGGACTTATACACGAGCTTCAGCGGATTCTCTTTCCGGGATATTATGTTTCGACTCGTCTTGATCGGATCAATCTGGAATATTACCTGGGACAGGAAACGACAACTCTTTATGAAGAACTTTCGCATCAGATAGCATTGTGCCTGAGGCATGAATGTATCCGGCACGATCTGCCCTGCACGCATTGTGTGGAGCGTGGCAGTGAAGAAGCCATTAAATTCATCCGGGAACTTCCAAACATAAGGGTGCTCCTGACAAAGGATATCATAGCTGCCTATGAAGGAGATCCAGCTGCAAAGAGCTATGACGAGATTGTATTCTGTTATCCGGGTCTATTTGCAGTAAGCGTCTACAGAATAGCCCACCAGCTGCATCATCAGGAAATATCGCTGATTCCGCGTATTATGAGCGAGTATGCGCATGGGATTACAGGGATCGATATCCATCCCGGCGCCAATATCGGAGAGAGTTTTTTCATAGATCACGGAGTCGGTGTGGTAATCGGAGAAACAACTGTGATCGGAAACAGGGTGAGACTTTATCAGGGCGTTACCCTTGGAGCACTTTCCCTTCCCAAGCATGCAGTTGAACAGCTTCGCAGCAAGAAGCGGCATCCGACTATTGAAGATGATGTGATTATCTATTCCGGCGCTACGATACTGGGGGGTGAAACCATAATCGGCGAAAGATCCGTAATCGGCGGTAATGTCTGGCTCACGGAATCGATCCCTCCGGATACCTCGGTCTTTATTAAAAAACCGGAGCTGATACTCAAGTAAGATCCGGTAAGAAATGCCGGTTGAGATCTTTATCTGAATACGGTAGCGAGTATATTGCTTGCAGCTTGCTGCAGTGTAAGCGAATGAACCATTCAAACCCTTCCTTAAAGCTCGAATCCGCTTCATTTTTGAATGGTAGTATTGATACCAAAGGCCATGGCCAGCATTGTCTGGCCGCGATCTTCCATTCTGACCGCGTCCTCGTAATTCAATCCATTCAAAGCCATATTGAGCGCGCTTTTTGTGAGCTGCAGTGCAAATTGGTTTTTCGAGGCCATTGTGGTCGCCATTTTCATGGCTGCGGAAAAAAGCTCTTCCTTATTGGGATAGAGGTGATTGATCAGTCCGATACGCAATGCCTCATCAGCCGGTACTTTGTCGCCCGTCAGCAACATCTCTGCCGCCTTTCCCCAGCCGACAATGCGCCAGAGGAAAAAGCTTGTGCCCATATCGGCGCCACCGACCCCCACGTTAATGAATTGGGCCCCGAAGAAAGCATCATTGCAGGCAAGGCGAATATCCGAAGTGTAGGAAAATGAAAGCCCGCCGCCGACAGCCGCCCCGTGAATGGCTGCAATAATTGGCTGAGGCGCGGAGCGCATCAGACGGAATATCAGCGATAGCCTCCTCTGAAACTGATAGCTGTGCTCGGCGGTCATTTCTTGGGATTCTTTATACATGGATTGCAAATCCTTGAGATCGAGACCGGAAGAAAAACCGCGATCTCCTTCGCCGCGCAGGACGATAACCCGCGTTTCATAATCGGTGTGAAGTTGCTGCCAGAGGTCGATGAGTTCTTCGGTCATTTTCCGGTTAATGGCATTGATCATCTCAGGGCGATTCAGGGTTAGTATGCCGACCGCCCCGTGCCTTTCAAAACGAATTGTTTCGTAAGTCATTTGAGTCTCCTTATTATATCTGAAAACCTCTCCTTCAAAGGTGAACCCGTCCTCTTAAAACGCGGTCCCCTTCTCGGATGACATTTATATCAATTCACGTTATCTGTTCTATCTTCCCCACTTTAGTTTGGCATAGATCATCCCGCAGCCCAGAGCCAGTGCCAGGCTATTCCAAATAATAACGGATAGTAGCCCATTCAGAATTCCATAGGCCAGCCAGAATGAGATGCCGATTCCGTAAAGCAAGCTGAATGTCAAACTTATCTCATGAGCGCTCTTGAGTTTGAAAAGCCGCAAAACCTGCGGAACCATTCCCATTGTCGTTAAGAGTCCTCCGATAAATCCGATCAGTTCTTTCCAATCCAAGTGTTCTCTCCCATCATTAACCAGTGGCACTGTGTTCCTCTTCTTGATCTTTATTTCTGTTTCGACTTCTTCTTATCGGGTAATTTTACCGTCATGGCATTTTGATATTCCGGCTTTATGAAGAGATAATACAGCCGGCCTTCTCTGAACGTCTGTCCCGCCATTTCCCCTGCAGTATCGCCTTGCCCCATATAGACATCGCAACGGCCGGGAGCTCGAATTGCCCCGCCGGTATCCTGGTCTAAAGTAAAACCCGAGTATTGGGACTGAATCAGACTGCCGCCGCTCGTTCGCGGCAAGGTTGTGGAGATAAATGCCAGGGATGCGCGTGGAAAGATGGATTTGTCGGTGGCTATGGTACGCAGTGTTGTCACCGGTTCATTAAGGCTTCCTCGCGGCTGGCCATCCGTCCTGTGAAAGAAAACAAACCGCGGATTCATCCTGGTGTATTCGGGTACCTCGTCCGGGTGTGACTTGAAATATGCGATCATGGAGGAGAGGCTCATTTGGTCTCGTGAGATTTTCCCATCATCCAGCATTCTCTGGGCGATGCTCTTATATTCGTGACCGCTATTTGCGACATAACCGATTCCGATAATCGAGCCGTCGGACTGCCGGATTTTGGCCGACCCCTGCACGTGCGCGATATAGGCCTCGAAGGGATCGCTCAGCCAAATAATCTCTTTGCCTTTTAATATCCCCGATTTTTCTATCTCGGCACGAGGCGGATAAGGAACGATGTTGTCGCCGACACGTCTGCCGAGAGTCGTGCCTTCAGAGTTTTTCACAAGATCTTCTGGTTGACCATACAGAGGGTATTTAAAACGCCCTCCAGCTTGTGTAGAGCCTTCAAATATAGGGGTATAGTAGCCGGTGAAGAGAACGGTTCCCTTATTGTCACAGCCTACAGAAAGATAGATGTCAAACCGTTCACGGATGAGGGCATTGAGCTGAGCGCCTTTATATCCGGAATCGATCAGCTTTAAAAACGCATTCAGGCTATCTTCCACCTGTTTGTGGTTGATCTCCCCATATGGATAGAACTGCTTGCTGGACGGCTTTTTAAGATAATCCAAACTGTTGATGATGGCCGTCCTAAGATTGGATAGATCATTGCAGGCCCCGGTAAAGTCAGGTATCTCGGCAGGATCGGTAATTTTACGCAGGGCGAGTTCTCCCGGTGGCAGCTGTCTTAAGTACTTTTCCATCTTTGTTTCCGGAAGCGGAAGATCGGTCTGTACCAGTGTTTGAGATTTATGGCAGCCGATTATTAAAATCGTGATTATTAGCCCGATTGCCGGAAAGATTCTTTTCTTCATATTACAAATTCCTCTCCAATGTTGACCGGCCTTGCGTCTCAAAAAAAATTTAGTATACAGGCGCTTGGCTCAAACTTAAATTGACCATAGCACATCGATGTACATTTCAGGGAAGCCCTTATCACCTGTGAGGCGCGGATCAGCCTTTTAAAATGCATAGCCGGTCTGATATCACAATCTAAGAGCGATTGGTAAGAATTTTATTGCAGCACTTTCCGATTCGAATTTTGGATAAGGAAACGGTACCTTTAAAAAGGGTAGAGAGGCTTATTCCCATTTAGAAAAAAACGCCCTAAGGAAAACATGAATATTTGTAAGCCGAATAAACATCTGCTAAGCTAAAATTGAAAGCGGATTAATATCAGCATAATTCCCATATTCTATTCCTGAATCTCCTTTTCAGGCCCGGTGTTATGGATTCCTTATGAACGATACATGCGAGTCCACTGGGATGATTTTTAATCAGCACATAAAGAAAATTTGTGACGTACTGAAGCGATTGGTTCAAGGCCATGATTCATGACATAAAAGCACTTTTTCTGGATATTGGCAACGTATTGCTGACGAACGGATGGGACCGCAAAATGCGTCGAGCGGCCGCGGATACTTTCCATTTCAATTATGCTGAAATGGACGAGCGTCATCATTTGACATTTGATACTTACGAGGAAGGGAAGTTGAGCCTGGATGAGTATCTGAACAGAATTCTTTTCTATGAGGAACGGGCATTTACAAAGGAGGAATTTATCGAATTTATGTATGCACAATCAAAACCCTTTCCCGATATGATTAATTTGGCTTGCAATTTAAAAAGAAAGTACCATTTGAAGCTGGCCGTTATCAGCAATGAGGGACGTGAATTGACTACATACCGCATCGGGAAATTCGAACTCGGGTCCTTTATAGATTTCTTTGTGGTTTCGTCCTTTGTTCATATCCGTAAACCAGATGTAGACATTTTTAAAATAGCTCTCGATATTGCGCAGATACCTGCGGACAAGGCAGTATACATAGAAGACCGTGCAATGTTCGTCGATGTTGCGCAAAGCCTTGGGATCAAAGGGATCATTCACCAGGATTACCGGACAACCCGCGCCGAACTCTCAGCGCTTGGTCTCTCATTGTAACGTATTGTAAGGGTACGCTCCCTCCGGACATGCCAAAAGACATCCGCAAGCAGCAGGTAGCTGATTTTAACAATCGATCTTCTCACCGGTCCCGGTTTTTATGATCGAGTTCCAGTAGAATTTCTTTAAAACAGCTTGGTAATCTATTAATTACATCTCAGTGCAAAATGAGAGAGGGGGACAGCCCCGTCCCCCTCTCAGATCTATATAGTAGAATATTATTTCATTGGGCAGCTTTTTCTCCCGACGAGACAGGTCTATGCATAGCGATCGCATCTACCGGGCACTCACTGGAGCAGAAGCCGCACCCAATACAGGCTTTATCATTCTTGAGAAATGGAAATTCGTGTTGCCCCTTTTTCCCATTTTGCGGAGCCGACATCCCGATACAGCTTACAGGGCATGAATCCACGCATATTGTACAGGACATGCACTTCTTATGTTCGAACGAGGGTTTCGACCACTGGGTCCGTTTCTCAAAAGCAGTCGCAACTCCGCAGCCGTCCAGGATTGCACCCTGCGCGCACACCTTCCCGCATACGCCGCATTCTATACAGTGCCCCGCATTAATCTCATGCTGCTGTTTCCGTTCCCCACGTATGGCCTCTACCGGGCAAAGTTTGCTGCATGCGGTACATCCATTGCACTTATCTGTAATGACGTATGCCATCGTTTTCTTCCTTTCCTTATATTCTGTATATACCAAGTTTCTTCATGCCTTCTTCAGTCGGTTTCCCTGTTTTAGGATCCCAGCCGAACTGATCCCAGTAATCGCTCATCATCTGCTCAACTTCCACCGATCTGCCCTTGTTGGCGCCACGCTGCATTGGCGTTCTTCCAAGCGCACGATCCGTGATTTTGTTCGCCCATGGATCAATTCCGTGTTTGATATTGAAGGCCTGCTTCAACGTCTGGATGCGCTCGCCGATTTTCATGTACTCTTCGGGTGTTTTGTTCCAGCCCGTAGCCGCATTGAGCCAGGAAAAGATCGGTGTTCGCGAGCTGCCCAAAAAGGCGCCGAACAAACACATGCCCACGCTGTTCACGATATTCATGTATTTGCTGCACAGCGCCGATTCCAGGGCACGTTCCTTGGTGACTTTATATCTGCCGTTCTTGGTATAGGGCTGGAAGGAAAATCTTTTCGGTATCCCGTCGATGGTTGTCCAAAGCCGAAACATTTCATAATAGAGCTGGGCGCCTATCGTATGCCGCCCCGGTGAAGGCTCCACCGAGTAGTGCACCGCAAAGCCCGGATCCATCCGGCTGTCGTGCATGGCAGGCTCCTGACCGCCTGCATGAACGGCAAATTCAGAAGAGCCCTTGCCGATTTTGCGCGACGCTACTTTCACGCCGTCGGCCAGCAGGTCTCCCACTCCTTCGCGGGTAACCATCTTGTGGATCAACTCTATGATCCCCTTGGTATTCCCCCAGGTCAGATCGATTCCGCCGGTATCCTCTTTGGTCAGGATCTTTTTCTCATAGCATTCCATGGCGAAAGCTGCCGCCGCTCCGGCCGATATTGTATCCATGCCTGCTCTGTTCAGAAGCTCATTCAGATAAAAGAGGCTGTTTGTATCCTGGTTCAGAAGCAAACCACCCAAAGCCAAAATCGTCTCGTATTCCGGCTTGTGCGTCTCTCCGAACTTCCCGTCAAATTTGCAAATGCCGCCGCATCCCAGCGGACACGAGTAGCAGTGATACTTCACCGTCTCATGCTTCTTGATGAGATCGGGGTCTGTCGATTTTGATTTTTTCATGTTCCAGTCTTCGTTGCTCCCCTTCCAATTCTTGATAGGAGAGTCGCCCCATTCCGCGGACATCCGGTTCATCGCGCCCGTGCCCCATTTCCTCAGCATCAGTTTATACGCGTACCCGTCCATAGCCACACCGGTCGGCAGGATTCTCAGCAGGGCACCCGCCCATCCTAGGGCAGGACCGGGGACCAGAGGGATATCAAACTGGACCCACTTGTTGCACTTCTGGCTCAAGCGGTGCATTGCCGCGGAATCGTGCACCGGAATCCGCTTCTTCCCTTCGATCACCACCGCCTTCAGCTTCTTGGAGCCCATCACCGCCCCCAGGCCCGAACGCGCTGCCATCCGTCCTCTTTCATTGGCAATGCCTGATATCAAGGAGAGGTTCTCGCCTGCAGGACCGATCGTGGCTATTCCCACATGTTCGCCGTATTCCTTCTTTAATGCCTCTTCCGTCTCTACGGTATCTTTCCCCCAGATGTGGGATGCATCCTTGAGCTCCGCCTTGCCGTTTTTAATATGCAGCAAAACCGGTTTCGGACTGATTCCGGAGAAGAAGATGCCATCGTAACCGGCTCTCTTGATCGCCGGCGACAAATTACCGCCGCAGTTGGCATCACCCCAGCAGCCTGTCAATGGAGATTTTCCTACGACCGTCCATCTACCGGTGAAAAGGCTCCCCGTGCCGGTAAGAAGGCCGGTAACAAAGCCAAGTACATTATCGGGACCCAATGGATCAGCTCCGGCAGGGATCCTGTCATAGAGAATATGGGCCGCCAGCCCCATCCCTGAAAGGTACTCTTCGTATACACGATCACCTATTGTTTCCTCGTTAATTGTGCCTTTGCTTAGATTCAGGGATAATATCTTCCCCATGTATCCTTTATTCATGTTCTCTCCAGAATTCCTCTTTTGGTTTTATCGTTTTTTAATAATTACTCCTATCTTCCTCTAAAGCACTTTTCAATAATCTAATCCGTTCAGTCTATCCCTGCTTCGAATTAGGGAACATATTTCGAATCCTTCCCGAAGTTTTGATTGGACTTGCAACTGTTTTTTGGGTTCGGGTTAAAGATGAATAAATCAAAAACAGGCCGAAACCCGAAACATATTCCCCATTCCAAAGTACCTACATTGGTATGCCGGGACCAATCTTTTTTTGGGGGGGGCAATCTTTCTGCCCCCCCGACACTGCTTATTGTTATTTCTTGCTCAGAAGGTGCTTGCTCAGATATTTCCCCAGTGCGATGATCGATGTCACAGGAGGCAATCCGCACGGTTCGGGAATAAGCGAACAGTCGCAAACATAGAGATTATCAAAAGGCGTCTGGAGGTTGTGATCAACACCGTTTCCAATCCTGACCGTTCCGCCCGGATGGGCGCCCAGATACCACAGGCCGTGAACGCCTTTGCAACCCGCCTTTTTCAGAATCGCTTTGCCGCGCTCAACGCCAACCTTCATCCTCTTCCAGTCGATTTTGGACATCGACTTGAAAGGATATCCTCCCGGACCGAGCGATCCACCCTTCATCTCGTCCGCCAGCTTGATCATGATATTCATGGTATGCTGCATTTTAAAGAGATGATCAACTCGTCCGACTTCGAGGTGGAGCATGTTCTCGATCAAATATCCGGGGATGTAGAGATCTGTCATGACGATATGGTCATCCGGGAAATACTGACCGCACTGCATCGGTATCTCACTCTGAACCCTGGTGAGGTGCGGATGCTGGCCGGTAATGGTCGCAAACGGATCGAAGAAGAAATCGGTTGCGATGTTCTTCATCCCTATCTTCTTCAAAAGAACGGGCGTACCGATTCCGCTGGCGGCAATAATAATATTGTTGGCATAAGCCTTGTGCATCTTCCCTTTGTTTTTATATTCGACTCCGACAGCCCTCTTGCCTTCGAAGAGGATGTTGGTCACCTTGGAGCGCGTCAGCAGGGCGGCGCCTGCCTGCATGGCTTCCCTGATCCAGATATGGGAGGTCCATTTGATTTCCCTCGGATCGCTTACACCGAACTTCCAATCAGGCGTTATTCTTTTGGCATCGATGAATTTATCGATGGGATTCCAGTTGAAAACGCCTCCCAGGCTGTTGGCGGCTTCCCTGGTCGCTTTTGCAATGGGAGTAAGCACTTCCTCCGGAAGGGGTTTGAGAAACGGAATATCTTTATAGACTTCGGCCAGAGAATCCTTCAGATCGACTCCGCGCTTCTTGAACATCTCCAGGGGCAGCGGAACGGATGACCCGTAGAAAAACATCGAAGCCCCGCCTACCGTGCAGGCCCGGACGCAACCGAGGATCTGCTTGGGCATGACATACATGCACTTAAACGGCATGAGCATCTCTTTGAAAGCCTGGAGCTGGCCGCCGCCAGGTCCCGTAAAGCCTCCCCATTCAATGAAGAGGACCTTCTTCTTGGCCTTCGCCAAGTCCCTTCCTACTGTGGCGCCACCGGGACCGGTCCCGACTACGATATAATCATAGCTGCTCCCCGTTACGCCATTGTTTACCAGCGGATAATTCTCATCATGAATACCCATAAATACCCCTCCTTTTCTTCAGTTACTTACTAATTCGAACTACATTAATAAAGAATCCAATTACAATAAAGCTAGCGCACTTAATCGGATTGGATTAAACCCGCGACCCTCGCCTATTTTTTCCCAGCAGCATTCTCCCGCTTTTTTTTAAAAAGTTCCTTGCGTGTCTTATTGTCTCAACCCCTGTTGTCCTGGATATAGTGTTAAATTTCACATCCGGAGGTTCTAATGCCATTTCCATTAACAGCAAGATATGCTTGTAATCATCCGAACACAGATGATTTTGCATATGATCTTCACTCTTCCAGATCTCTTCAAATATTATGGTAGACTCATCTTTCGTATCGAGGCATACAGTACAACTGCTGCAGCCTGTTTGATTCTTCGTCCTCTCAGCTATGGAACTTAGTATATTCAAGACATCATCATGTTTTTCCTGAGGTATCTTCATTCTAATGGTTGACAAGATCATAGAATTAACCTCGGCAGGTAATTTGTCACAACCTTAACTGACATAATCACATTGGTTCTCCTACTACTTAATAATTAATACTCAGTTGCGAATCATAAAACCCATGCGGGGAATAGATGCAAACAATGAACCGCTTCAGATAATATCACCGGAGAAAGTGTTCCCCCGTCACCTACTCAATCCTTCACTTCACCTAAGCCGGAATCCACAGGGGAGATCCAACACCGGTCCCCCGTGAATCGATTCATACTGCCAAAACCGCACCCCAGATGGATAGGGGCAAATCGCATTTCTCTGTTCAACTAGATGAATCATTACAAATTACATGAGCACATATTCCAAGCGTGAAAATCCGATCCCAATATGTGCAGGTTTACCTGCCCTTATGATTTCTTTCCGTTTGCATATTCGGCAGCCAGCAGGGCTGCTCCGACTGCACCGTTGATCTGAGGATCTAGATCCAGATGCAGCATCTTTGCTCCCAGTGCCTCTTCAAGAGCCGAGAACATTCCGGGATTCTTTGCAACTCCGCCGGTCATGACAATCTCTCTGTCCAGTTCGAGGCTCCTCGCCAGCGCTGCTACTCTGTTCGCAAGGGACTTGTGAAGCCCGGCCACGATATCCTTGAGCTCTTTTCCCGCATTGATCAAAGAAACGATCTCCGTCTCGGCAAAAACTACGCACTGGTTGGAAAGCGAAACAGGAGCTGTGGATTGGGCGGAAATCTCTCCCAATTTCTCGATCTCCAGACCCATCGCAGCAGCCATGACTTCCAGGAACCTCCCCGTCCCCGATGCGCATTTGTCATTGTAGGCGTAGCGGATAACATTTCCGGCACTGTCCAGCCGGATGGCCTTTGCGTCCTGACCGCCGATATCGATCACCATGCGTACGTGCGAATTGCGCCAATGGGCACCCTTCCCATGGCAACTGATCTCTGATTCCGACTTATTCGCAACAGCGATGCTGTTTCTCCCATATCCGGTTGCCAATACGAAATTCAGATCCTTCATGTTTAATCCGGCGCTCTTCAGGCTCAGTCCGATTACCTCGTTCGCCGATTCCTCAGGGTCCGGTTTTGCAAATATTACAGATGAGGATAGGATTGCCCCATCCTTCATGATAACCGCTTTTGCGCTCAATGAGCCGATATCACATCCTGCTACTATCATTTTCCACCCTTCACTTTCTCCTGGGCCAGAACTGCGGCACCCAGGGCTCCTACCAACTGCGGATCTATCCTTAGTCTTCGTATAGGCAAGGACAACTGTTTCTCCATCGCATGAACCACGCCGATATTCTTGGCAACCCCGCCGGTCATGCATATGTCCTTTTCAATGCCAACCGCCTTGGCGAGCAACGCCACTCGTGCAGCCATGGCCTGATTGACTCCCGCGGCGATATCCGCCTTTGGCCTCTTGAGATTAAGATGCAAAATGACTTCCGCCTGCGACCATGCCGTGCAAGCCGCCGACAAGGTAACGGGATCTTTGGAATCAGCGGAAAGGGTCCCCAGCTCTTCCAGTCCGATCCCAATGACTTTGGCCATTACCTCCAGGAACCTTCCTGTCCCCGATGCGCATTTGTCATTGGTGAAGAATTTTTCGATGTTGCCCTTATCATTGATCCGGATCGCCTTGCAGTCCTGACCTCCGATGTCAATCACGGTTCTTATGGATGGCATGCTGAAGTGAGCTCCTTTTGCATGGCAGGCGATTTCCGAAACAGCTTTCTGAACGAAAGGAATTCGCTCCCGCCCGTAGCCCGTTCCCACGCAGAATTCAATGTCCTTCAGTGTGAGTCCTGCCAGCTTCAAGGTCTCATCCATTACTTCATTTGCGGATTCCACAGGGTTAAAATGAGACCTTCTAACCTTCTGCGCAATTATTTTGGAATTGTCGAGTAAAACCACCTTTGTGGTTAATGACCCAACATCGCATCCTGCGACGACCATGACCCAATCCTCCTTATTTTCATAAATTCGCTCATACTTTCACTAATTGATTTCCATGATGTGACCCGTTCATCAAAAACATCGCCAAAGACTAGCAGGGTAGGAACGCCTTCGCTTTCCATTACGCGTTGAATCATTTTAATAATGCCCCAGGTATTGCGGCATCCCACAGATGAAATATAGACTAGGCAATCCGGTTTCATGAGTTTCGTCAAATGTTTGATTTCACTCAGCCACTGAGTGGGGGCATCGTAGGGGCCACGGAGCTGCTTTGTCATGGCTTGTCGGGAATTTATCTGAGAAAGCGTTCTAATCATGCTTTCCATATCGCTGGTATCTATTTTGTATTCTTCATCTTCCCTCCCGACGGTATATTGAGCGCCTGGATGCCACGTCGTCAGAACAATGCAGGGTATCAGGCTGATGTCGTTTGCCATGAACCATTCATAGCATTGCGCATCGATCGAGTAGTGCTCCAGGCAGAACATCTCGACCCTGGCCCGTTCCTTTCCTGAGTACGTGCCTGCCCTTCCTTCTTTTGCATTTTTACGGGAATATTTGACGATTGCCTCAAACAGGTTCGTTGTGCATTTCTTCCCCGGCATAATCATCGTTGCAAAGTAGGTAAAAATATGGAAAATCGCAGGTACCGGGCAGGGTACCAGGAACATCAAATCCATCAATTCAGCAAGCAATTCATCCTGCCGTCGCTTCTCCTCCAGCAATTGCCTGAGATTGCCCTCATTGATGCGGCAACCCGTTAATCGATCAATTTCAGCTGCAAATGCCTTGAGATCCGTAACCTGGAATTCATCAACTTTCGGGTCTACAAGCTTGGCAGGTGTATCGATGACGACGACGGGAATATCTTTCAAGGCTGCATAAAACTGTATCGAATTGCTGTTGGTATCGCATGGCCCGCATGCCCCTATAATCCCGATGTCCGGCTTAATCGCCAAGTCTGCAAGAACAGCTCCTATATATCCGCGCTGTGCCGCACAGGATGTTTCCGTCAGGCCCATCTCGCATCCATAGTCGTAAAACTCCCATATCCCGTGCCGAAAGGCGATCTGCGCCAGGACAGTCATCGGTTCCGCCCACACGGGCACCAATCCTTCAAAAGCATAGGCGATCAATTTATTGCAGGTAAAAGTTCCAAGGGCGATTTTCTTTCCCTTTTCACGTGCAGTGAGAATGTTATCGAAATATTCAGACGCAACTTTGAAAAGAAGATCGCCCACCTCTCCAAAATAGGTTGCTGTTTTCAGAAGAGCCGAATAGCTTGGCAACGTTTTGATTGTGGCATTCAGCTCTTTCTGGGTCCCATTGGACAACTTGCTGGCAGTACCGTATGTGGACCAGAGCATCCAATCATAGTTGTATTCTCGAGTTTGCCTTTTCATTTTTTCTTATCCACCCTAATATTAACAAAAGGGGTACTTCTCTACCGAGATATAAACCCAGTGATCGGGTTAATAAATGTTTTCCGAGAAGCAAATCGAAGATGAGCAATGCGGGACTCGCCAGATAATTTCCCAGCGAGTCCGCATACTGAACAGAATATCTAATCTGTACCCTGTGTTGGCCTCTTCACTTTTTTCCTACCGGATTCAAAAATCAATGGGGTATATTTCTAACCGCGATGAACTCAGCTATCTGGTTCTTAAATGCATCCCAGGAAGCAACCCGGGGATCGAAAACGTCTGCAAAAATGAGGAGGGTGGGGAAGCCCAGCTTTTCCATATCGCGCTGCAGCAACTTGTTCACTCCCCAACTGTTGCGGCACCCCATCGTGCCCGCATAAACCAGAAGATCGGGTTTGTAAAGTTTGGCTACAGCTCTACAATCATCCAGCCACTGGGTGGGGGCATCATAAGGACCCCGCATCTGCTTGTTCATGGCCCTGCGGGAATTGATCCCAGCATATGTATTCAAACACGCATCCAGGCTAGAGGTGTCGACACCGTACGATTCCTCCGGCACATCTCTCCCAAAATTCACCCCCTGCTGCCACCAGTAATAAACAATACAGGGGATAAGGCTGATATCATTCTCCATAGCCCAATCCCAGAATTGGACATCGATGGAATAGTGCTCAATGTAAAACATCATCAGCCGCGTGCGCTCTTTTCCGGAGTAGGTGCCGGCCTTTCCTTCCTTTGCGCGTTGCTTGCAGTCTTCGACCATAGCTGCATAAAGTTCTGTCGTAATTTTTCGTCCGGGCATGATAATGGCCCCAAAATAGGCAAACAGATGGTAAATCGCCGGAACAGGACTGGGCCTGAGCAGGGTCAGATCCAAAAGTTCATTGATGAGAACATCCTGCTTATGTTTCTCCTGGAGAACACCCCTGAGCCTGTCCTCATTGATGCGTTCTCCCAAAATCTCTTCGATATTCGCGACAAGGGTTTTCACATCTTTAAAATGAAAATCATTCACCTTGTCATCGACAAGCTTGGCGGGAGTGTCGAGCAATACCAGGGGAACATCGGTATACTCTGAGTAGAACTGAATGGCATTAGCATTCGTATCACAGGGACCAGCTGACCCCACGACGCAAAGATCAGGTTTCTCGCAAAGCCCTGCGAGAATCGCCCCAACATGTCCGCGCTGTGCGGCACAGGATGTTTCCGTCATCCCCAGCTCACAGCAATAATCATAGTATTCGGCACTACCCTGCCGCAAAGCTATATTTGATAATGCCGTTATCGGTTCGCTCCATACCGGAACCAAATTGTCGTATCCGAAGAAAATTTCTTTAGCACATAGGAAGGTGCCGAGAACGATTTTTTTTCCCTTTTCCCGTGCAGTAATCACATCATCTAAATATTCAGCGCCCATCTTGAAAAGAAGGTCGCCAACATGCCCGAATTTTGAGGCGCAATTGAGCAGTGGGTAAAAACTCGGAATAACTTTTAAAAGCCCGCCCAGTTCCTTCTGGGTACCGTTTCCGAGCTTGGCTGCCGCTCCAAAAATACTCCACAGCATCCAGTCGCAGCTATATTCTTGTGTTTTCCTCTTCATATCTCATCTCCCTTTAGCGTCTCAGGCTGTAAAGTTAATCGTTGCACCGCTTGCGATTCGTTTGCTGTATGTCGTTGCCCTTTCCTTGAGAATGGCCAGATCCGTTTTTCGAACGATATAATCAAACACAGCTACAGCATGGGCCGGGAAGAGGGTGATCGCGTCAATGGCCCGCTGTCTTTCAGCTACGAGTCTGGTATCATCCAGCGCTATATCACGGAGTACATTCAATGCATTCATCGTATTATCCTGACACATTTTTTTTATCTCCTGTTTTTCTGTTATTTTTTTTATCCCTTTTGAAAGCTGATCGAGGGACCCCTTATCCCCGGATATTGAAACGGCATAGGGTTCCATTTTTGGCTTCTTTATACATAGGGTGTATTTAGCGTTATTCTCGTGGAGGGACGAGAGATAACTTAACTCTTAAATGGATACCGCCCCTGATCTCCGACAACGAAGAGCCCCCTCGGATCAATCACTCAATTCTTTCAAGCAGCGCATCGACACGCAGCCTGATTCTTCCCGTCTCCATCAGAGGTCCGTATTCCCTTTCCAGTTTCATACAGGGTATTCCCTTGGCCTCCAGGTCCCGTTCAATCACGCTGTTCTCCGATCCGTGCAGATCGCAGAACCGGACATTCTGCAATATGACTCCCTGCACAGATGTCTTCTCCGCAAGCTTCGAAATATATGCAAATCTGTCTTTGTAAATGCCGTACATGCGCGGGCAGATATTGTTCTTCAAGTAGGTCGAGGCGAGGGCGTGGACCGGATCGCCTTTTTCATCCACCAGCTCCGAGAATGAACGCGACCCGTAGCATACGGTATCGGCAACTACGATCGCGCCGTTCTCCTCGATGAGATGGATAAAATCAACATCGTCATTTGCGCTGCCCACCAGCATTATCCGCTTTTGGCCGTCCGAAACAGAAGGCGCCTTCTCCAAATCGGCAATGAGTTCTTTGAGCATGGTATTGTACTGCTCGGGAGGTATCACTTTGCCGGCAATCAGAACCGCCATCGCATCCGCTCCGCTGATGGGAATCTCTTTGCTGGATCGCAGCGCTTCGAGCTTCTGCAGCAGCAATCTGCTTTCATTGTAAACTTTGATCGAATCCCTCAGCTTCTGATCCGTAACCTTGACTCCGAAATGAGCTTCCAGCTTCTTGATAAAGTCCTTTATCTCTTCTGCATAAAAATCGATGCTGTAATCGTTCGCTCTGTGCGGCACGGGGACGTACTCAAAAAATCTAGGTAAAACCCCCGGGAAATCCTCGTTCGCCTTTCTCCATGTATCATAGAGCCGCCGCATGGAATCGCAGCCGTTGCCGACGACGGCTCCATCCAGGAATTTATAATCGCCCTGTCCCGCCACTTGAATGAAGCACTTGGGAACACTGCAGTTCACCGGGCCGAAATACGTATCGCCGATGGACAGGGAGGTGGTGCCGA
>DHHG01000197.1 GCA_002403175.1 Syntrophaceae bacterium UBA4778 | reverse complement strand
AGAGAACGCGCTTCCCGTCGGGAAAACCCTCGGGGGAGTAAAGGGCGAGGAGTTCGTCGAACTGGGCCTTCACGCTTGCCGGGGAATAGCTGAAGGCCAGGGCCGCGACATAGCGGCTGAAGGCCTTCACGTATTCCTCAGAAGCCCTGTCCCCTGTGACCTCAATCCGGCTGTTCAGGACAGGAGGAACGACCACGGTCCGCTGGTAGTTCAGGGCGCGCCAGGTCATGGTGGTGTTGACCACCGTGGCGACGCCAATCATGACGACCACGAATTTGAGCAGCCGGTTCTCGGCAACGATGTTGGAGGTCTTCTGTAGAAAAAGGTCGAGTCTCATTCGAAAAATCGCTCCTCGAAATAGGTCGGGTAGCCCTTCATGCTCGTGATCCCGATGAAATAAAGGACATGCCGGAAAAAGCCCTTCGGATATTCTTTCTTCAAGCGGCAGTAATACCAGGGCGCAATAAGGAGCAGCAGCCATGTCACCGATCCGTAAATCATGGCGACGAGAAAGAATGTGAAGACCACGCCGAGTTCGTCCGGCTCGAACCAGAGTACCTGCAGGGGCGCCGAGAGATACTGTGGGAAGGGCTTCTCCATGGCTTTACACGATGCAGCCTAAGGTCTGGACGATTGTATCTGCCTTGAGAAGGGCCGCTCCGCCGAGGATGGCCGGAATGGCCTCCAGGACTCTTCCCCGCATGGCCTCGATCGCACCGAAGACGATCGCTCCGACACCGCCCACGAATCCAATGGGACCCTTTAGGATGGAGTTGACCGCGATATCATAGATATCGTAGGCAAAGGATCCTGTAGCTGGGACCGTGATGGCGAGCGCCTCGCCGTAATGGAAGAGAATCAGGAAAGCCTGGACCAGAACCAGGGCAAGCAGCATTCCTGCGGGATTGGGTTTTTTCTTCATAATCATTTTTCTCCTTTCAGGTATTTTTCGATGAGTGGGATGTCGGCCCCCGCCACGTGCTTTCCATTGACCCACAAAGTCGGGGTGGCGAAGACGCCCGCCTTCAGGGCCAGACGCCGGTGCTCTTCCAGTAAAAGACCAGATTTCTCCGAGGACAAAAGCGTCTTCACGTTCTTGTTGTCGAGATTGCCCGTCATGATCTCGCGATAGGCCTTCTCCCTGTCCCGGGCGGAGAGGATGTACCTCGCCTTGGCCTCCGCTCCTGGATGCAACCGGGCGATAGGATAGAAAAAGACGTAGCGGGTTACGTCGGGTTTCGTTTTCTCGAACCACTCGGCGATCTTTCGGCAGAAGGGGCAGTCCGGGTCGGTGAATTCGATGACAACGTTTTTACCGCTGCCGATCTTCACTCCCTTTTCCAGAGGGATCTCCTTCACCCTCCGGGAAAGCAGGTCCTGCCTCTTTTCGGCGGAGAGATTTTTCCCGTCCCGGGTCAGAATGTCCCCAAAGAGGAGATAGCCGGTCGCCGGATCGAAATAGAAGATGTTGTTCCCCGCCTGCACCTCGTAGAGTCCGGCGATCTCCGATTTTGCGATCCTGTCCGCCTTCATGCTGGGGAAGGTCTTGTGAAACTTGTCTAGAGGGACGTTCTCCTGCGCCTGCGACAGGGTCGCGCACACAAGCAGGGCCATGACAATCGGCAGAAGCTTTTTCACTTTGTTTTCCTCCTTCTTGGATGATTTCTATTTCCACGCACCGGTTCAATTTTCGGATATCGGAAACGGGGCGCTTAGCACCTTCTCCCCGGATTTCGGCGACGTCGATGCCGGCTTTCTTGAGATATTCCGCTATCTTCCTTGCCCTCAGCAGTGAGAGGCGGTTATTGTAAGTCGAGCGCCCCAGGTTGCAGGTGTGGCCTGTAATCCGGACCCTCCGTGATTTCTCCGGGGAAGATTTCAGAAAGGAGACCAGTCGATTCAGGTGCACCTTTTCGTGATCCGGTATAACGAAGCGGTTGAACCGGAAATAGATCGGGAGCAGGCACTGTTGATCGAAGCGGGTCGGTCCGGGTATTTCGGTCTCCGAGGATCCTCTGACTGCCTTGTTTTCTCCATGGTTCCCTTCGGTAGCCCTTGAAGCCGGTGTCGGGAGCGGAACAGGCTCAGACGCACGGACGGCCAGGGATGTCATCCTGGGTTTCAAAACCAGAGCAGGCCGGGGAGGATCGTTTTCACTAATGATGAAAACCTCACAGTCGTTTGCGCTGACAGCCGCTCTTCCATAGTCGTATCCGTAAGGGCTCGTCCGGATTTGGGCGGCCCCTGCCGGTGCCGTCAAGAACAGGATTACCGGAATGGCGATGGATGCAATGAGATGCTGGTATTCCATAAATTCTCCTTAGTGGTTACGGATGTCCCCAGGTTTGCTGGTAATTTTGGGGAAGGACGGGTCCGTTTGGTTCCTCTACGGCCCTTCGGAAACGATCATGACGGCCTCGTCGTGAATTTGTCCCCCTAATATATAATGTTTGCCATGCAGGGTGTTTTGACGAAAAAAATGAAAAAAAGTTGAAAATTTTTTTATTAAGACCTCAGGGAGGGGCGGCGAGGGGGTCATCGAATTGGCGTTAAACCTAGTGATTCCGATTAGATGGCATGGAAGATGAAGGAAAACCACCAGATGTCGCAGATGGATGTGCCATCTGACCACTGCCGGATGCAGGTGTATCCTTAAAGGTGGTATCGAGGGGGATGGATTTTATTGGGAAGAATAATATAGCCGGTCGGGCGTGCCGTAAGATGCTCAACCCTTGGCGCTTCTAAGAAGGCGTTTTTCCACTTTCCGCAAGATGGCGGAAGGGCTCTCGTTGAAATAATCGGCCAGCTTGCAGAGATCGGAAAAGTTCCACTTGCGTGTTCCGCTCTTGAGCTTCCTGAAGGTACTGCCGTCCAACGTAGTCTGAAGGCCAGAGTCGCGACTGAAGACAGCATGAGGGATACGTCTTTTTTCGAGTTCCGCTATGGTCCATTCGGTGAACGCTTTTTGCAATTGATCGCAATTCCATTTCATGCCGTCCTGAGTATGTCATTACGGCACCTGTTTCAATAGTCTATATTAGACTATTTGGCTTGACATCTAGTCTATTATAGACTACTAAAAACCTGACAAACTCAGGAGGTTAAAATAGACATGAACCGGGTAATCGATTTTCGTCTCTTCAATGCCGTTGTTTGGAGAACCGAAGAGGCTCTTCATCGCCTGAATACAAGAAAATCCGAATTTGTCGGACTTAACGGATTGCAGGCAAGACAGTTCGCCGCCGCCGAAGAATTTATGTCCAAGGTTATCCGGAACAGGGATCTTCTTCCCAGCAATGTGACACTTCTTGAGCTTCTAAAAAGAGGACTCTTCGAATGGGAACAGGAGGGTATGCTTCGGGATCGGCTCCGGTTCCCAGAGATTATAGAAGATTTAGAATTGATGGTTCCAAATAAAGGAATGGATGAAAAATTACAAAACGAAAGGCGGATCTGTCTGGATCTTCTCCACTGGATGGCTGAAAAAAGGTGGAAGTGACGGTTGGGGAATCTCGGTTGGTAAGCGGTTTCGACGGAAGAAATGGGTAAACGGCGTTTCTGAGGAAATTCTGATTTACGTAAAAATTAGAGTCAGTAATGAATATGATGTTGGTCGAATGTGACGTAACATTCCAAAATTATTAAAGTGTGGCTGTTAGTTCTTTTGATATGGCTTGATATTGCCGCAATTGGTTAGGAGACTGTCTCGCTCGCTCAATAAAGTAACAAATACGATCTTTAACTCTTGGACACCAGTGTGCCGGAGATAAGCGGGTTTGAAGCAACAAGGACCAACTGGCATGACCTCAGCATTTCTTTATTCTATTCACTCGGGAGATTTTATCCACAAGGATGGGTAAAGGATCGATGAATTTTACCGTTTTCAATTCACCTCGGAAATGCTGGTTGGTTTTCGATATGTATTTACTCAACTTCACTGATGCACCTTCTGCAAAATTTCAAAAAAGGGCTGACCGGTCTTTCCCCCCAAGTTAGGTTATCTTTGTTTCTCAGATGATTTCTGCAATTACAATATAATTCAGGATAATTGCCGGATAACTGCCATCATCAATGGGTTACGTCCAAACCTATTGTGAGGGTCATGTTGAATTTCATGTGGATCAATCCCTTAATATATGTTAGGAAGGCACGGATATGATTTGTAGGAATAAAAGAGCGATCCGTAAGAAAATAGACGATGTGTCTGGAAAACATAGAGAATACCAAGGAGGCAGTCTTTTACTGAATTCTTATTTTTGTAGTTCAAAGGGGGAAAATACGTAAAAATCGGTTCTACTGATTTTCGTTATAATTCCGGATAAGACGGTCAGATTTCTGATAGGGGCTATATCTCAGGATAAAAGTCATCGTAGCACCTTGAATGCCTCATCGTTATAATCTGATTTATTTTCATGCAGTGCATCCGGTTTTCTATTATTGAAGCCTTTCCATAAGTACTGGGCCTCAAGATCTGAATGACCAGTACATAAAGTATTCAAACGTTTGTCCCCCCCATTGAACTCCTCCAAGCATGCAGATATTTTACCCGTACAGATGGCTGTACCGGTTCCAATAAATTGATGTTTTCTTATCTATTTTGAAATGAGAATCTTCGAGTTGAACCGTTACAATATTCCGGAAAAGATCTTAGGTGCATGGATTAAAGAAGTCGGAGAGGATCTTTTACCCGTTCAGGAAAGGTCCATCAAGCTATACAATATTCTTGATGGAAGGAGTCTGCTTATATCGAGCCCCGATACATTAGGGAAAACTTTCTTGGGAGAAATCGCTGCAGTTAAATACGCTTTGGAGAGGAAACGGGTTGCATATCTCGTCCCATCAAAATCCGTTGCCGAAGAGAAGCATTCAAAGTTTAGAAAAAAATATGAACCCTACGGAATCGAGTCAGTCGTGTCCTCCAGAAGGATCAGGAAATATGATCAATTGATCGAAGCCGGTGAGTTCGGCATTGCGGTTGTGGAATACGAGCGGATGCTGCAGCTTTTCGCCACAAATCCCTTTCTGCTGAGATACATCGATCTGGTTATCATTGATGAAATCCAGAATATTGGGCATCCCAACCTTGGGCCTGGGTTAGAGGTAACCATGACCAAGATGATTACCTCATCTGATCGCCCTCAAATCTTCGGTTTCATGCCGGTCCTGTGCAGAGCCGAACGGCTGGCCGAGTGGCTCGAAGTTGATTTCATGTGTCACAACAGGAGAGCAGTTGATGTCCGGGAAGACAGAATACGTAACGTCTTCCATTACGATGCTTGTTACGATTCGAGAAAAAAAGTGGAAAAGCCGATCGGTCTGGCCTCCGATGAAACCGCTGATATTCTTATTTCAAACGTGGCTTTCTTTGTGGAACGGGGAGAACAGATTGTCTTTTATCTTGAGGGAAAACGGGACACGATGGCTTTTGCACGTATCCTCGTCGACAGGGTCGATCTTCCTGGTGCATCGGGTGCTCTCGAAGAGCTTACTGTCCGGGAGGAAACTCTTCTGAATCGCTGCCTCAAATACTGCCTACAGAGATCGATCGCGTTCTATCATTCGGACTTGTCGAGAGGGGAGCAGAACATCATAGAGAAATACGCTGACAAAGGCGAGATCAGGGTTATTTTCTGTACTCCGTCGCCGCCTCTGGGCGTGAACCTTCCGGCAGCGACGTTTTTGTTGCATACCTGCCAACGGAAAAGCGACAGTCGCAACCACCTGGCTGTAAAATCGATTATGTGGGCTGAGTATGAAAATGTTTGCGGATCAGCCAAGAACCAGGAATGCGGCCGAGAGTTAGAAACGGCTTATATATCCGGTGGACAGTGCAATCGTGAGGAATGGGAAGAAGAAGGAGGGAGGGGGACTCCAGCCTCAAGACTGATTGGAAAAGGGCTGGAAGACCAACTGGTGTGCATAATCGGCACCGGGAGCGACCGGGCGAGGTTGGAAAAGTTTCTTGCCCGAACATTCATGGGAATGAATGCAAGTCGGGATGATATAAAGAAATATCTTGATAAAGCACTCCGAATTCTTCTCGAAGCGGGAATGATCGAACCATCCGGTCAGAATGAGTTTAGAGCCACAGCCGTGGGAAATGTCAGTGCCGTGAGGGGGATTTCGTATCATACTGTCTGTGAATTGGTAAACTTTCTGCGGAATGCGTGTTCAAGGAAGCCGACAGACAACGAGATTCTTAAAGCTGTCGCCTCAACCTACGATGCCAGGAAAGTCACGATCGAAACCGCATTACGCGAACAGAAAAAAATGCAATGCGATCTGTTAATGTCAGAGATATTTCCATGCTCAATTTTCGAAAACCGGGAGAATTATGCTGCTCCCACATTGCAATGTTCTCCTTTGGGCGATGAAGAGGCCTACAAGACCAAACACATCCGTCCCCTTGAACGTTGGATCCAGGGACTGGACACACCTCCCCTTGAGAGGGATCACGAATCGTATTGTGGCAACTTAGCAACCATTGCCGAAGGCATGAGTCTGATCATCGATGCAGCCTCACTTATCTCCCAGAGTATGGGTATGCCAAAGCCCTTGCAGGACAGACTTTCCATACTTTCCGAAAGGCTGCTTTTCGGTGTAGAAGAAAAGGGACTAGAACTCGCGAGGCTCAGAGTTCGTGGTCTTGGCAGAGCGGGAATACAAAAGCTGCTCAGTGAAGGACTCGGCACCAGAGAAGCCATTAGGGAAACGTCATTAAAGAGGCTTGCAGTAATGATTCCGGAAGGGATCGCGATTAGGCTTAAAGAGGCTGTAGAATCCGTTGGTGAAGCCTTTCCGAAACCGGAATCAAGGGTCAGAATATTTTCAATCGATGATACATTCATTTGCCGCGACCGGATCGAGGTAACGGGGAAGCCGATGGAGAAGCG
>DHHG01000253.1 GCA_002403175.1 Syntrophaceae bacterium UBA4778 | reverse complement strand
GCTATTTCGATATTTACAGCCATACTGAAAAAAGATAATTCCGATTTTAAAACCAGGTATTTTCTAGCCACTGCACACGAAGCCAAGGATCAGAGACAGGAAGCTCTTCAGGAATTTCAAAAAATTCCGATTGCTTCTGAATTGTATCCGGAAGCTCGGATTCATATCGGAACCATATTGAAGAAAGATGGGAAAATTGATGAATCTATTTCTTTGATTGAGAAGGATATTACGCTGAAAAAAGATGCTTACGGACTCTATTCCTTTCTGGCTACCTTATATCAGGATAAAAAGGATCTGAAATCGGCTGAAGGGATTCTGAAAAAAGGACTTGAACAATCACCTCAAAATATAGACCTGCTCTATCAGCTCGGGGTTTTTTATGAGACAACAGGCCGTTTTGAAGAAAGCATCCGATACATGGAGATGGTATTGAAATTGGAACCGGATAATTCAGAAGCGCTCAATTTCATCGGTTACAGCTATGCGGATCGAGGGATTAAACTCGATTTTGCGGAACAGGCGATTAAAAAGGCGCTCGAGTTAAAGCCCGGCAATGGCTATATCATAGACAGCCTTGGATGGGTCTATTTCAAAAAAGGTAACCTTGCCCTTGCGGAAAAATACCTGAAAGAAGCAACTGCCTTATCGCCTGGGGATCCGACCATCGCAGAACATCTGGGAGAAGTCTACGAAAAAAAAGGATCTCTGTCGGAAGCCCTGGAGGCGTATAGCCGCGCCCTGAAGATAAATCCTGAGAATGAATCACTGAGAAAGAAAGCGGAGCGGGTTAAGAAAACATCCAAGTAGCCGATTCTCTCCCTTCCAATTTGGATAAATCGATATTTATGAGAAAGTACGTTCCATTCCTTTTTCTCATCTGCATTATTTTGAGTAATTTTGCCGCATGTGCACCGAAGGCCAAATTAATCCCTGCCCGAATGCCGTCTGCTTCCCCCCAGGAAATTGTCACCAGATTGTCTGCAGGATTAAGTGAAAATACGGTTCTCAGGACGAAAGCCCGGTTGAGCGTAAGTTCTGAAAGAGGGAAGCATACTACGGGAATACTTCTATTCGCAAAAAATCCGGCATATCTCCGTATAGAGGCCATTTCCTTATTGGGAATGCCGGAGCTCATTTTAACTGCAAACGGGAAAGAGCTGAAGATATTCGAAATTAAAGAAAACAAATTTTATATTGCTCCTGCAGGGCAGGAAATATCGCGTTTTTTTCCGATCCATATGGATGCGGAAGAAATGGTTTCTTTGATGCTGGGAATGCCTCTTCCTGTAAAGGGAACAACCCCGGTTCTAACTGGCCATTTGGAAGAAAAGCTTTATCGGATTGATTTTGAAGCTGATTCCGAAATCATTCAAAGGATATGGCTTGATCCGGCACGTTTACTTCTGATGAGAGTTGAAAAAACAGAAAGAGGCGTATTGCTTTTCAGTGCAGATCTGCATGAGTATCAAAAAATTGGAGATGTTTTCTTGCCGAGTAGAATTGATATGCTCTTTAATACACCAGACAATTTGAAAATCACCCTTCGATTTTCAAAGAGCGAGATTGAAGCAGAAAAGGATGGAATATTTGATATGAAAACCCCGGAGGATGCTATCCCGGTTTATTTGGACTGATATCGTTTGCAGTATTTTGGCAAAAAAAGAAGAGAGGCTAAAAGGCCTCTCTTCTTTTTTCGATATAATCCGATTGTTATTTGATCTCAGCCAGTTTTGCCCTGGCAATCCTGGCCTGGTTGGTATTAGGATAGTCCTTGATGACTTGTTGGAGGATCAGCTTAGCGCTTTCCTTATCCTTCAGCTTCAAAAAACTCTGGCCCTGTTTCAAGAGGGCATTGGGAGCTTTATCACTGTTGCTGAAATTTTTAATGACCTTCTCGTATTCCAGGATGGCCTTTTCGTATTTGCCTTCGACGTAGTAACACTCACCAAGCCAGAACTGGGCATTGTCCGAGTATTCTGCTTTCGGAAAGGTCTCCAGAAATTTTTGAAAATCTCTCCGGGCTTCATCGTATTTTCCTTCTTTAAATTCTTTATACGCAATAGCGTAAGCGTTTTCCCGGTCCGGTTTTCCATTCTGGGGATGATAGTTGGCCGGCGATTTTGAATCTTTTCTATCATCGTCCGGCTCTCCTTTCTTACTCACGCCTATAAAGTTTTCAAGAAAATTAAGCCGAAAAAGAATCTCACTCAGTCGTGCTTCCTTATCCTTTCGGTCCAGAACAGCCATATCCCGCTTGAGCTCTTCGACGGCGCCCTTTAATGCCTTAACATTATCTCTGATTTCGATTAGATCGGCTCCGGTATCGGCCTGTGTTTTACGAATCGGTTTAAGCGTTTCTCGGTTTGCTTCGATTTCCTTCTTGAGTTTCTCATTCTCCAGCTGAAGTGCCAGAAGCTTTTGATTCAAACTCCCGTCTAATCTCCGCAGATCGCCTGTCGTGGCACAGCCGGTAACCAGGGCCAGCAACAATATTAAAATTGGAAAGCTTATTTTTTTCAATTGACTGATCCGATCCATCAATATTCCTTATTTTTTTACGACAAATTGTGCATTCCTGTTCTTTGCCCAGGCCTCCTCCGTATGACCCGAATCTACAGGTTTTTCTTTCCCATAGCTGATGATGGATATTCTGTTCTTATCGATTCCCAAATCCGCCAAATAATTCTTTGCGGAGTTTGCCCTTCTTTCACCCAGCGCCAGATTGTACTCGGCTGTTCCTCTTTCGTCCGCATTGCCTTCAATAATCAAATTGGCCTTGGAATTTGCATTCAGCCAATCCGCCACTTTCTTCAATGTTTCTCTGGACTCAGGGGAAATTGCATATTTATCGTAATCGAAATAAATAAATTCAAATCCGGTCAAAGGAGAAATTCCGGCAGTTTCCGATGCGGGCTTGCCTTTTTCAGTTTTGGCCTTTTCTTTTTCTGCGAGTTGACGCTCTTGCTCACGTAGTTCCGCTTCTTTCAGCGCTTTTTCCCGAGCGGCTTTCTCCGCATCTGTTTCCGCGGCAGATTTCTTTTCAGCAATGGCCTGTTTCTCTTCATCCTTGACGACCGATTTAGTCGCGCATCCCGATACGAAAACCAGCGAGAACGATACGAGGACCAGAATGAAGTAAACCATTTTACGATGCTTTTGCATAACTTGATTCTCCTTTCCAGAATATAGAACTGCCTAACAGCAACTAAAACTAGCACATAAGGCAAAAAGATCAATTAAAAATTTAAATGAGGTGACCAACAGGGGTTCAAATATTGGACCATTCCTTCATGTAAGATCCTAAGATTACTTCCATTTGCGTTTATGATACAGAGTTTCGTTTTCCCTCTTTTATTCGATGTGAAAACGATATATCTGCCATCCGGAGACCACGATGGAGATTCATTTCTGCCTTCGGATGTCAGTTGAACAGGATTGTTTCCGTTTACATCGATGGTCATGATCTGGAAAGTACCATTTCTCAAACTTTCAAAGGCAATCCGGTCACCTTTTGGTGACCAGCGAGGAGAAGTGTTATAATTCCCTTCATAAGTCAGTCTCATCACATTGGAACCGTCAGGGTTCATTGTATAGATTTGAGGCGATCCTGACCGATCGGATGCGAAGGCAATCCTCTTGCCGTTTGGAGATGGGGAAGGGGACACGCTGATTGCAGCATCATTGGTCAGGCGCTTCAACCGGTTTTCATTTAAATCGAATTTAAAAATCTCTTGCTTGCCTTCCTTGCTGGATGTGATCAGAAGCGATTTCCCGTCCGGATACCAAGCTCCAGCGAGTACCATGCCCTTAAATGCGGTAATTCTCTTACTCCGCCCGCCTTTGGCGTCAATTAAATAAAGATCGGGATTTCCGTTCCAGTAGGAGGTGAAGGCGATTTGCTTTCCATCTGGTGACCATTGAGGTAAAAGGTTCAGGGTCTGTAAACTGGTTAATCTGGTTAAATTGGAACTATCAAAATTGATGGAATAAATATCAGATAAATAAGACTTTTTCCCAGTTTTCCCAACAAATGCGATTTTGGTATCAAAAACTCCCTTGCCTCCGGTTAATGTCAGAAGTATTTCGTTGGAAAATTTGAGCACCATATCATTTCGGTCCTGGTATTTTCCCACGTACTGTTTCCCGATAACCAATTTGCCCAGGACAACGTCGAACAGCATAAAATTGGAAGTCAAATCCTTCCCGTTGTAAGAGAAAGATCCTTTAACCAGAGACTCGGCTCCGATACTAATCCAATCGGAAAAAATAATGCTGTTGGCCGATAAACCTCCCTTACCAGGCTGCTCCAGGAAAGCTTTTTTATCTATAAGTGTAAAATAATTCGTTAAATTCAGATTTCTGCTCAACTGATCGGAGAACCATTTTGAAAGATTCTCTTTGTCACTGCTTGGTCCCAAATTTTGAAAATCGGTTATAGCGATAGGGAATTTATTGAACATGGGTGAGTCAATATCGATGTAAACCTTTGCCGTACTGATTCCGGGGAATAGGACAAAGAGAAAAATCAGGAAGCAAGCATTTTTCAGAATTTTCATTTTAACTTTCCTTGTGAATAAGAGATCGTGCTTATCATTCTTAAAAAATGATTAACATAGGTCGGTTCTTTAGTTGAGTTCAGATGAGAGAAATCTTAATCCGATTTCCAGGTTGTGATCTTTAACCCAATTGGGCAATGGCGGAAAAGGGCTGGCTTTCCTGATGGCGCGAGCCGCTGATTGATCAAAGTATTTGTTTCCCGAACCCCTTTCGATGTTCAGATTGGAAAGCGTTCCGTCTTTCAAAATGACAATATTGATGACCGCTTCCAGATTCTGGTTCGGCAGAACCCCCTGAGCCATAGCCCACTGCCCTTTTATTCTTGACCAGATGCGGGCATAATAGGCCTGCATTCCTGCATTTATCTCTGAGCCCTGCGAAGGAGAGGGAGCATTGCTTGACGCTGCGACTCTTTTCTTTACATTCTCAATAGCCTTCTCGATATCGGATTTCTCATTGCGCATAGGGGAAAGCGGTTTCAAAATCTGATCCGCACTATTTTTTTTGGATAAAGCAATGGGCTCCTGGGATTGATTAACCAGCTCTTTGGACATGTGCACTGCCGGCCTAGACTCAGATGAACCGACGGGAGCAGAGACAAGGTCGACCGAATAAACCGGACCGAAAGTCCATTTCTTTTCCGGAAGAGAAGGAGAGAGGACAATAACAGATAAAAAAAGAGCGTGGAGAAGCAGCGACAGCAGGACCGTGCTGTTAAAATGTATATTCCTTACGGATCTGCTCTTCATATTACGAATAACCACCTGATTTTTTAGGCGGTTCAGTGATCATGCCTAATTTATCCACACCGGCTTTTCTGACTTCCGACATTACCTGGACGACAAAACCGTAAGGCACTTCCTTATCAGCACGCATAAAAACTTCGCGCTCGATCCTGTTTTTAAAAATGCTCTCCAGCTTTGCTCCAAGATCCTGCAACGCTATCCTGTGATTATTAATATAGACTTCTTCCTTCTTATCGATGGTAAGAATCAATTTCTCTTCGTTCACATCTATGCTTTTTGCTTTGACTCGGGGCAGATTGATATCTATGCCCATCTGGAGCATCGGCGCAGTCACCATGAATATGATGAGAAGCACCAGGATGACATCAACGAGAGGTGTGACATTGATTTCAGAAACGAGCTTCTCGTTGCGGCTATTTCGATTTCGATATCTCATGATCAGATCGACCGCATGTAGTATCTTTCAATTATATTGAGAAATTCGGAAGAGAAACTATCCATTTCAGAGGATATTCTTTTGATTCGGTTCTGGAAATAATTATAAAAAATAACGGCAGGTATCGCTGCCGCCAATCCTGCAGCCGTGGCCACGAGTGCTTCCGAAATGCCGGGGGCAACGACGGCCAAAGCAGCCGAGCCCCTTGCGCCTATGCCTCTGAATGCTGTCATAATGCCCCAGACCGTTCCAAAAAGTCCAATGAACGGACAAGAACTCCCTGTTGTGGCCAGAAATCCTATGGCGCTCTCTACTTTCGTTGTTTCGGTTGTGCATGCCCGGTTCAGCGCCCGCTCGATATTGTCAATCCCCTTGATTTCAATGTTGGCTGAACCAGGATCTTCCGCAGAACCAGAAGAAACTTTTCTTTTTCCGAGTTTACCCAGTTCTGTATAACCGGCACGGAATACTTCAGCAAGGGTTGAATTTTGGAATTTTTTCGATTCCGGAAAGATTTCAGAAAGCTTTCCGGCTTTCATGTAAACGTCCAGGAATAGATCGTTTTCTTTTTCTACTTTTTTCAGGAAAAAATACTTCGACAAAATAATGGCCCAGGATGCGATGGAAAAGCAAATTAGCAAGCCTAAAACGAATTGAACCATAATCCCCGCGCTCAGTATCATGCTGAGGAGGTCGCCATTGAATTGAACTGCAAGGTCTCCCGATGAAACAGCCATAACTTCGTTCACTGTATATTCCTTTCCTTCCTCCCCCATCCTTTAGATGAAAGATTTATGGAATAAAAAATTTTTATTTGACATGAAAGATGTTCAGGTAAGGGTTTATGAATTCATGCCTTGCAGCATTCCCGGAGAAGAAAAGCCGCTGAATCGCCGGCCGTTCGGTACCGACTGAAAGAGCTGCGATATCCAAAGAGGATTCCCTTACCAGATTTTAAATTCAGTAAAAAGTATATATTTATTTCTTTTATTTTAAATCGAAAGTGATGTCAATACTCCGATGGTGTAAGCAATTCCGTAAATTGTCGTCCAGATTCACTATCCAGGACCTGGGGACAATATCATCAGAGGAGAATCTTTTAACGATGTTCCTAAATGGCTCAAGTTGTGCATTAGATTGGAAATAAATAAAAAAAGACGGTTTCAAAATTTATTAAAAAAGTAACGAATTTAATTTAATTATAAAAACAAATACTTACGTTTTTAAATGGATAACGACAGGTAAAATATCAGAGCAAATGGTCAAAAATTTGACGCTGGTTCTTGGTAGATACGTTGACATCCGTGGATGAGGTCTGGTTATGAATCATGATGACGTTTTTATTAGAGAAAGAGATTTTTCAAGAGTCGACGCCCTGGTTCCTTTTGAATTCGGACTCGTTCGGGAAGAGGACAAATTGAGTATTCGCTGCCGCATTTCCACATCGCCTTTGATTATT
>DHHG01000307.1 GCA_002403175.1 Syntrophaceae bacterium UBA4778 | reverse complement strand
TCTGGGAAATGACGGCAAAGTATGGCGTTCCTTATTTTTCGAATTTCGTAAATTCCGATATGAATCCGGAAGACGCCAGAAGCATGTGCTGCCGCCTACGGATAGATAATCGTGAGCTGGAAAAACGCGGAGGCGGCCTCTTCGGGTCCAATCCCCTCACCGGATCCATCGGGGTCATTACGATCAATCTTCCCAGGATCGGCTATCTTTCAAAATCGGAGGATGAATTCTTCCAAAGACTCGAATATCTCATGACAACAGCACGTGAGAGTCTTGAGATCAAAAGAAAAGTTCTGGAGAAGTTCACAGACGGCAATCTTTACCCTTATACCCGATATTATCTGCGTGATATCAAATCGCGTTTCAACTCCTACTGGAAGAATCACTTTTCTACCATCGGAGTGGTCGGGATGAACGAGGCATGCTTGAATTTTCTCAACAAAACAGTAGGCGATCCGGAAGGGCGTGAATTTACGGAGCGCGTACTTGATTTTATGAAAGATAAACTGATCCGATTCCAGGAAGAAACAGGGAATAATTATAATCTAGAAGCGACTCCGGCAGAAGGCACATCCTTCCGTTTGGCTCAAATTGATAAGAAGAGATATCCCAATATCATCTGTGCTAATGAAGCGGAACATCGCGCATATAAAAGCGATGTTTTCTACACCAATTCGACCCAACTGCCTGTTAACTTCACAGATGATATTTTCGAAGCGCTCGATCTTCAGGATAATATTCAGATTAAATACACAGGGGGAACGGTTTTCCATACCTTTGCCGGCGAAAAGATCGATAATCCCCAAGCCATCAAAAGCTTTACTAAAAAGGTCTGCGAAAACTACCGCCTCCCCTATTTTACCTTTACGCCGACTTTCAGTATTTGTCCCAGCCATGGTTACATATCCGGCGAGAAGGAATTATGCCCCATTTGTGAAGCGACTTGCGAAATCTACTCGCGCGTGGTCGGATACTTAAGGCCCATAAAACAATGGAATAAGGGCAAGCAGGAAGAATTTAAAATGCGGAGGGTCTTTTCCATCCAGTAATGAAAATCGGCGCAATCCAAAAATTTTCTTTAATTGATTATCCCGGAAAGATATGTGCCATCCTATTTACACAGGGATGCAATTTTAAGTGCCCGTATTGTCACAATCCGGAGCTTGTCATACCTGAGTGTTTCGGACCCTGCATTTCTGAGAAAGAGGTTTTATCGTTTTTGAATCTTCGAAAAGGAAAGCTGGATGCCGTTTCAATCTCTGGAGGAGAGCCCAGCCTGCAATCCGACTTGGCCTCCTTCATCAGGCAAATTAAGAGCCTGGGATATCTGGTCAAACTTGACACGAACGGCACCTGGCCCGATGCAATATTCGATTTGCTCGATCAGAGCCTTCTTGATTATATCGCAATGGACATCAAGGCGCCTTTTTCCAAATACTCCGAAATTGCCCAGGCTCCGGTTAGAGTTGAAGAGATCCAGCGCAGTATTCGCCTTATCAGGGAATCCGGAATCGATCACGAATTTCGAACGACAATTGTCCGAGGGTTTCTTTGTGGGAAAGACATCCGGGAAATAGCAGAGTTTATCGGCCCCGGAGAGAAATATATCATTCAAAAGTTTGTTTCCGGTAAGTCGATAGATGAGAATCTTTCCAAAAATTATGAATTTCCTGATCTTGACTACGACAAACTGATAAGAGATTTGACGGGATCATTCCCCAATTTATCGTTCAGATAGATTCATTGTCATTACCACCAACAAATGGAATAGGGATATAGGTAATCACGTAACCTATATCCCTATTTTTTTCTAAACTCATCCTCATGATTTACCTGATTTTCAAACCTGTTCTAATAGCTGCTTGAGCCGGATTTACTCTTATCCTGTTGACCCATCCCGTTTGTCCCGGTATCTCCGGAATTCGAGCGAGAATTCATATCGGATGAACTCCTGCCCGAATCACTGGATGAGGATCCGCTCATCCCTGAGCTGCCCTGCATATCCGTCGTTCCTGTCTCTCCTGAACTGGAGCTACTACCGCTCGGCGGTGTCTCAATACCAGAACTGGTTCCAGCTGATCCGCCCATACTTGAACTACCTCTTTCCATTCCCGTCGTAGCTCCTGTCTCTCCCGAACTGGGGCTGCTGCCCGGAGGACAAGGGGCTGCACCTGTACCGGCTCCTGCTGACCCACTCATCCCTGAACTCCCGCCCTGCGTAGTTCCCATATCTCCTGAACTGGAGCTACTGCTGCTTGGAGGATTAGGTGCTGCACCTGTACCGGCACCCGCTGATCCGCTCATTCCTGAACTGCCGCTCTGCATACCCGTCGTCCCTGTGTCTCCTGAACTGGGACTGGTGCTACCCGGAGTTGTGCCGTATACACCAGAGCTGGTTCCAGCTGATCCGCTCATTCCTGAATCCCCGCTCTGTACGCCGGAAGTTCCCGTATCTCCTCCACTGGGCTGACTCATACTCGGTGATCCGGGAGCAGCGCCTGATGATGTCCCAGACGAGCCACCCGATGCGCCTTGCGTCAATCCTAATGCTGGTGAGAAAAGCAATGCTGCTATTGCACAGCAAACCATAAATACTTTCATTCCTTCACCTCCTGGATTAATTCTTTCTAAACGCGGTGTTTCAAATCTTTCGCCATGGTTTCATGTTCCTTCAGAACAGGCAGTGTTCTTGATGCAAATGATTTGAGATCCGCATCCTGTCCTTTGTTTGCTTCCTTTTCAAAAGCTTTGATATCTTTTTTATGATCCTTAGTCGCTTCCTTCATGTAAGCCCGATCGAAG
>DHHG01000300.1 GCA_002403175.1 Syntrophaceae bacterium UBA4778 | reverse complement strand
TCTGGGAAATGACGGCAAAGTATGGTGTCCCTTATTTTTCGAATTTCGTGAATTCCGATATGAATCCGGAGGACGCCAGAAGCATGTGTTGCCGCCTACGGATAGACAATCGTGAGCTGGAAAAACGCGGAGGCGGCCTCTTTGGGTCCAATCCCCTCACCGGCTCCATCGGGGTCATTACGATTAATCTGCCCCGGATCGGCTATCTTTCAAAATCGGAGGATGAATTCTTCCAAAGACTCGAATACCTCATGACAACAGCACGTGAGAGCCTTGAGATCAAAAGAAAGGTTCTGGAGAAATTCACGGACGGTAATCTTTACCCTTATACCCGATATTATCTGCGGGACATCAAATCGCGTTTCAACTCCTATTGGAAGAACCATTTTTCTACAATCGGAGTAGTCGGGATGAACGAGGCATGCCTGAACTTCCTCAACAAAACAGTGGGCGACCCGGAAGGACGTGAATTTACGGAGCGCGTACTTGATTTCATGAAAGACAAACTGATCAAATTCCAGGAGGCAACAGGCAATAATTATAATCTGGAAGCAACTCCGGCAGAAGGTACATCCTTCCGCCTGGCTCAGATTGACAAAAAGAAATATCCCAATATCATTTGCGCCAATGAAGCGGAACATCGCGCATACAAGAGCGATGTTTTCTACACCAATTCGACTCAACTTCCTGTTAACTTTACCGATGATGTTTTCGAAGCACTTGATCTTCAGGATAATATTCAGATTAAATACACAGGTGGAACGGTTTTCCATACGTTTGCCGGCGAAAAGATCGATAATCCCCTGGCCGTCAAAACCTTTACAAAAAAGGTTTGCGAAAATTACCGACTCCCTTATTTTACCTTTACGCCAACATTCAGCATCTGTCCAAGCCATGGATATATAGCAGGCGAGAAGGAATTATGTCCCACTTGTGAAGCGAGTTGCGAAGTCTATTCGCGAGTGGTCGGATATTTAAGACCTGTGAAACAATGGAATAAAGGCAAGCAGGAAGAATTTAAAATGCGGAAGGTCTTTTCCGTGCAGCAATGAAAATCGGAGCAATCCAAAAATTTTCTTTAATTGATTATCCCGGAAAGATATGTGCCATCCTATTTACCCAGGGATGCAATTTTAAGTGCCCGTATTGTCACAATCCGGAGCTTGTCATACCTGAGTGTTTCGGACCCTGTATTTCTGAGAAAGAGGTTTTATCCTTTTTGAATCTTCGAAAAGGAAAGCTGGATGCCATTTCAATTTCTGGAGGAGAGCCCAGCCTGCAATCCGGCTTGGCCTCCTTCATCAGGCAAATTAAGAGCCTGGGATATCTGGTCAAACTTGACACGAACGGCACCTGGCCCGATGCAATATTCGATTTGCTTGATCAGAGCCTTCTTGATTATATCGCAATGGATATCAAGGCGCCTTTTTCCAAATACTCCGAAATTGCCCAGGTGCCGGTTAGGGTCGAAGAGATCCAGCGCAGTATCCACCTTATCAGGGGGTCTGGAATTGATCACGAATTTCGAACGACAATTGTTCGACGGTTTCTTTGTGGGGAAGACATCCGGGAAATAGCAGAGTTTATCGGCCCCGGAGAGAAATATATCATTCAAAAATTTGTTGCCGGTAAGTCGATAGATGAGAATCTTTCCAAAAATTATGAATTTCCTGATCGTGACTACGACAAACTGATAAGAGATTTGACGGGATCATTCCCAAATCTATTGTTCAGATAGATTCATTGTTTACCGCTCACAAATGGAATAGGGATATAGGTAATCACGTAAACCCATATCCCTATTTCCTGAACTTATCTTCATGATTGACCTGATTTCAAACCTGTTCTAATAGCTGCTTGAGCCGGATTTACTATTATCCTGTTGATCCATCCCGTTTGTCCCGGTATCTCCGGAATTCGAGCCAGAATTCATATCGGATGAGCTCGTGCCCGAATCACTGGATGAGGATCCACTCATACCTGAACTGCCCTGCATATCCGTCGTTCCTGTCTCTCCTGAACTGGAGCTACTACCGCTCGGAGGTGTCTCCATACCAGAACTGGTTCCAGCTGATCCGCCCATACCTGAACTACCTCTTTCCATTCCCGTCACAGCTCCTGTCTCTCCCGAGCTGGGGCTGCTGCTGCCCGGAGGACAAGGGGCTTCACCTGTACCCGCTCCTGCCGACCCACTCATCCCTGAACTCCCGCCCTGCATAGTTCCCATGTCTCCTGAACTGGAGCTACTACCACTCGGAGCACTGGGGGCTGTACCTCCAGACGATCCGCTCATACCTGAGCTCCCGTTCTGCATACCAGTCCCTGTATCTCCTGAACTTGGGCTGGTGCTACCCGGAGTTGTGCCATATACACCGGAACTGGTTCCAGCTGATCCGCTCATACCTGAATCCCCGCTCTGTACGCCGGAAGTTCCTGTATCTCCTCCACTGGGCTGACCCATACTCGGTGATCCGGGAGTAGCGCCTGATGATGTCCCAGACGAGCCACCCGATGCGCCTTGCGTCAATCCTAATGCAGGTGAGAAAAGCAATGCTGCTATTGCACAGCAAACCATAAATATTTTCATTACTTCACCTCCTGGATTATTAATTCATAATTCTTTCTAAACGCTTTCCTTCAAATTTTTGGCCATGGTTTCATGTTCCTTCAGCACAGGCAGTGTTTTTGATGCAAATGATTTGAGATCCGGATCCTGTCCTTTGTTTGCTTCCTTTTCAAAAGCTTTGATATCTTTTTTATGATCCTTAGTCGTTTCCTTCATGTAAGCCCGATCGAAG